>CAYNOL010000013.1:0-37819 GCA_964398825.1 uncultured Ardenticatenaceae bacterium
CCTTTTGCTCGGAGAGGATGGAGTCGGCCTTGCGGGTGACGCCGGTGTAGAACAGCAGCAGGTTGTGGTTGAGCTGCCGCTTGGTCGCCGGGGTCAGATTGACGCGCGTGCTGCGTACCTCGCCGGTGCCCGGCAGAAACTCCATGAAGCGCAGCCCGCCATAGGCGGCGATGTACTGGTCCTGGATACCGATGGGCTTGCCAAGCACGTCGATCTCGATCCGGCACGCCTCTTTCGCCAATTGCTCGGCCATGACCAACTCCCGGTTGAGGGCATACATGGCATGCAGCGCGCCGACGGTGACCGTGCTGGACGAGCCCAGGCCCGAGCCCTCGGACGGGATGTCGCCCATGGTCGTGATCTCCACGCCGTGGTCAATGCCCGTCACCCGCAGCGCTTCGCGGATCAGCTCGTGGTGGATCTCGTCAACCGAATCGACCAACTCGGTGTGGGTATAGCCGACGCGCAATTTGTTGTCGAAGCGCCGCTTGATGGTGACGAAGATGTACTTGTCGATGGCCGACGTCAGCACGCAGCCGCCATGTTCCAGGTAGTAGCCCGGGAAGTCGGTTCCGCCGCCGAACAAACTGGTTCGGAGGGGAGTTTGCACAATGATCATAGTGTGGACTCCTGCAGTGAAATTTGCCGGCCGGGATCGATTCAGAGCAACGCGGCCCGCATGATTGAATGGGTATCAGGCATCGCGCAACAACAAGTTGCGGCTCAGCTGACGCCGGTATTTGAGCATCCAGTAGCCCATGTACAAATAACAAGAGACGCGATCCGCCAGGCTGATAGGCGCGCGCTCGATGGAGCGGACGTGCTCGCGCAAGAGGCGCCATTGCGGGAAGGTGACCTTCCCCGCCCGGCGCGGGTCGTACCACGCTTGCTGGGCCTGGGCCGACTTGTTGCCGCCCCACGATTGCTCGTCGTGGAAGCGGTAGAAGAACAGGTGCTCCGGCACCTCGCAGAACTTGCCCAGCAGGCTCATCTCGCTCAACAGCGGCCGGTCGGAGCCGGAATACTTGCCGATGAGCCGGGTGCGGCCGAGCACCTCGCGGCGCATCAGCCCGAAGACGGCCACCACCGGGTGCGGGTCGAGCACGAATTCGTAGAAGCGCCGGCGAGCCACGGGCGACGCGTAATGATGCTTGCCCGGATACACCTTCACCACCTGCCCCTGGCTGTCAATCGCCTTGGCCTGGGTGTAGGCCAGCACCACGTCGGGCTGGTGATCCAGCACATCGACGGTGCGCTCCAGATAGGTTGGGGCCAGCAGGTCGTCGTGGGCCGCCCATTTGAAGTAGACGCCCCGCCCCAACTCGAAGACCCGGTTGTAGTTGGCCGACGCGCCGATGTTCTCCTCGTTGCGATGGTAGCGGATGCGCTCGTCGCGCGCAGCGTACTCCAGGCAGATGGCTTCCGTCTCATCCGTTGAGGCGTTGTCGCATATGACCAGCTCGAAATCGGCATAAGTCTGGGCCAGGATCGACTCCAGGGTCTCGACGAGATAGTTCCGGCCGTTGTAGACCGGCAATCCGATGGTGACGCGAGGGGGGGGCGTGGTGGACATGGTTTGGCTGTTCTCTGGTGACAGGGGTCAGTCAACTCTCTAGCGCTGGAAACCCAGGTTATTGAGCAGGCGACGTGGGGCGCGGCCGAACCGCTTCAGGATCGTCCTCAGCAGGCTCGCGCCCCCATAGATGTAACCCATGACGAAGATGGGGCTGTCCTGTTGGTTAGCGAGCATAGATGCTGTCTCCTTGCCCCATGGCATGGCGGAAACCGGCGGCCTGGCTTTTGGCCTCCAGCGCGGCCGAGGCAGCTTCGTTCAGCCGGTCGAGCCGGGCGAGCATTTGGGCGCACAACTCGTCGACGGCCGGGCTGAGCTTGGAGACGCGCCCCTTGCCCACCGATTGGGCGTTGACGTCCTTTACGATGTGATCGCCGGGATAGGGGCGGCCAAGAAAGGCGTAGGTGTTGCGCATCGTCCGAGCCGGGTTGGTCACCAGGTCCTCGTAGCGGCTGAGCAGAACGTCGGGGTGCTGGTCCAGCTCTTGCTCGAAGAACAGCTGCATCCGCGCCCACCAGAAGAGGGCCGCGGCGTCGAACCGGTTCATGTCGGGCGCGTAGAAGCGGCGGATCGTCTCGCGCGTCTCTTCCGACGAGTTCTGCGAGCGCCAGTTGTCGGGATCGTTATTGAGAAGCGGCTGCAGATCGCTCAGGCCGTTGTCGGGGCCGAATGCCTTCAGATTAGAGGCGGCAACGTCCTGATAGTGGCGATAGGCCCACAGCGCTTTGGCCCCCGGCAGCGAGGCCAGCAGCTCGTGTGTCCGCTGCGACTCCACCAGCGGCTTGAAGACTACCATGGGCACGCGGTGGCGCTCGATCTGCGCCCGCACCGAAGGCAGCGGATTCAGCCGGATCTGCTCCACCGTGTCGAGCGACGACAGTTCGCTGGCCTCGCGATAGACCTTCACGTTCATGTCGCGCTCGAAGACCCAGTACATCATGCTCGTGCCCGAGCGTTGGATGCCCAGGATGGGGACGATGGTCTTGGGGCCGGTGTGGCCGGGCCGCCCCAGCTTCTGGAGGGCATTCTTATAGACCCGAAACGCGCCGAATGAGAGCGTCCGGAGGTTGATATCCGATGACTTCAGTTTATATGGCATGGTATCAGTTGTTGGGCGCTATGCCTCGTCGGTGTAGCCGCGCCGCCAGATGTTCAGCTTGCGCCCCAGCAGTTGCTCAACGGTGTGGACGTCGTCTTCCAGCACACGCCACAGCGCGTCCTTGACGTCGGCCGGGAAGTGGGGCTTTTCGTCGATCTTGTTCGACATCAGGCGGTGGCGAATAGGCTGGCGGATGGCCGCCGGCACGACGCCGCGCACCTTCTGGAATAGCTCGGTTTTGGTGAACGCCCGTGCGGCCTCGGACCGCAAATAGGGCTGGCCTACGGATTGGTGCAACGGCGTGGTGTCCGTCGCGTCAAAGGGCTTGGGGTCGATGCCCAAAAAGTCGGCGATGCGGTGCAGCGTGACGATCTGGTCGGCCGTGTACTCTTCAAAGATAAGCAACAGCACGTTCTCCGGCCCGAACAGCTCCAGATAGGGCCGAATCTGCACCCCATAGCGGCTACGGTCGACGTAGGGCGAATCGCTGAAGACGGCCTGCTCGGGCGGCCGCATGTCGATCTCGCGCACCCGGTTGTGGGTGTAGTGGGAGATGACGCGTTCCACCGGGTGGCGCATCACGTAGATGAGCTTCAGCGACGGATTGTAATCGTACAGCCGCCGGTATGTCCCCCGGAATTCGGGGAAGAACGTGTAGTAGGTCGATGCTTCGCCGCAGATCTGACCCGGCCGGGGGCTATAGAGGCGGTGGTAGGCGTCGAGCCCTGCTTCCCAATCTTCCGTCTTGTGGAAGTACCCCGGCTCCTTCTCCCGACAGAAGCAAATCTGCGGGTGGGCCGCCAATTGGGCCGCCAGGCTGGTCGTGCCCGCCTTCTGGGCGCCAATGACCATGAAATCAACGCGCATCGTTTATCTCGTATCCGACTCGTAGTAGGCGTAGCTGCCGTTCGGCTCGGCGCGGTTGACAACCACTTCCATCGACTTGACACGCACGTTGGACAGCTGGCGGCGGACGGTCTGCACGTCGCCGCGCCGCGTCTGCGACTGGGCCACAACGAGGATGACGTTGTCGACCGACGGGGCCAGCACGGCCGCGTCGGCCACCGACAGCAGCGCCGGCGTGTCCAGGATGATGAAGTCGAAATGGTTCTTCATCTGATCGATCAGATCCAGCATGCGCTGGGAGCCGAGTAACTCCGTCGGGTTGGGCGGCAGCGGGCCGCTGGTGATCACCTGGACGCGCGGGAAGGCGCTGTACTGAATGGCTTCGTCCATCTGCACCTCGCCGGCCAGGATGTTGGTCAACCCGCGCTTGTTGGGCAGGTCGAACAGCTTGTGGACCGTCGGCAGGCGCAGGTCACAGTCGACGACAACCACTTCGCGCCCCGACTGGGCGATGGTGACGGCCAGGTTGGCAGCCACGGTCGATTTACCCTCGCCACGCTTGGCACTGGTCAGCAACGCCACCTGTGACCCTTCTCCGCCCGAGGCCAGGATATTGGTGCGCAGGCGCCGGAAAGATTCCAGTTGCGGGTAATGCCCGGCCCCCAGGCGGGCGATGGACAGGGCATCCTTGGCGGCCGGGATCTGGCCGACGGTCTCCATTTGGGTGGCGTTCTCGATCTGCTCGGCCGTGTAGAGTGTCGTGTCCAGATTCTCGGCCAGCAGGGCCAGCCCGACGCCGGACACGAGACCGATGGCCAGGCCGAGGGCCAGGTTGACCAGGTGACGAGGCTTGGCCGGGCGGTTGGGTGTCTGCGCTTCCTCGACAATGGTGATGGAGTTAGCCCGCAGGGTCTCTTCCAGCCGCGCCGCCTCATACTGGTTAAGCAGCGAGGTATAGGTGCGATCGCGCACGTCCAGCGCTTCACGGGCGGCAGCGATGGCTGTCTCGCTCTGCGGCGACGCTTCAATCGCTTCTTCGTAATTCTCACGGGCTTCCTGCAGCGCCAAGTCAGCCTGGGCCAACTGTTCGCCCAGGATCTCTTGCAGCGTCTGGCCCGCGCCGCCGCTGTAGAACTCTCGGTTCTGGTCGCGCAGCAACTCCGCGGCTGCGTTGGCAATATCGCGTGCGTCCTCGGGGTCGGTAGCCTCGGCGCCAATGCGGATGAGTTCCGTGCCGGGGATGGACTGCACGGTGATGGTCGGCATCGCGTCCAGGCCGAGCTGCTCCATGATCTGCCGGCGCACCTTGTTGCCGGTGATGATGCGCGAATAGGTGTTGACGAGGCGCTCCGTGTAGGTGATATCGGGGCGCGCGGCCGTGACCGAGCCGCTGCCGATCGTCAGCACGCGAACGGTGGTCGATGCAGCGTATTGCGGGGTCGATAAAAAGGTAATGCCGGCGGCGATGGCCGTCCCCAGCAGAACGCTCAGAATGACGATCCACTTTCGCCGCTGTAATACCGAGAGATATGTGCTCAGCTCCATGCTCTTTTCATGCTCCTACAACTGACGGTTTCCACCCAAGATTTGTCCCGATGTTGAACTATTTTCGCGGGGGTCATGCCGCCCGCGCCACGATGATCCTTACAATCAACCGACACTGACCCAGATTAGCAGGCGTGGATTACGATCAACCTTGCGAGCGATTCCTCTTACGACGCGCTCACTTGCCGCCGCCGGCGGGCTGGCGCACAGGCGCCGCCTGCCCGTTGGCGGCGCTCGCCCACTCCTCATACAGTTGCTCATACCGGCCGATGACCACCGGCCAGCGATAATGCTCCGACACCCACTGGTAGGCGCGGTCGGTCAGCCCCCTCAGCGCGTCGGGGTTGGCCAACGCCCAGCGCAATTTGTCGCGCAGATCGGCCACGTCGGCCGAGCGGAAGAAGAGCGCCTGGTCGGGCAGCACTTCGCGGTTCTCGGGGATGTCGCTGGCGACCAGCGGTGTGCGCAGCGCCGCCACCTCCAGCAACGTGGCGGCCATGGCTTCGTACGTCGTGGGAAAGATGAACAGCTTCGACAGATAGACCAGCCCATAGAGCAGGCTCTTGTCAGCGATGAAGCCGCCGAAGACGGCGCGCTCGTCGGCCAGTTCGTTCAGCCGCTGGGTATACTCCGGCACGTGGCTCGTGTCGCCCAGGATGAGCAACTTCTCGTTCTCTTCCATGCCCTGCATCGCTTCCAGCACGAAGTGGGCCCCCTTGCGCGGCACAACGCGCCCGGCGGTGAAGATCATATAGCCGTTCGGCTCCAGACCGTGTTGGGCCAAAAAGTCTCGCGCGCGCTGTACGTCCGGTTTCAATTCATCAATGCCGATGGGCAGGTATTCAACCGGTTTATTATAGCGCGATTCCAGATAAATTTTGTCCGGCTTGCTGACGCTGGTGCGCGCGTTCGACAGGGCCATGAACGGCACTTCGGTCAGGCGCAGCAACGGCCGCGCCCACCCCCACTTGCTCAGCTCAGCCGGCTCCTGGCTCAACAAGCCATGGGCCGTGCTGACGACGCGATAGCGCAGCCGCAGAACAGGCAAAATGAAGCACGTCTCCACGCTGTGGACGTTGATCAGATCGTAATCCCCGCGAAAGAGGGCGTGCAGCGCGGCAAACAGAAAGAGCGACGTGGCGCGGAAATATTTGCCGGGCAGCGTGGTGATGCGCACCAGGCGCACGCCGGGATAGGCGAAGTCGGCCGGCACTTCGGCCTTGTTGACGTAGACGACGGGCTCGAAGCGCTCCCGGTCAAAGCGGTTGACGATCTTCTCGACGACAGCGTCGACGCCCGCCTTGGCGGGCAAGCTTTTAATGCCGATGAAGGCGATCTTCTTCTTGCGCATGATATCTCCGGGGTGGCCTAGAGGGCGGGCACGACGGCCGGGGCGGGCTGGGTGACCGGCACGCCGCGCAGCAGGGCGTCGTACACTTCGTGCACCTGGCGGTAGTGGGTCTCCGGACTGTTGACGATCTCGACCTGGCGGCGGCCGCGACGCCCCATCTCGACGGCCAGAGCCGGGTTCTCCACCAGCCGGGCGATCTTCTCGGCCAGCTCGTCGGCGTTGCCCGGCTCGAACAGGTAGCCGTTCCAGCCGTCGGTCACCTGCTCGGGAATGCCGCCGATGTCGGCGCCGATGACCGGCGTGCCGCAGGCCAGCGACTCGCGCAGCGTGGCCGAGTAGTTCTCATACCACTCCGACGGCAGCACATTGGCCAGCGCCCGCTGCACCAACGTCTGCAGTTCGTCGGTGTTCAGATGGCCCAGCAGGGTGACGTTGGTCAGCCCCCGATCGGCGATGAACCGGCGCATCTCCGGCTCCAGCTCGCCCGAACCGGCGACGTAGAGGTGGGTCTGTGGCGTCTTCTCCATGGCTCGCAGCAGGGTCATGATGCCCTTCACCTTCACCAGGCGGCCGACGTAGACCACGTAATTCTCCGGCTCGTAGTAGGGCTGGAAGTTGTTGGGGTCGAAGAAGTGGGGAATGACCACCACCGGCTTGCGGACGCCGTGCTCGATCACCTTGCGCTGCAGGAATTCGCTGGGCGACTGGAAGACGTCGATGTTGGGCTCGTACGTTTTGGCGAACTCGTGGAAATACATCTCGACCCCGGCCAGCAGGCTGGCAGCCAGCGAGCCGCGCTTGCAGCGGTGGCGCACGACGTTGTAGTAGCGGTGACCCAGGCAACGCTCGCACACCTCGTCGTGGGAGACGAAGGTCGTGTTGGGGCAGACGATCTTGTAATCGTGGAGCGTCTGCGTCACGGGCAGCCCGGCGGCCTTCATCGGCGGCAGGATCGACGTCGAGAACTCGTGGATGAAGCCGTTGACATGGACCAGGTCGGGCTGGGTGTCGGCCAGAATGCGCTCCATCTTCTGCTTGGCCTCGCGCGAGTACATGATGCGCTCGACAACACGGGCCATGGCGCGCGGGTCGCGCTTGGCCATCTCGGTCGGGAAGTCGATGGCGCTGACGAAGTAGTCGTCATACTCCGACGGGAAATTACGCTCGTGCTCCATCGAGAACGGGATGACCTGGTGGCCGTGCGCTTCCAGCAGGGCCGTCAGGTCGAAGGTATAGCGCTCGCCGCCGCCGCGCATATAGTGGAAGCTGTTGACCATCAGGATTTTCATCGTTTCACCTTTGGGCGTTGGATTCTCAGGCCGCGCCGACGGCCGCCCGCCGATTGCGATAGAGGGCGGGATCAACCGTCTCGGCCATACGTTGCTCATCCAGGTCGCGCCCCAGGAAACGCTGGAGCCGGGCCGCGGCGGTCTGCGGCTCGGACATCACGTCGCTGTAATGGATGTAGATCAGATCGATATTGGGCTGGCGCTGCTGCCAGAGGTCGACATGCTGCAGATGCTTCTCGAACATGGCGGCCACCTGCGCGTCGTCCATCGCGTTCGGGTCTTCCCCCCGGTTGATGAGCATCTTGCGCTGCGAGGCGAGGATTTCGTCGATATTGCGGCGCAGAAAGACGACTTTATACGTCTCGCCGGGGGGCAAATGGTGCAGCAGGAAGGAGATGACCTTCACCGCCTTGCCCCGCGCCAGCGGCAGCCATGCCGTATCTCCCTTGTCGAGTTGCTTCACGCGCTCGAACTCGTAATACCCCTTGGGGTTGTCCCGGTCGGCCGCGCGCAGCTCGTCCGTCAGCGGCGCAATACCTCCCGCCTCGAGCATCTTCATCATCATCGATGTGCCCGAGCGGGGCAGGCCGGAGACGATCGTGACCGGCAGAAGCGGCGCGGCCGGCGTCTGTTCGCCGCGCAATTTACTCAGGAAACCTTTGACCATGGCCGCCTACTCCACATATCCGAGCTTGCGCAAGTGGTCGGCCAACCCGGCCATTTCCATCTCGCTCATTTCGTCGGTCATGTCCACCGCGCCCGTGGCCGCGCCGGCGATGTGGGCTTCGATCAGGCGGCGCATCTCGGCCGCCTTCTGGGGCATGGCCTTGGCCAGATTCTTCGTCTCCTCGGGATCGGCCGCCAAGTCATATAGCTCTTCGGGAACCTTCGGATCGTTGGCGTCGAAGGCATATTTGTAGCCACCGTAGCGCACGCCGTAGAAAGAGGACGGCTCGCGGGAGTTTTGGCACGTCTCGATAAGCGCCGGCCGCTCTTCCAGCGTATCGCCATGGACAAACGGCAGCAGGCTGCGGCCGTCGGCCGTCTCCGGCGTCTGCTCGCCCAGCCCGGCCAGTTCGAGGATAGTCGGCAGGATGTCGATCTGTCGCACTTGCTGGCCGACGCGCCGTCCGGCGGGCGTCGCCCCGCCGGAGATGACCAGCGGCACGCGCACCAGCGAGTCATAGACATGGTAGCCGTGGCCGGTGACCGTCGCCAGCGGGCTGTCGACGACCCCGGCGCGATAGAGCAGACGCGACGTCTTGAACCACGTCTCGCGGATGAGAGCCACGGCTTTGCGCCGGAGCTGCACCGCGCGGGTGGGCTTCTTGGCCGAGCCCTTGGTGCTCAGCGTCTTCTTGAAGAACTCCACCTGATTTTCCAGGGCGTTCTCGGGGATCTTCTCGCCGTGGTCGCCGGTCAGCACCACGACGGTGTTGTTGAAGTCGATGGCGTCGAACAGCTCGCGCAGTCGGGCGTCATAGCTGGAGATGGCGCGGTCGTACTGCGTGCGGCCGTACTCCGGCGTGTCGTAGCCGGGCAGAATCTGGCGCGGCCGGTGGACACCCCACAGGTGCAGATAGGCAAACCAGGGCTCCTCAAACGCGCCGCTGCGGAAGCGCTCAATCAGCTGATCGCCCCACTCGCCCAGCATCGGCGACTTGACGCCGTCGCGGAACTCATACTGATTGAAGCCGCGATCGAGCCGATAGAACTGGCTCAGTGGGCCGGTCGCCTCGGCGTAGGTGTTATAGCCGTTGTCGCGCAAAATCTCAGCCAGCAAGGGCACGTTGTCGGACACGCGCGAACCAACCATGGCCCGCACGCCGTGGTGGGCGGGATACATGCCGGTGAACATCGTCGTCATGCACGGGATGGTCATCGAGTTGGCGGTGATCAGATGCGTGAACAGCGTGCCGCGCCCGGCCAGCGCCTGCAGGGTTGGCGTCTTCGCCGTGCGGTCATCGTCGAACGCCCTGTCGGCGCGCAGGCAGTCGATAACGACTAGTAAAATATTCGGTCTATCAGACATTCAAACCAACCTCGCTGGTGTTCAGATTGGAAGTGGGGCAACCGACTCCCCGGGCCACACACGGCCGCTGGCTGTTGCCGGCATCCACACTGAGTCATCGTAGCCCAACAGACTTACGATAATCCTGAAGCCGAGCGGCGACAGGCAATAAAAAAGCCGGAGCGGCCCGCAGGCGTCCGGCTGATTGTCGGCGACGCGCGAACCGCCGCGTCTACAGGGGCGCGTCGAAAGTGCGCGCCGCGGCCCCGCTTTCATTCCGGCCGGCGTTGTCGGCCGAGCCGCGCCGTCGCTTGGGGCGTCGGTAGATCTGCTGGAATACATAGCCGATGCCTACCCAATAGAGCACCATCATCACGCCCGACACCCACGGCTTCTGATACCAGAGCCACAACGGCCAGAAAAGGGTGTACAGCGTCAGACCGTACTCCACCGTCGCCAGATACGGGTCGTCGGTGGTTTTCGCGTGGCGAAGCATCTTCCACGACATCCAGTAAGAGATGATCAAAAAGACGGCCATACCCACGATGCCGAATTCCTGGATCCATGAACTGAGGTTGGCGGTGATGACGCCGCCATAAATGTCGTCGTCCAGCCCCCGCCCGGCTACATTGAGGGCAACGCTCGATGTACGGCTGCCCAGCCCGAAGCCGAACATCGTCGATACCGGATCGCCCGATATCTGCTGCCAGGCATAGGTGATTGCCAGACCACGGCCGAGGTTATAGGTGCCGTCCTCGTCCCCCTTGCCGTCACCGAATAGATATCCATCGAGGGAGCCCGGCGTCAGATACGTCTGCAACGGCGAAAGGCCGCGCGCGCTGGCAATGAATGTGTTGTAAAGCGGCAGGAAAATGGCCGCGCTGGCAGCGAACATCACGATGTAGATGATTAACTGCCTAAACTGCCCGCGCCGCACAAGATAGAGAACCAGCGTGGCAGCGGCCAGAACGACCAGGGCGATCAGGTAAAATTTGGTGATGCTCAACATGCTGGCGACCACGCCCAGCGAGATGACCAGCAACATAACCCTTGATTTGTGCGTCTCCAGCCAGTGACCAAAGCTGAGGCAGACAACAAGGAACAGAAACATGTTGTAGGCGCCGACACCCTTCCAGGGGAAGGTTCCGGCCAGGCTATCGCCCGGTGGCACGCCCATTGCGTATTGGACCAACTGAACGCCAACCTGGAACACCAGCAACCAGACGTTGAACGAGAAAAACCAGCGGGCGAAATTCGCCGGCCAGCGAGGGATCAGGTAGGCAAACACACCGATGAGCGGGTATTTGAAGAAGCGCCACCAGCCCCAGGCAGTGGCCGACACCGATTGGCCCTCAAGCAAAGCCAGCATCCCCCAAATGATGGTGATCCCCAAAATGAGCAGGATCGCGCGCGGGATGCGGTCACGCAGAAGCATGAAGGAGAACAGGACACCGACGACGCCACCGGCGGCGATGTGCTTCACGAAATCGGTGCTGGCCGGCAATCCGGCCTGCCACAGGACAAACGGCACGATCAGTTCGGTGAAGAACAAGACAGCCAGCAGGATGAACCACCATTCGCGCGTCCATTCGGCCGCTTGCCGCGCCTTGCGCCGTTCTGATTTGGCTGCGTCCAGGGATTGGGAACGGTAATTAATGTCTGCCATGCTGATCTGTCTCGCGCTTGCCGGAAGCAAGGCCGCGCCGCAATCGCGCGGCCTTGCCTGCGGCATCATAACTGAATCTCTAGTCGGCGGCCACCGCCTCGGCCATTTTTTCATGCCCCGTTTGGGTGGCGTAGTATGAACGAATGGCGTCGACGACATGGGCCACTTTTTCGTCGTCCATCTCGGGGAAGATGGGCAGCGACAGGATTTTATCAGCGTATTCCTCAGTGATCGGGAAGTCGCCGACGTCGTGGCCCAGTTCGGAATAGGCGGGTTGCAGATGGATCGGGATGGGGTAGTGCAGCCCTGTGGCGATGCCCTTGTCCTTCAGATAGACCATTAGCGCCTCGCGATTATCAACGCGGACGACATAGAGGTGGAAGATGTGCTCAGCATAGTCGGCCGTCACCGGCGTGACAAACGGCAGATCGGCCAACAGCTCGGCGTACTGCGCGGCCGCGCGGCGGCGGTTGGCGTTCCAGCCGTCCAGATAAGGCAGCTTGACGCCCAGAACGGCGGCCTGCATCGTATCCAGCCGGTTGTTGAACCCCTTCACCTCATGGAAGTACTTGATCTTCTGGCCGATGTTGCGCAACAGGCGGATCTTCTCGGCGATCTCGGGATCGTTCGTCGTCACCGCGCCGCCGTCGCCATAGGCCCCCAGGTTCTTGCCGGGGTAGAAGCTGAATGCGGCCGCGTCGCCCAGGCTGCCGGCCATGCGCCCCTTATAGCGGGCGCCGCTGGCCTGTGCCGCGTCCTCGAAGACGCGCAGTCCGTGCTTCCTGGCGATGGCCGTGATGGCGTCCATGTCGGCCGTCTGGCCGTACAGGTGGACGGGCATGATCGCCTTGGTGCGCGGCGTGATGGCGGCCTCGATCTTCGTGGCGTCGATGTTGTAGGTCTCGGGATCACAATCGACGAGCACGGGGGTCGCCCCGGCATTGGAGATGGCCAGCGTCGTGGCGATGAACGTGTTGGCGGCGGTGATGACTTCGTCGCCGGGCCCGATGTCGTAGGCGCGGACGATGAGCTCCAGCGCCGAATAGCCGGAGTCGACGCCGACGCAATGGGCAACGCCGCAATAGTCGGCAAAAGCGCGCTCAAACTCGCCCACCGCTCCGCCCAACACGAAGTCGCCGCGCTGCATGACGCCCAAAACGGCCGCGTCGACTTCATCCTTAATCTGTCGATACTGTGATTTCAAATCAACGAATGGGATTTCCATGTGAATACCTTACCTTGTTTAGAATACGCGTGCCGCGCCTGGGGCGACGGCCGCAGAAAGCTTTAATGCTTGGTGAGGTGGCTCGTGGGCGCTTTGCTGCGCACCCGCTGTTAATTGGTCCGCGCGAGCGTCAGCGCGTCTCGGCGCGCACGCGGTTGGGCGTGGCGCGGCCGTAGTTGGCCCGCTTCAGGCCATAGGTCAGCGCGGCCTTGATCTTGCTCGCCGTGGCGGCATAGGTCCAGTTGTGAATGTCGGCCTGCGCCTCGCGGCCCAGTTGCTCCAGCTCGGCCCGCGCGGCCCAAATGTCGCGCAGCGTGTCCAGGAGCGTCTCCTCGGCCACGTCGTCGGCCCAGAAGGCGAAGCGGCCGTCGCCGACGACGTCGGTATGACAGGCGCTGCTGGTGGCCAGCACGGGCATCCCCGCGGCCATGTACTCCAGCATCTTGATCGGGCTGGACGCCTCGTACTTGACATCGTCCACATCCGGCAAGGACGTGACGCCAACGTGGGCGCGGGCCAGCACATTGGGAACCATCTCATGGGGCACCGGCTTCTCGACGCGCACCGCGCCGTTGCTCACCGCCGCCGCCTGCTCCAGCTCGGCCTTCAGCGGGCCGTCGCCATAGAGGCTGAAAATGAACGGCATCCCCTCGGCCGCCGCCCGGCTGACCGCGCGAACGAGCGGCAGCAGGTTGCGCTTGGCCAGGAAGACGCCGACATAGATCAGGCGAATCGCCTCGTTGTCGTGGGGCCAGTGGCGCGCCTTGGCCGCGGCCGCAAACCGCTCCGTCTCCACCCCCGACGGCCAGATGCCCCACAGCTGGTCGGGCGGGATATTGACCAGTTCGGCCATGCGCGTGGTGATAGCCAGCTGGCCGTCGGCATAGCGCGCCGCCAGGACAGTGACCAGGTTGAACAGGGCAATGCGCATCCGCACCTTCAGATTGTCGGACGCGTAGTCGGCCATGTCGCGGGTGTCCATCACCAGCAGCGGCCGGCGGCGACCGAACAGGCGCAGCGGCAGCAGCCAGATGGCCGACAGCTGGTGAAAGAGAATGACGTCATACTCCTTCATGCGCGGCAGCAGAAAGCGCAGCACGTTCAAATGGAACAGCAGCTGGCCGAGGAAGTAGATCGTGGGCCGGCGGATGCTGAGAACCTCAACGCCGCGGTAGGATTGCTTGCCCCCCGGCCCGATGGTGATCAGGGTCACATCGACGCCCTGGGCGCGCAGTTCGCGCGTGGTGTCGATCCACGTCGCTGAATCGAGCTTGTCGGGCGTCACCGGGGACACCCAAACCATGCGCAAGCGATCGGCGGCCTTACTCTCTCTGGTCATCACGTTCTCGACGGCAGCCACCGGCCGGCTATCGCGCTCCGCAATTGTTCTTCAGCCCGTTGATATACGCCTTCTCGCCGGGATGCAGCGGGCAGTCGATCTCATCTACCGACGTGGACACCCGGGCCGGGTTGCCGTAGACGACGGCATAGGGCGGCACGTCCTTGGTGACGACCGACCCGGCCCCAACCAGCGCGTACTCGCCGATGACGACGCGCGGCAGGATGGTGACGTTCACGCCGATGCGCGCGCCGCGCTTGATCGTCGGCCCGCCGGCATGAGTGCATTCGGCGCACAACGGCCGCATGTCGTTGGCCACAGAGACGCCCGGAGCCAGAAACGCATCGTCCTCGATGGTCGTGAATTGTGCCACGTAGACGTTGCTGTGGATCTTGACGTTGTTACCGATACGGCAGCCGTAGTCGATGACCGAATTGCTCCAGATGCCCACGTTGTCGCCGATGACGTTCTCTTCGCGGATGACGACGTTGTGGCCCGTCTGCAGCCCCTCGCCGATGACCGTGCCGGCGTAGACGATGGTGCCGGCGCGCAGATTCGCCCCGCGGCCGATCCGCAGCGTCCGGTCGGCGATGTTGCGCCCCGTCGGATAGCCGAGCCGGACGCCCTCGTCAACCGAGGCCGGCTCTTCCATGAGGACGTTTTCGAGCGTCTCAAGCATGGGCCAGTTCCTTCGTGTCGCGCAGGTCGGCGGCCGTGGCGAGGCCGTTGGTCAACAGGCCGACGGTTTCGCCGTTGTTCTTCATCGAGCGCTGGGCCGCCTCAACGACCTGGACGACGACCATGCCGTTGTGGCCGTCGGTCTGGGGCTGTTTGCCCTCGTTGATGCAGTCGAGGAAGTGCTGGCACTGGACGCGCAGCGGTTCCTCGAAGCGAATGTACGGGATGACCACGTCGCCGTAATGATAGGCGAAGCTGAACTCGCCAAAGGTGTCGGTGTGGCGAATGGCCTTGACTCCCTTGTCGTAGATCTTGATCTTCTCCAGCGGCTCCACGTCGTCGTAGATGACCATCTTCTTGCTGCCCACAACGGTGATGCGGCGCTGCTTCGACGGGTCGAGCCAGCTGGAGCGGATGTGGGCCATGATGTTGTTGGGGAACATCAGCGTCGTATAAGCCACATCCTCGATGCCGTCCTGCACGCAGCTGGAGCCGTGGGTGCTGACGCTGACGGGATCGGCGTCCAGCAGATAGCGCAAAATGGAGATATCGTGGGGCGCCAGGTCCCAGACGACGTTGGCCTTGGTCTGGAAGAGTCCCAGGCTGGCGCGGATGGCGTCAATGTAATAAATGTCGCCCAGCTCGCCGCTCCGGATCATCTGCTTCACAGCGCGAACGGCCGAGTTGTACTCAAACGTGTGGCCCACCATGAGCACCGTGTTGTGCTTCCGGGCCACTTCGATCAGCTTGCGGGCGTCCTCGCTGTCGAGCGTGATCGGCTTCTCCACCAGCACGTGCAGACCGTGCTCCATGCATTCGCGAGCGATGTCGTAATGCGTGGCCGGCGGCGTGGCGATGACCACCGCGTCCAGATTCATGTCGAACAGGTCGCGATAGTTGCGCGTGGACGTTTCGATTTGCGGAAAACGCTGCATCATCCGATTCAGCGGCTCCTGCTGCAGGTCTGCCACGGCGATCACCTGAGCGCCGGGAATCTCGATGAAGTTGCGAATAAGGTTTGGGCCCCAATAGCCGCAGCCAATGGCGCCGATGCGGAGATCGGTCATGTTAACGAGCACCTTTGCCTTTAATGGCGGCCGTAACCGTCATGAAGATGATTTTGATATCGAGCCACAGGGATTGATCGCGAATGTATTCGACATCCATGCGCACCATTTCCTCGAAGCTGGTGGCGCTGCGGCCGCGAACCTGCCACCAACCGGAGATGCCCGGCACCGTGCGCAGACGGTCGTGGTGGTGATACAGATAGAGCTCCACCTCATAGGGGATGGGCGGCCGGGGCCCAACCAGGCTCATGTCGCCCTTCAGCACATTCCAGAACTGAGGCAACTCGTCGAGGCTGGTCTTGCGCAGAAAGCTGCCGATGCGCGTGACGCGCGGGTCTTGCACCAGCTTGTACTTGGCGTCTTCGGCCTGCTGGGCCGACTGCAACTCAGCCATGCGCTTCTCGTCACCGGCGATGTAGGCCTCGATGAATTGGCGATGGATGGTCGATTTGGCGTCGGCGCGCATGGTGCGAAACTTGAAGATGGTGAAGGGAACCTCTTCCCAATAGACCTGCCCGTTGCGCACGCGGCGGCGGGCAGTGACGCGCTCCTGCCGGAAGATGGCCGGGCCGGGGGAGTCCCACTTGATCAGCAGAGCGATGAAAGCCAGCAGGGGCAGCAGGAAGATCATCGACAGGGCGACAATAGCCAGATCCATGACGCGCTTGGCGAAAAAGTAGTAAGCGTCTGCGTCTTCGCGCTTGGCGCTGATCGTTGGCCCCATCGTCCATTGCAAGACTTTTTGCTCTTCCATTTCGCTAAGTTTCCCCTTGTCTGCCCAGGTACTCATCGCTCCAAGCCCCGCGCATTCATACCGTTAATACCCTTTTCTATCTTTCTTTCTTAACATTGAAAGCTTACGAACACGCTAACGGTTCCACATGGCGCGATCTGGTCAGAGGCGGACGGCAGCGATAATTTGATATTATTTTCGCCACCTTACGGCTGTAGTTAAGCAAGGAAAATTCAATACGAATGGCATACAGATGTAACGGATTTGGCGGGAAATTTGTTTTTGGCGAGCAATAATCCGTCCCGCACGCGTTCACTCCCTCTGCTTGACCCTCCAAATGATGTAACAGTGCAATATTTTTACATTACATCCTATTGTATTAGTACAATAATTATTGCGACGGGTTAAGCCGCTCACTATAATGTGAGCGATAGGTATTTACGACGATACCCGGGTCTGCGTGACCCTCAGAACTTCCATTGTGGCCGTCGGGGCGGTATTCCGGGACACGGAGCGACACGTCTCCCACACCCCACCCCCTTCCACAAGAACGCCGGTGTCGTCTGGCCTACTCTCGTTGTAACGGCATTTCGTAGTAAGCAATGTAATGGTTTTGGCGCAACTGCGCGCCGGCGGGCACGAGCGGTGACGCTCGCGTTGCCGCGCGGCGCGGCGGGTGCTCGCTGCATCCTTACCCGACTCAGCAAGGGAGATATTAGAGCCATGGGCAGTACATACTACGTTTCGGCAAGCGAGGGGAACAACAACAACCCCGGCAACCAGGCGGCCAATCCGCTGCGCACCATCCAGGCGGCCATCAACAAATCACAGGCGGGCGATACCATCGTGGTTCGCAACGGGACATACGCCGAGCGGCTGCACATCCAGAAACCGGGCACGGCCGACGCCCCCATCGCCATCACCGCCCAGCAGGGCGAGGCGCCGGTCATCGACGGGACACACCTCAATATCCCGCGCGATACGGCGCTGGTGGTCATCCAGCAAAGCCAGAACATCAATTTCAGCGGCCTGACCATTCGCAATTCGGGCGGCATCGGTCTCATGGTCCACAAATCGAGCCGTGTCGCCCTCGCGGGGGTGACGGCTGAATCGAGTTACGCCGGCGGCATACACATCATCCAGAGCGACACCGTGGCCGTCGAAAAGTGCCACATCCACGATTGCGGCCGCCGCTTCCTGGCCCATGGCCCCGAACGCCACAACGTGGCGCTGCTGACCCGCAACTCGAAAAACGTCACAATCCAGGACAATCAGATCTGCGAAAACTCCGACGAAGGGATTGCCGTGTCGGTGGGCAGCAGGAACATCGTCGTCCGCAAGAACGTATGCTATGACAACCGCAATGGGCAGATCAGCGTCACCTCAGCCATCAACGTAGTAATCGATTCCAACCTTTGCTACCACACCGGCCGCGAGCAATTCCTGACGCTGGAAGGCACGCGCGCCCCGGGCATCGTCAAGAGCGACCTGTGGCGATACCGGCTGAGTGGCGCGTGGCACGCTCGTCACATCAAAGTCGTCAACAACATCGTCGTCGGCTGCGGCGTGGGGTTCAGCGCCACCCGACCCAAAGGACGGCTCACCAACGTCCAGGTGGCCCACAACACCATCCTGAACAGCGCCAGCCAGGCCTTCGATGTGCGAATGCGCGAGAAAAGCGTCAGAAGCTATATCGAAAACAATCTCGTCGCCTCGCCCGGCGACGAGGAGTTGGTCAGGACAGTGGGCGGCGCGGGCATCGTCTGGCGCCATAACCTATGGTCATCCTTCCCCGGCGAGAGGGTCTACAACCCTTCCAGTGACGTCATCGACCCCGAGGTTGGGCTGGCCACCGCCCACGCGCCGCTGGCCGCCGGGCAGGTGTCGGCCGACGCCTACAAGCTGGTCAGCGGCTCGCCGGCCATCAATCGCGGCGTCCCCCTCAACGGTGAAACGACGACAGACTTTTGGGGCCAGCGACGAGACAGCCAACCCGACATCGGCGCCTATGAGTACCCCGGCAGCAACAGCCAAGACCCCGGCACCGGGCCGGATCTGCCCGCCAACGGCAACCGAATCTCCAAGGGGCTGGTGGCCCTCTACGAATTCAAGGAAGGGCAGGGGCGAGAGGTGCGTGACGTCAGCGGCGCCGGCAGTCCGCTGAACCTGCGCATCACCCAGGAGAGCAAAGTTGTGTGGACGGCCGACGGGCTGATGCTGAAGGAGCCGGTGCTTATCACCTCGGAGAAGCCGGCCACCAAGATCATCGACGCCTGCCGGGTCTCGAACGAGATCACCCTGGAAGCGTGGATCAGACCGGCCAACGTGACCCAGGACGGCCCGGCGCGCATCATCAGCATCTCCAGCAGCAAAACACAGCGCAACGCGACGCTGGGCCAGGGATTGCACGGCAACCAGCCGCCCGACTTGTACATGGTGCGGCTGCGCACGTCGCAGACCTCGACCAACGGACTCCCGGCCGTCGTCTCGCCGTCCGGCTCGGCCACCAACGCCCTGACCCACGTCGTCTACACGCGAGCGAGCAGCGGCCGGGCCACACTTTACATCAACGGCCAGGATCGCGGCGTGTTGGACGTGGGTGGCGATCTGAGCAATTGGGATGACCGCATGCCGTTGCTGTTGGGCGACGAGCTGAGCGAGGATCGGCCATGGCTGGGCCTGCTGCATCTGTGCGCCGTCTATTCGCGCGCGCTGGAGCCGGGAGAGGTTCTGCACAATTACGAGTCGGGTTTCCAGAGCGACACCTCGCTGACGGCCGACTTCTCCATCTTGCCGGAAGACGAAATGGGCATCGCCCCCCACATCGTCGAGTTCGACTCGTCCAGCAGCTTCTCGTCCACTCCCATCACGACGTATTTCTGGGAGTTTGGCGACGGCCAGACGGCAACGCTCGCCAATCCGGCCCACACCTATACCGCTCCCGGCGTCTACACCGTCTCCCTGACCGTCACCGACGCCGAAGGGCAGACGGACAAGATCATCAAAGAGCAGCTGATCACCGTTGTCGACAAGCCGGTCGCGCCGCTGCCGGCCGAGTATGCACGCTTTGCCCTGGTTGATGTGGCTACATCGAGAGTGGTCGCGTTCGGGATTCAATACCCCGATTCGCGTTGCGCGCTCATGTGGAATGAAGAACCGTACCACATGGTCGTTTTCACCGAGATCGACGATATCCGCGTGGCCTATGTTTTGGATACCACGGTGGAGATCGTCTGGGTAGACGGATTAGAAGAAATCTAGTAACTTCTCGCTCGCCATATGGTGAGTGGGATAGTGATGGTAGGTTAGTGGGGTTTACTATGGCTACTTATTACGTAGACAGCAACGCGGGCAATGACAATAACAACGGCAGCAGCGAGCGTCCCTGGAAGACTCTGTCCAAGGCGGGACGCTCGGTGCAGCCCGGGGACGAGGTGCGAATCCGCACAGGCACCTATCACGAGACCCTGTCCATCAGGGTTCGCAACACCACATGGCGCCCCGACACCGGTCACAAGCCGGTGGTCGACGGCCGCTACCATGATGGTCTGTTCGACAACAACGGCAATTTGCCCAATCCGGGGCCCGGAACCAACTACCTGCCCTCTAATGTCGAAAGCAACATGGTATTGTTGGCGGAAGAAGGGGTTGTGTTTGACGGAATAACCGTGCAGAACTGCGCCGGCTCGGCCATCGGCGTCACCAAAAGCCATTGCGTGGTTCGCAATTGCCGCATAGATTTCGCCTACGGCGCGGCCATCAAAATCAACCCCGGTTCAACCCACATCGACAATGTGGTGGTGGAGAACAACGTTTGCTCGCGCATCAGTGTGCGCTACTACGATCCCAAACGCGGCGGCACTTCACCCCAAAACGTGGCCGGCGTCATCAAAATAGGTCGCACCCGCGACGGCATCATCCGCAACAATGTCGTCTCCTATGGCCACGGCGAGGGGATCAACGTCGACAAGGGCAGCTACCGCATCTTGGTAGAGGGCAATATCGTCCACACCTGCAACCATGTCCACCTCTACATCAACCGGTCGGTGGGCGCGATATTGCGCAACAATCTGGTCTTCCACCAGTACACAAAGGAATACCTGGGCAGCAACCAGCGGCCACCGGCGGGCATCGTCATCGGCGACGAGAACACGAAGACCGACTCCTGGCCGGCCAGCTCCGGCGGCGAGATCTACAACAACATCGTCATCGGCATGGGCATACTGTTCCAGGTCCGCAATTCCACGAACTACAACACCCAACTCGACAAATGCTACATCGGCCACAACACCTTCATCGGCGGCAGCATGACCCGAGCCGGGATTCAGATCACGGGCAACAACTATGGGCGGCCGCACCGCGACAGCCTCTTCGAAAACAACATCATCATCAATTCGCCGCGCATCGGCCAGGCCATAGGCAGCGCCGGCTCCATTGTCTTCCGCAACAACCTGTGGAGTGAGCAGCCCGACGCAGCCTTGCGTGGCCCCGGCGACCGGATCGGCAACCCCAACCTGGTCAATGCAACGGCCAAGATCGGCGACAGCTTCCCCAACGTCACCACCAATATCGACCCCAAGAACTACCAGCTAACCTCGCGCAGCGCGCTGGCCCTCGATATGGCCAGCAATGGCCAGGCCATCAAGAACTTCCAGCCCCCACAAATCCGCAAGGATTTCTTCGGAGCCACCAGAGACGGCAAGCCCGACATCGGCGCCCACGAGTACGCCGGTGTGGTCAGCGCGCTGGCGGCCAACTTCAGCGTCGGCCCGGGCCAGGTCTCGGGAACGCTGCCCCACACCGTCGATTTCACCGACAAGAGCACGTCCAGCGAGCCCATCGTCTCCCGCCTGTGGGATTTCGGCGATGGCGAAACCTCGACCGAGACCAACCCGTCGCACACCTACAGCACAGTGGGGGTGTTCGACGTCGCGCTCACCGTGACGGACAGCAAAGGCAACAGCGACACCACCAAACAAACCGGCCTGATCACCACTATCGCCCTGCCCGACTTCGCCATCCCGGACACATTCCGCCGCTTTGTCATCAGTAAAAAGGAGACGAAGCAGCTCGTCGCCTTCGGCACCCAATATCCCGACATGCGTTGTATCCTGATCTGGTACGCCGAGCCGCACCACCTGGTGAACTTCACCGAGATCGAAGACGTGGTGCAAAGCGCGGTCAATGAGGCCGAAGAGGAGCTGCTGTGGCTCGATGGAGTTGACGATGAGGATAGGCCGTTTGGTTCGGGAGACGAGGAAATGATCGTCGAGCCGGAGAACACGCCCGCCTTCGCGCGCCCCTAGGCGTCGGTCTCTCGATTTGCCAGAGAAGGGGAACGGGGCGCCGATTGGCGCCCCGTTTTTGTCTCAGGCCTGGCTTCCTTGCATGCGTCGCAGAAGGCCGGGCAGCGCGTCACGCGAGCGGAGCAGGTAGTCCAGCGCCACCACAGCGGCCAGGATCAGCATCATGTCGGTCGGCAGGCGCTGGCGCGGCGAGCCGACATCCATCGCCACAGAGACGACCATGTTATAGACGGAGAGCCCCACCCACAGGGCGACGCCGACGAACTTGGCGCGATCCACGTCGGTCAGACGCGCGCCGACGAAGTCGCGGACGCCCCGCCCGGCCGCCAGATAGACCAGCAGCCCACCCACCGGCAGCGCGATCATCGCCAGAATAAAGATCATCTTCAGCGCATGGAAACCCGACAACAGGAGCAGCGGCACGCCGGAGATCAACTCCCGGCCGGGCGAGAACGGCTGGATGTAGTTGCCGAGCGCCATGCCCACCTCTTCCATGTACAGATTGGGCGCGCGGCGGATGAGATCGGCGAAGAGCGGCGCCATGAACTCGGCCAGCTCCAGATCATCCATGCCCAACGTCTCCTTCAGTTCGGGCACGGCCGCCCAGATGTAACGCGTGTGGCCGATCGGGTTCGTATTTTGCGGCGGAGTCGAGACCGTCTCGTCGCGGTAGCGAATCAGGATCTCGCGCACTTCCGCGTGGCGGTCGGGGATGAACTCCAGCGCATGGGCGGTGCGCGTGGCCAGGTTATACCCTGCCAGAGGGGTCAGCCCCGAGAAGCCGAACACCTGCCGGTTGTAGAGCAGCAGCCCGCCCACGAACAGAACAGTCATCACCACATTCAGGCCGGCGGCGACGAGGCTCCGCCGCCGCAACGATGCAGCGAAAAACGCCGCCAGCGCCAGGACGCCCACCGTCACCACCACCTGCATCTGGAAGGTGGGGCGGACGACGCCCACATACCCCATGCACAGCGCGCTGAGCACCGCGAAGAGGACGGAGCGCCCCGACAGGTAGAGCAACAGCGAGCAAGTGCCGACGACCAATAGGAAAATCGTGAAGGTCTCCGACATCAGCAGCCCGGCCGCGCCGACGATCAGCGGCTCGACAGCCAGCACGATCAGGGCGATGAGCGAGATGAGGCGATTGACCCGCAACGCCCGGAAGGTATAGACGGCGAAAGCGACCGCCCCGAAATGCATCAGCAGTTGGAGGACAAACAGAGCCGTCGTGGAGCTCGTGGCGTCGGTGACGCCGGTCAGGATCAGCAAGATCGGGTAGCCGAGCGTGCGGTTGTGAATCTCGCTCAGCCGGCCGTCGCTCAGATCATCGGCCACCTCGATATAGCCATACGAATCGGGGCGCAACAGCAGGGCGTTCCCCTGCCAGGCCGAAAAATAGAGCAGCAACAGCCCACCCAAAATCAGACCCAGAACGATGCCCGGACGATTGACGGAACGCAGGCTGATCCTCTCCCGCGGCGGGTTCTTTACGTTTTCCATACTTGTCTCACCTCAGGACAACGCCGAGCCGTGGTCCGATTCCACTTTGAACGCATCCCCGACCTTGATCGGGCTGGCGCCGTCGTAGAGACCGCGCTGCGCGTTGATGCGAATCCGCGCCACTTCCCGGGTCATGCGCAGCGCGTCGCGCAGCAGACTGACCTTGCTGTTGGGGTAGTGGTGCCACTCGATAGGCACTTCCACGATCTTATAGCCGCGGCGACGGGCGATCATCAGCAGCTCCACGTCGAACGCGAAGCCGGTGACCGTTTGGGCCGAAAAGATGTTGACGGCGGCGAACTGATGGAAGCACTTGAAGCCGCACTGCGTGTCTTCGATGCCGGGAATGGCGATCGCCTTGACATAGGTGCTGAACACCCGCCCCATCAGGTGGCGGTGGGCCGGTTCGTTGATGCGCACAGAGCCGGGCAACTCTCGGCTGCCGATGGCGATGTCGTAGCCGCTCAGGTTGGGCGGCAAAAATTTGGGGATCTCGCTGACGGGCATCGACAGATCGGCGTCGGCGATCAGACGATACTCTCCCTTGGCGGCCAACATGCCCATCTTCACCGCCGCCCCCTTCCCCTGAATCGGCTGATCCAGCACGCGCACGAAGTCGTGGCGGTCAACGTACTCCTGAGCGATCTGCCCGGTGCGATCCTGGCTGTTGTTATTGACGACGATGACCTCAACCGGGTAGGTCTGCGATGTGGCAAAATTGATGACTTGCTGCAGGGAACCGGGCAGCCGGCTCTCTTCGTTGTAGGCCGGAATAATGATACTCAGGAAAAATTTGTCACTCATGTAAAGGCCTCGCGTCTGCTGGACGTTGCATGGAACATCCCGTGGGGCGAAAGTCGGACGGCGCCGGCGCGTTTATATTCCCGGCGGCCGTGTCATCGGCCGTCGAGACCCATTCACGCCACATGCAGGAAATGTCCCCGGCACAGCTCGAACGCTATTGATCATGCCATGAAAATGCTGCGATTTCAGTCTACGAACCGTTTCTTACAGGGACGCTTACGCATAGAGTTGCGCCGTGCCGCTCGGATTGAGTGCGCTCACCCCTTCCAAATGGAGAGGTCGCGCCCCAGAAAATCCTCCAGCTGCTCGATGTCTTCCCGGTAATACGCGTTCAGCCGCGCGGCCACGTCCGGCGGAATGGGCGGCGGCTCCTCGAAGTTGCGATTTCGCATGTCGCTGACCCGGTCGCGCACCCAGCCGGGCACGGCAGGATCGATGGCCTGCTTCAGGGGGCTGTTCTTCAGCTGCTCGAAGAAACGGCCCAAACGCTGACTTTTCAGCGCCCCGCCCTTGTTGCGAATGGTCAGGTCGGGGACAAAGGTGTCGTCCACCCCCAGATAGCGGCACACGTCCTGGAAGACGGCCAGCGCGTCGCGGGCCAGATCGTCGAAGAGGATGACTTTGATCTGTGCCGCATCAAACTGCTCATACCACTTTTGCAGCAAAGCGTAATACCGGCCGTTGCGCACACGATGCTCGGCCGCGGTCAGCGCCTGCTCCACCGGGCGGCTCTCGTTGCCCAACCGCACCGCCTGCCAGTAGACCGAGTAAGCCCGCTTCACCGGATGGCGCAGGCTGAAGATCAGCTTCACATCGGGCAGCGTCTCCGCGATGCGGCGCGGGGCGATGGGGCTGATGATGTAGTGGGGCGAGACCTCGCCCACTGCTTTTTCGTCCGTCGCCTCGGCGAACAGGGCGGCGTACTGCTCCAGCGTCGTCACGGGGAAATGCAGCCCGTTGCCGTCGGCGTCGGCCGTCCCGGCGGGGTCATAGGCGAAGTAGCGCGGCTCCTTGAACGGGCTCATGTACACCTCGGGATGCTGTTTGAGGTAGTAGTTGAGCGAAGTCGTGCCCGCCTTCAGTGCCCCGCCGACGATAAAATTCGGTAATCGCATCATGTCTCCTTTACCGGCTTCTCGCCCCGCGGCGATGGGCCGTATCCGCACCCATTGAACCGCCGGCCGCTTACGACGCGCATTAAGCCTGGCGGCCGCTCGCGGTTGCCCGCCAAGTCGATCCCGTTACAATTGCCCCGCACCGCCCGCCAAACCCACGCGCGGCGGGCGAGGACGCGCCATGCACATCCCCCCATTCGCCACCGAACAGTACTTCAGCCTCTACGAATTCACCACCCCCCACATTCTCTGCGCGTCCGATTGCGAGACGATGTCGGTGGGCGAGCTGATGCAGCGGGCCGGGGCCGACGCGACCGAGCTGCTCAGCCTGCGACTGGGCTACACCGAGTCGGCCGGACATCCGGCGCTGAGGGCAGCCGTGGCCGGGCTCTACGACGGCGTCGACCCGACCGAGGTGGTCATGCTCGGCGCGCCGGAAGAGGGCATCTACCTGACCATGCGGACGCTCCTGGAGCCGGGCGACCACGTCGTCGTCCTGACCCCGGCCTACGACTCGCTGCTCAATCTGGCCGAACATGTCAGCGGCAACGTCACCCGCTGGCCCATGACCCCGCTGCCGGGCGGCTGGGGCCTCGAGCTGGACGCGCTCGACCGGTTGATGACGCCCGAGACGCGTCTCGTGGTGGTCAACTTCCCCCACAACCCGACCGGCTATCTGCCCGACGCGGCCACGTTCGACGCGCTAATCGACCTCGTCCGGCGGCGCGGCGCGTGGCTGCTGTGCGACGAGATGTACCGCGGGCTGGAGCACGACCCGGCTGGCCGCCTGCCCTCGGCCGCCGAGCGGTATGAGCGGGCCATCGTCCTGTGCGGCCTGTCGAAGACCTACGGCCTGCCGGGGCTGCGGACGGGCTGGCTGGTCATACACGACCCCGACACGCGGGCGGCGCTGGTCAACTGGAAGCATTACACCACCATCTGCGCCGCTGCCCCCAGCGAGCTGCTGGCCACCGTAGCCCTGCGCGCCCACGAGACATTGGCCGCGCGCAGCCGGAGCATCATCGCCGACAACCTGACCACGGCCAAAGCGTTCTTCAGTCGCCGGCCGGAGAAGTTCGGCTGGCGGCCGCCGCTGGCCGGTTCGGTGGCGCTGGTGGAGCTGCGCGTTCCCTCGGCCACGGCCTACTGCCACGCGCTGGCCCGCGACGCCGGGGTGCTGTTGCTGCCCGGCGCCTGCCTGGGCGCCGATGACCGGAGCGTGCGCTTCGGCTTCGGCCGCCTCAGCTTCCCCGACGCGCTGGCCGCCTACGAGCGGCATCTGGAGCAGGGCGGCTAGATGCGCGACTTCGAGACGCGGGCGGAGCTGGCCGCGTGGCTCGTCGCGGCGGGGATCGACCTGTCGGGCTGGGGCGCGGGCGCGGCCAAGGGGGTAGATGACCTGTGGCAGGAGTACCGCGACGGCGAAAGCCGCTTTGACGACGAGCCGCCGTCGCGCGTCGTCGACGTCGCCCAGGTGATCATCCGGCGGGGGGATCGGCTGCTCGTCGAGCTGGCGCAGGAGATGGCCGACGGCCGCCGCCGGGAGCGGCTGCGCCCGCCGTCGGAGAAGCTAATGGCCGGGGAAAGCCCGCGCGACGCGGCCGCCCGCTGCCTGCTTGAGGAACTAGGGCTGGTTGTCGCGCCGGGGGAGCTCATCAGCCGGGGCGTCGAGGAGCGAGCGGCCGATTCGCCGTCCTACCCCGGCCTGCCGACGCGCTACCACCTCTACACCTTCGAGACGACGGCCGCCGCCCTGCCCGACGAGCCGTTCGCCCGCGAAAATGCCGCCGACGGGGATCCGGTCAGGCGGCATTATTGGGGATGGAGACTGGGAGACTGGCAGACTGGCAGATTAGGGATTGGAAATTGAATGATCCAGACCCTCATTCTCCTAGTCTCCCAGTCTCTCAATCTCTAATCCCTAATCTCCAATTCCCTCTTCTTACCAGCCCCGCGTCGCCAGCTGCTGGTCTTCCGCCAGGGTGTGGATGCCGATGCCGACCATCGGCTGGCCCAGATTTTCGCTGACACGGGCCAGGATTTCGGGGTTACGATAGTGGGTGGTGGCCTCGACGATCGCCTTGGCCCGCAGCGCCGGGTCGCCGCTCTTGAAGATGCCGGAGCCGACGAAGACGCCGTCGACGCCCAGCTGCATCATCAGCGCCGCGTCGGCCGGGGTGGCGATGCCGCCGGCGGCGAAGTTGACCACCGGCAGGCGGCCGAGCGCCTTCGTCTCTTTCACCAGCTCGTAGGGCGCGCCGATCTCCTTGGCGTAGGTCATCAGCTCCTCGTCGGGCATGTTCTGCAGGCGGCGGATGTCGCCCAGCACGGTGCGCGCGTGGCGCACGGCTTCGACCACGTCGCCGGTGCCCGCCTCCCCCTTGGTGCGGATCATCGCCGCGCCCTCGCCGACGCGCCGCAGCGCCTCGCCCAGGTTGCGGCAGCCGCAGACGAACGGGATCTTGAAATCGTGCTTGTTGATGTGGTAGCTCTCGTCGGCCGGGGTCAGCACTTCGCTCTCGTCGATGAAGTCGACGCCCAGCGCCTCCAGAATCTGCGCCTCGACGAAGTGGCCGATGCGCACCTTGGCCATGACCGGGATGCTGACCGAGGCCATGATCTCCTTGATCAGGCCGGGGTCCGACATGCGGGCCACGCCGCCGCTGACGCGAATATCGGCCGGGACGCGCTCCAGCGCCATGACCGCCACCGCGCCCGCTTCCTCGGCGATGCGCGCGTGCTCCGGCGTGACGACATCCATGATGACGCCCCCCTTCAGCATCTGGGCCAGTCCGCGCTTCACCGTTTGGCTGCCGACCTCGCCGTGGCCGTTGACATTTCCGTTCTCGTTCATCTTGCGTCTCCCGTCCGGCCCCGCTTTCCACGCCGGACCGGCAACTTTGTTTTGAGTGATATCGATTTCATTGTAAGGAGCCGCAGAGAGAAAGGCAAGAGAAGTGGTTCTACAAGACATGGGGTAAATCGAAATTTGATAGAACCAGTTTCCCTGTGACACCGGATCGCCCATCGGCACAATCCATGATTCCTCTCCTTCCCCGCGCGTCGGCGGTACAATCGGAGGATGCTGCGCCGGCACTCCTCTTTGTGGATCATTCTGGCGGCCTTCCTCGCGTTGGCCGCTGTCTATGTGTGGGCCATTCCCCCGCTGGAAGGGTCGGACGAGTACGAGCATTTCGCCTACGTCACCTGGCTCATCGAGGAGCGCCGCTTTCCGCCGGCGGGCGAGGCGGGCTGGAACACCCCCGTGCGGCAGGAATCGGGCCAGCCGCCGCTCTACTACCTGCTGGCCTCGCTGCCCGCGCGGCTGGCCGCAACCCAGCCGCCGCTCCTCTTTCGCCCCAACCCCCACTTCCGCTATGACCTCGACCCGACGATCCCCGACAACAAGAACACCGCGCTCCACTACCCGGCCGACCGCGGCGGCGCGTGGCGGGCGCTGCGCTGGGCGCGCGTCGTGTCGGTGCTGTCGGGGGCACTGTTCGTCGTCTGCGTCTACGGGCTGGCGGGCGAGGCGCTGCCCGGGCGGCGGGGGGCGGCGGCCGCGGCGGCGGCGTTCGCGGCCTTCATCCCCCAAGTTCTCTTCCACAGCAGCCACGTCTCCAACGACATGCTGGCCGCCGCCTTCAGCACGCTGGCCCTGTGGCTGCTGGCCCGCATCCTGCGGCGCGGCGGGGGGTGGCGCCGGGGGGTAGCGCTGGGCGGGGCGCTGGGGCTGGCGGCGCTGGTCAAGGTCAACACGCTGGTCATCGGGCTGCCGGTGGCGCTGGGGTTGGGCTGGCTGGCATTGGGGCGCGGCCATGGCCTGCGGCGCGACGGCGCGGCCGAGGCCGCGGCCACGGGCGGCGGCGCGGCGCTGGGCTTCGCGGCCGTCGCCGGGTGGTGGTTCCTGCGCCTGTGGCGGCTGACCGGCTCACCGCTGGGGCTCGATACCCACTGCTATCAGGAACTCTCCACCTGCGGCCCGGCGCGGCTCGTCTGGCCCAACTGGATCGCCTGGCGCGACACATTCCGCTCCTTCTGGGCGGCGTTCGGCCTGTCGAACATCCGGCCCCACGACTGGGTCTACTGGCTGTTCGCGGCGCTGATCGCGCTGGCAGCCGTGGGGCTGGCGCTGGCCGTCATTCGCCGCCGTCGCCACGGCCCCCACGCGGCCGACCCCCACCGGCCGGTGCTGCCGGCGCTGCTGGCCGTGGCCGTCGTCGCCAACGTCGCCCTGCTCTACGTCTGGATGCAGCAGATCCTGGCCACCTACGGCCGCCTGCTCTACCCGACGCTGGGGGCGTTTGTCGTGCTGCTCGTGGCCGGGCTGTGGGAGCTGCGCCCCCGGCTGGCGCGCTGGGCGTGGGCGCTGCCGGCGGTGCTGGCCGTCGCCGCCCCCTTCTGGCTCATCCGCCCCGCCTATGCCCCGCCGCCGCTGCTCGACGAGGCGTCGCCGGTGGCGTCGCTCGGCTGGGTCTATGGCGACGTGGCCGAGCTGCTGAGCGTCCGGCCGCTGGCCCGTTCCGTCGCCGCGGGCGAGACGCTGCCTGTGGAGCTGTGCTGGCGGGCGCGGGGGGCGACGCAGACGAACTACACGCTTTTCCTGCACGCCGTCGGCCCGGGCGAGTCCGTCGTGGCCGACCGCTACACCTACCACGGCCTGGGCAGCTACCCCACGGCCGTCTGGCAGCCCGGCGCGGCGTTTTGCGACACGGTGCGCATGCCCATCCCGGCCGGGCTGGAGCGGACCCTGGTCTATCGCCTGGCGGTGGGGCTGCTGGACGACGACGGCGCGCGGCTGCCGGGCACGGACGCGGCCGGTAATCCCTTGCCGCCGTTCGCCGGCGCGGCGCGGCTGGCGGCGCGAACGGCCGCGCCCGGCGAACCCCCGCCGCCCGGCGACGCCGCCATTCGCCCGGCCGGGGCGTCGTTCGCCCCCGTCTGGCGGCCGGGCGAGGGCCAACCGGTGGCGCTGCGCTGGTACGCGGCCGAAGTTGTTGAGATCGATTACACCGTCTTCGTCCACCTGCTGGACGGCGCGGGGCAGCTGGCGGCCCAGGCCGACGGCCCGCCGCTCGACGGCTGGTATCCGACGTCGTGGTGGGCGGCCGGGGAGTGGGTGACCGACGAACGCGCCTTCCCGCTGCCGGGCGACTTGCCGCCGGGCAGCTACCGGCTCGTGGCCGGGCTCTACGATCCGGCCGGTGGGCAGCGGCTGGGCGAGGCGTGGGAGTTGGGAACGGTGCAAGTTATTGAAGGAGAGACGCCATGAGCCAAACACCGCTGACCATCGCCGTCACCGGCGCGACGGGCTTTTTGGGCCGCGCCCTGGCCGTGCGGCTGCTGGCCGAGGGACACGCCGTCCGCGCGCTGGCCCGCCCGGCGACCGACCGCCACGCCTTCGCGCCCGGCGCCGTCGAATGGCGCGACGGCGACGTGACCGACCCGGCCGGGCTGGGGGCGTTCGTCGAGGGCGCCGACGCGATCATCCACGCCGCGGGCATGCTGGGCGCGTTCGACATCAGCGAGGAGACGTACCGGCGGGTGAACGCCGAGGGGACGCGCAACGTGCTGGCGGCCGTGGCCGGGGCGCGGGCGGCGGGACGGCTGCCCGACCACGCGCGAGTGCTCCATGTGGGCAGCGCCGGCGTGCTGGGCCCCATACGCGGCCGGGCCGACGGCTTCCTGTTCGACGAGACGATGCCCGCCGCCCCCAGCAACGCCTATGAGCGCAGCAAGACGCTGGCCGAGAGCTACGCCCGCGAGTTCGCCCTGGCGGGGCTGCCGGTGATCATCGCCCGGCCGGAGTTCGTCTATGGCCCCGGCGACCGCCACGTGCTGGGACTCTTCCGGGCCGTCGGGCGGGGCGTGTTCTTCTACATCGGCAGCGGGCGGAACCATTGCCACCCGACCTATGTCGACGACGCGGTGGACGGGATGCTGGCTGCCCTGTGGCGCGGCCGGGCGGGGCAGGCATACCAGATCGCCGGGCCGCGCTCGGTGGCCTTCCGCGAGCTGGCCGAGACGATCGCCGCCGAGCTGGGCGTGGCGCCGCCGCGGCTGCGGGTGCCCCGGCCGTTGGCGGCGCTGGGCGCGGCCGGGCTCGAAGTCGCCGCCCGGCTGACCGGCCGCGACGTGCCGCTCAGCCGCACCGGCGTGGCCTTCTTCAGCGAAGACCGCCGCTTCTCCACGGCCAAGGCGGAGCGGGAGCTGGGTTACCGGCCGCGGGTTGGGCTGCGGGAAGGGGTGGCGCGGACGGTGGCGTGGTATCGGGGAGAGGGGCTTTTGTAGGTCATCTGTCAGGTCTGTTCATATCGATGGTAATCGTTATGAAGCGTGGGAATACGCTGTAAAATTACCGCAGAGCGTGCCCGACGCGCCCCGTGCGCATGAAAGACGCGGGAATATTCGCGCTTCGTAAGCCGGCTTGTAAGCTTGATCAGTATCATGGCTGTGGGGCGGTCTATACGCTGCCGGCGAGCCTGAACAATCGCGTGGTGTTCCGCCAGCCTGTGCCGGGCTGGAAGTCGTGGTTGCCCTGGGCTCGCCCGTCGATCCAATCAACCTTTTTATTCAGTTTAGAGGAGATTTCAATGAACGTGTCGAAGTTGCGTCGCTTTGCTCCCCTGTTTGTGCTGTTGGCGCTCGTCGTCGCCCTTGTGGTGATGGTTGTGCCATCTTCGGCCGCTCCCGGCGGCGCGGTGAAGGTGCAGATTTTGGCGGTCAACGACTTCCATGGCAACCTGCAGCCGCCGGGCGGCTCGGGCGGCCGTGTGAACACCCCGGCCGGCCCCGTTGACGCCGGTGGCGTCGAGTATCTGGCCACCCACATCGCCCAGCTGCGCGCCGAGAACAAACGAACCGTTGTGGTTTCGGCCGGCGACATGATCGGCGCGACCCCGCTTCTGTCCGCCCTGTTCCACGATGAGCCGACGATCGAGGCGTTCAATCGCATCGGCCTCGACTTCAACGCCGTCGGCAACCACGAGTTCGATGAGGGCGTCACCGAGTTGCTGCGCATGCAGAACGGCGGTTGCCACCCCGTTGACGGCTGTCTCGATGGCGACGGCTTCGTCGGCGCGCGCTTCCAATACCTGGCGGCCAATGTCGTCAACGAGAAGACGGGCAAGCCGCTCTTCCCGGCCTACAAGGTTCGCAAATTCGCCGGTGTCAAGATCGCCTTCATCGGCATGACGCTGGAAGGGACGCCGAGCATCGTCACGCCGTCGGGCATCGTCGGCTATGAATTCCGCGATGAGGCCGACACGGTCAACGCGCTGATCAAGCGGCTGAAGCGCAGCGGCGTCGAGGCCATCGTCGTGCTGCTGCATGAGGGCGGCTACCCGACGGGCCTCTACAATGAATGCCCCGGCATCTCCGGCCCCATCGTCGACATCGTCGAGCGCACGGACAAAGAGGTCGACCTGTTCATCACCGGCCACACCCACCAGGCGTACAACTGTATCATCGACGGCCGTCCCGTCACCAGCGCCCTGTCGGCCGGCCGCATCGTGACCGACATCGACATGGAGCTGTCGCGCAAGACGGGCGAAGTCCATTCCATCTCCGTCAACAACGTCATCGTGACCCGCGACGTGGAGAAGGACAGCCGTCTGACGAACCTGATCGCCAAGTACCAGGCCATCGCCGCGCCGCTGGAGAACCGCGTCATCGGTTCGATCACGGCCGACATCACCCGCACGACCAACGCCGCGGGCGAATCCGCTCTGGGCGACGTCATCGCCGACGCGCAGCTGGCCGCCACCGCCGACCCCGCTTTGGGCGGCGCGGTGATCGCCTTCATGAACCCCGGCGGCATCCGCGCTGACCTGACCTATGCCAGCAGCGCGGCCGGCGAGGGCGACGGCAACGTCACCTACGGCGAGTCGTTCACCGTGCAGCCGTTCGGCAACAGCCTGGTGACGAAGACGATGACCGGCGCGCAGATCAAAGAGCTGCTGGAGCAGCAGTTCGACAACCCGCTACCCGGCCAGATGCGCATCCTGCAGGTCTCCGAAGGGTTCAGCTACACCTGGAGCGTCAATGAGGCGAAGGGCAGCAAGGTGTCGGATATCATGCTCAACGGCCAGCCGCTGGACATGAACGCCAGCTACCGGGTGACGATGAACAGCTTCCTGGCCGACGGCGGCGACAACTTCTCGGCCTTCCTGCTGGGCACCGACCCGCTGGGCGGCGCGGTGGACACCGACGCGCTGGAAGCGTACTTCGCCAGCCACTCGCCGGTTGCCCCCGGCCCGCAGAACCGTATTACGGTGGTTGATTAACGTTTGTCTTCTGTGAGACCTGTCAGGTCGCGACGACCTGACAGGTCTGGATGCAAATGAAAAGCGCCGGAGCTGTCAGCAGCTCCGGCGCTTTTTACATCCTGAAGACACCGTAGCGCGGCGGGCCTTCGCTGATGTAGTCGACGTTGTGGGCGACGGAGAGGGCGACGGAGAGGGCCATGCGGGTGTCGCGGGGGTCGATGATGCCGTCGTCCCACAGGCGAGCGGTGGCGTAGTAAGGGGATGATTCCTGCTCGAATTTTTGGCGGGTCATGGCCTGCAGCATGGCGATCTGGTCGGCGTCGGGCTCGTGGCCGCGCTTGCGGGCTTGCTCGGTCTGGACGATGGCCAGGACGCCGGCCGCCTGCTCGCCGCCCATGACGGCCACGCGGCTGTTGGGCCAGGCCCAGAGGAAGCGGGGGTCGAGGGCGCGGCCGCACATGGCGTAGTTGCCCGCGCCATAGGAGCCGCCGACGATGACGGTGAACTGCGGCACGGTGGAGGTGGCCACGGCGTTGAGCATTTTGCTGCCGTGCTTGATGATGCCGCCGCGCTCGTGGCCGGCGCCGACCATGAAGCCGGTGATGTTCTGCAGATAGATGAGCGGCGTGCGCGTCTGGTTGCAGAGCTGGATGAATTGGGCGGCTTTGTTGGCGCTCTCGGAGAATAGAACGCCGTTGTTGCCCAGGATGCCGACGGGCCAGCCGTCGAGATGGGCGTGGCCACAGACGAGGGTGGGGCCGTAGTCGGGCTTGAAGGGCAGGAAGCGGGAGGCGTCGACGAGACGGGCGATGATGTCGCGGATGTCGAACGGGATGCGCGGGTCGGCGGGGATGAGGCCGAGCAGCTCGTCGGGGTCGTGGGCGGGGGGCTGGGGGGCGGCGCGGCGGGCCAGACCGGTGGGGGGCTTGGGCCGCGCCAGACGGCCGACGATGAGCCGGCCGAGGCGCAGGGCGTCGGCGTCGTCTTCGGCAAGGTAGTCGCCCAGGCCGGAGACGCGGGCGTGCATCTCGGCGCCGCCGAGTGTCTCGTCGTCGCTCTCTTCGCCGGTGGCCATGCGCACCAGCGGCGGGCCGCCCAGGTAGACGGCCGCCCGGTCGCGCACCATGACGACGTAGTCGCTCATGCCGGGGATATAGGCGCCGCCGGCCGTGGAGGAGCCGAAGACGAGGGCGATCTGGGGGATGCCGGCGGCCGACAGGCGGGCCTGGTTGGCGAAGGTGCGGCCGCCGAGGATGAACACCTCATCCTGATAGAGCAGATTGGCCCCGGCCGACTCGACAAGGGAGATGCAGGGCAGCCGGTTCTCGAGGGCGATCTGCTGGGCGCGCAGGGTCTTTTGCAGCGTCATGGGGTAGACGGCGCCCCCTTTGACGGTGGCGTCGTTGGCCAGGATGACGCATTCGACGCCGCTGACGCGGCCGATGCCGGTGATCTGCGAGGCGGCGGGGGATTCGTCGTTGTACATGCCGCCGGCGGCGAGGGGGGAGAGCTCCAGAAAGGGGGTGGCGGGGTCGAGGAGCAGCTCGACGCGCTCGCGGGGCAACAGCTTGCCGGCGTCGCGGAACTTGCGGGCGCCGCGCTCGCCGCCGCCGGCGGCGGCGCGGGCCTGCCGCGCCTGCAGCTCGTCGAGGAAAGTTTGCATGGCGGCGCGGTTGGATTGGTAATCACTGGAGTAGGTGTTGAGGGTGGAAAGCAGGCGCATCACGATGTCAGGTTATCTATGTCAGCCAGATCTTGTGGGCGTCCGGCGGCACGTTTTAATCGCACCAGATTTGCTCTGTCGATGATATTAATTTGAATGCCGTCGATAGTTTCTATGTGCCGTTGGGAATAGCTTTCATCGAAACCTGCGCTGTTCAATCCGATCAGCAAAACGATCCGTGAAGGCGGATAACCCAACTGAATGACGGTATCCGGCTCAAGAAAATCATCGGGCTTCAATTCCAACGACGCGAAACCGAAATCATCAAGAGCTTGAATCACTCTGGCAGCGTTATCTTCATCCATGCCGAGCCAGATATCTAAATCTTTGGTGTATCGCGGATGGCCGTGAAACGCAACGGCGTATCCTCCAATAACGAGGTAACGAACGTTATTTTCGTTTAATGATTGTAAGAACTCTTTGAAATCCGGGTCTAGTTCCATATTTCCACGCATGGTACTCGCGACGAATCGTTTCAAGCGCGGCCAGCCGTTCAGTGGGGGGCCTTGATAGCCAGTAATTCCGATCAGACTGCTGTTCGCTGATGCGCGATTTGCGATAAACCATTGCCATATCTCGTGGCTTTTGTCGATGGGATTGGGAGTGGTGTGGTTTTATGTTTTCCAGATTGGCCGCTTCTTTTTGTTGAGCGGCGTACAAGTCCCATCGCAACTGCAAGCTCATCCAGAAGTCGTCGTTTGTGCCGAAATAGCGTGCCAATCGCAGAGACGTCGATGGTGTAATGCCTCTCCGGCCGTTGATGATCTCATTTACCCGTTGAAAAGGAACTTGTATAGCATCCGCCAACTCTCGCTGAGAGATTCCCATCGGCATCAAGAAATCCTCCAGCAGGATTTGTCCTGGATGTGTTGGTGTTCTATTGGCAGGAACTCTTGTCATTGTGCATCAGATGATTATCGTCCATCGAGATTAGCATGGTAACACGGAATGCATGCTATTGCAATGGCAGGGCCAATATCTGCCGCGCCTCGGCCACGGTCGCCGGCTCGCCACCGACGAGGCGCACCAGCTCGGCCGCTTTGGCGACAAGTTCGCCGTTCGACCGGGCGAGCCGGCCGGGGGCAAGGTAGAGGTTGTCTTCGAGGCCGACGCGGATGTTGCCGCCCAGCGAGAGGGCGGCGGCGACGAGGGGCCATTGGCGGCCGCCGATACCGATCACTTGCCAGTGGGCGCCGGGCGGCAGGGCGTCGACTTGCTGGACGAGGTGTTTGGTGGTGCCGGGGATGCCGCCGAGTACGCCCATGATGAGGCTGAATTGCCGGGGCGGGCGCAGCACACCCATGTCGATGAGCGGGGTGGTGTTGTGGATGTGGCCGGTGTCGAAGCATTCGAGCTCGGGGCGGGTGCCGGCGGCGTTCATGGCCTCCAGGAAGTAGAGGATGTCCGCGAACGGGTTGGCGAAGACGTGGTCGTGGTGGAAGGTCTTGTGTTTCGATGAGTAGATGGCGTAGTTCATGCTACCCATATTGAGGGCGGCCAGGTCGGGGCGCAGGGCGGCGATGTGGGCGACGCGCTGGTCGCGGGGGACGCCGACGGCGCCGGTGGAGTAGTTGATGATGACGCCGGGGCATTGGGCGCGGACGGCGGCGTCGATGCGGGCGTAAGTGCCGGTATCATAGGCGGGGCGGCCGTCGTCCTCGCGGGCGTGGATGTGGACGATGGCGGCCCCCGCGTCGACGCTTCGGCGGGCTTCGGCGGCGATCTCGTCGGGGGTGTACGGGATGGCGGGGGATTGCTGCCGGGTGGTCAGTACGCCGGTCAGGGCGGCGGTGATGATGGTTTTGGGCATGGAGTCCTTTGAGTGACGAGTTACGAGTTGCGAGTTGCAGAGCGGCCGTTGTGCCGTGTGCTTTAGCTTGCGCGCAGAGGCAACCTGAAGGTTGCGGCACAGGCTACAGGCTAACAGCCTATGCTACAGCCGGCAACTGATAAGTTAACTGTTGTTCAGATTCAGCTGAACACATGTCATTGATCCGGTCTGGGCCTGATGTTATGGTATCTTCCCGGAGGTACAAACTTATGAGTGTTAAGACTTTTTCGATTGAGGAACCACAACCGTCTTTATATGTTATCAACATTTATGAAGAGCACATGTCGCTGCCGCAGGTGCAGGAGTTGTTCGGCGCGGTGGATGAGTTGCTACTGCGCGAGGGCAAGTTCGGGGTGGTGATGCATTACAAGTTCGACGAGGCCCAGCCGGACAGTGATGACTTTGACAAAGATTTCGATGGGGAGATCGATGAGGATGACGATCACCATCACGACCACGATCATAACCACAAGCACCACCATGAGCCGGGGGTGGCCAAGACGCAGAAGCAGTGGCTGGTGGCCAACCGGGAGCGGCTGTCGCGCGATTGTGTGGGCATGGCATTGGTGAGCGCCAACAGCAAGTTCGTGGCGTTCTATGCGCCGCTGGCCAACAAGATCATCAGCCGGATGTATCGCTGCCCGGGGGCGATGTTTGGGAATTTGGACAAGGGGTTGGGGTGGGTGCAGGCGAGGATGCCGGAGGGTGTGACGAGTTACGAGTGACGAGTGACGGGCGTCCGTGTTCTTGTTCATCGTGTGGCAGGGGTGGGTTTGTAACCCACCCTTTTTGTTGGGTGGTCGGGGCGCGGTGGGTGGTCGGGGCGCGGTGGGTGGTCGGGGCGCGGT
>CAYNOL010000014.1:0-34115 GCA_964398825.1 uncultured Ardenticatenaceae bacterium
GACGGAAGACATGATGCTGCGCACGACGTCGCTGGAGAACTACGACGCGTGGGTGGCGGGTGAGTTGCCGTTCAGCTCGCCGGAAGTGAAGAACGCGATCGAGACGTGGAGCAACATCTGGTTCAACGACGCGTATGTGTTCGGCGGTCGCCAGTCGATTGTATCGACGGCGTTCGGCGACTCACCGGCGCCGATGTTCCAGGACCCGCCGCAGTGCTGGCTGCATCGTCAGGCGAACTTCATCACGAGCTTCTTCCCGACGGATGCCGAGTACGGCGTGGACTACGACTTCTTCTATCTGCCGCCGGTGGATGAAGAGTTCGGCCGTCCGTTCCTGGTTGCCGGCGACCTGATGGCGATGATGAACGACCGCGAGGAAGTTCGCGCGCTGATGGAGTACTTCACGACGCCGCAGTCGGTCAGCGGTTGGCTTGAGGGCGGTGGCGCTATTGCGGCGCAGGCCACGGCCACCCAGGATCTCTACGGCTCCGACCTCGACTGGAACGTCTCGCAGCTTGTGAACGAAGCGACGAGCTTCCGGTTCGACGGCTCCGACCTGATGCCGGGCGAAGTTGGCGCGGGCTCCTTCTGGGAGTTCATCACCAGCTACGTCAACGGCGATGTGGACCTGGACACGGCCCTGGAAGAGATCGACGCTTCCTGGCCGCAGTAACAGTTTGATTAGCTGAGAAAAGACGCCGGCCGTTGCCGGCCGGCGTCTTTATCCCGCCGTGGGGCAGGGGGAGCGCTTATAGCGGCTTTCTGCGGTTTAAAAACTTTACAGGAGTGGGAAATATGAACCTCCCGGGTACATCAACGGGATCGGCCGAATCCCTCGGAGGACGGATCATAGCACTCATCGCCCGGGTCTTGTTGGCGGTCGGCATCCCGGCGATTGCATTCTTTGTCCTCTACCAAGGCTTTATTTTCTTACGAGATAGTGACGCAAATCGAGCGGTGATCGCGTTGGTGGCGATCGTCTGGGGAGTGGGCGGCGTCGCGCTGCTCTATTGGGTATTCAACGGCATAGTAGAGCGATTGCCGACCACCTGGTCATCCCGCCTCCTGCCGTTCGTCTTCGTCGGCCCGGCTATGGCGATTCTGGCCTGGTATCTGGCCATCCCCACCGTGCGGACGTTCTGGATCAGCCTCTTCGATCGCAACGGCCCGCCGCGAGACCTCAATTTCCTTGAAGCGCTCCAGAGCCCTTCGTTCGTCGGTCTGGCCAACTACGTCTCCGTTTTCACCGAGCGCCTGATGCTGGAAGCGTTCCGCAACAACATTATGTGGATCGTCTTCGGCTCCACGGCCTCGGTGGTCTTCGGCCTGATGATCGCCGTCCTGGCCGATCGCAGCCGCTTCGAGAAGCTGGCCAAAACCTTCATCTTCCTGCCCATGGCCATCTCCTTTGTCGGCGCCAGCATCATCTGGAACTTCATTTACGAGTACCGCCCCGCCGGACAGCCGCAAATCGGCCTGCTGAATGCCATCGTCACCGCGTTGGGCGGGCAGCCGGAAGCGTGGGCGCAATGGACCGCCATCGCCCCCTGGAATAACCTCTTCCTGATCGTCATCGTCGTCTGGCTCCAGGCCGGCTATTCAATGGTGTTGTTCTCGGCCGCGCTGAAGGGCATCCCCGCCGAGCTCATGGAAGCCGGCCGCATGGACGGCGCCAACGAGTTCCAGATCTTCTTCCGCATTATGCTTCCCTACATCCGCGGGACGATCATCACCGTCTGGACGACGATTATCATTTTCACCCTGAAGATATTCGACGTCGTCTGGGTCATGACCGGCGGCCAATTCGGCACCCATGTCATCGCCACCCAGTTCTACAGACAGTCGTTCACCAATCGAAATTCCGGCTTCGGCTCGGCCATCGCCATCGTGCTGCTGCTGGCCGTCATCCCGGTCATCATCTATAACCTGAGGCAGTTCAGGGAGCAGGAGGCATTCTAATGGGCAGCGCAAAACGACAAAAACGACTCGGCAGCCTCTTCGTCAATGGCTTGCTCTTCCTGCTTGTGCTGGCCTGGACCGTCCCGACGATGGGTATCTTCGTCTCGTCCTTCCGGCAGCGGGATGATATCGCCAGCTCGGGCTGGTGGACTGTGCTGCCCCACAAGGCGTGGGAGACGGTGCGCACCATCGACCCGCGCGCCGAAGGGCTCGACACACAGGGCGTCATGGAAGTCGAAGGCGTCTCCGGCACGTTCGAGGAGCTGCGGCAAGGCGTCCAGGAAGGGGACACGCGCGTCATCTGGGTCGGCAATCGGCGCATCGGCCGCATCGAGGTCCAGGAGCATAACTGGACCGTCAACTGGGATTTCACCACCGACAACTACGAGCAGGTGCTGGGCGGGCAGAGCTTCGAGTTTACCCGGCCCGACGGCACGGTCGAGGTCGTCCCCGGCGATAACATGACCCGCGCCTTCCTCAACAGCTTGGCCGTGGCCGTACCGGCGACGGTGATCCCCATCCTAATCGCCGCCTTCGCCGCCTACGCCTTCGCCTGGATGAAATTCCCCGGCCGCAAATGGATGTTCGTGCTCATTGTAGCCCTGCTGGCTGTGCCGCTGCAGATCGCTCTGGTGCCGATCCTGCGCGACTACCGCGCCCTCAACCTGAACGGCACCTTCCTGGGCATCTGGTTGGCCCACACCGGCTTCGGCCTGGCGCTGGCCACCTATCTGCTCTACAACTACATCAGCACACTCCCCCGCGAGACGCTGGAATCCGCCTTTATCGACGGCGCGTCCCACTTCAAAGTGTTCACGAGCCTCATTCTACCCCTGTCGGTGCCGGCGCTGGCCTCGTTCGCCATCTTCCAGTTCTTGTGGGTGTGGAACGACTACCTGGTGGCGCTCATTTTCCTGGGCGGCAACCCCGAGTTCGAGCTGGTGACGCAGCGCATGGCCGCCATCGTCGGCTCGCGCGGCAGCGAGTGGCATCTGCTGACCGCCGGTGCCTTCGTCTCCATGGTGCTGCCGCTCATCGTCTTCCTGTCGCTGCAACGCTACTTCGTGCGCGGCATGCTGGCCGGCTCGGTGAAGGGCTGATTTCGAACCAGAAGAGATGGCTACGGATTAACACGGAAAAAATGGATTGATACAGATAATTATCCATTTCATCCGTCTAAATCCGTAACCATTTCCCCATTCCATCCCGAACGCATATAATCATGATGAGCACGAAGCAGCGCAAGCCGCCTCGTGCTCATTTGCATGGAGCCTGAAGAGTCGGCAACGGGTTTAGACGGATGAAACGGATTTTATACCCGTTTGAATCCGCTTCATCCGCTCCAATCCGTAGCCAATTCTTAAAGCATCAAAATAACTAAACACAGAGTGGCGCGGATAACACGGATTTGCACGAAAGGGGAAATCCGTCTTTTCCGTGTAAATCCGCAGCCAATTCTTCCAGGAGATTAGGACGATGTCCGACAAGCCGTGGTATCAGGAAGCTGTCTTTTTTGAGCTAAACATTCGCGCCTGTTGTGACTCCGACGGCGACGGCAATGGCGACTTTCGCGGGGCCATTCCTAAACTCGACCACATCAAATCGCTGGGGGTCAATTGCATCTGGGTGCAGCCGATGTACCCCTCGCCGCTGAAGGACGACGGCTACGACGTGGCCGACTACGTCGGCATCCATTCCGACTTCGGCACGCTCGACGACTTCAAGGCCTTTCTCGACGCCGCCCACGAGCGCGGCCTGCGCGTGGTCACCGATTTGGTGATGAACCACTGCTCCGACCAGCACCCCTGGTTCCAGGCCGCCCGCGCCGACCGCGATTCGCCCTACCGCGACTACTTCGTCTGGAGCGACACGCCCGACAGATACAGCGGCGCGCGCATCATCTTCCTCGACGTGGAGGCGTCGAACTGGACGTATGACGAAATGGCCGGGCAGTACTTCTGGCACCGCTTTTACTCCAGCCAGCCCGACCTCAACTACGACAACCCGGCCGTTCACGAGGAGATGTTCAACATCATCCGGTTCTGGCTAGACATGGGCATCGACGGCTTTCGCGCCGACGCCGTGCCTTACCTCTACGAGCGCGAAGGGACGAACTGCGAAAACTTGCCCGAGACCCACGAATTCCTGAAGAGCGTGCGCCGGTTGATGGACGAAGAGTACCCCGATTGCGTACTCATCGCTGAGGCCAACCAGTGGCCCGAAGACCTGTTGCCCTACTTCGGCGACGGCGATGAGTTCCACGTTTGCTTCCATTTCCCCATTATGCCCCGCCTCTTCATGGCCATGAAGAGCGGCGACAAGACACCGATCATCGATATTCTGGCCCGCACGCCGGAGATACCCCCCGGCACGCAGTGGATGACCTTCCTGCGGAACCACGACGAGCTGACGCTGGAGATGGTGACGCCCGAGGAGCGGCAGTGGATGTGGGAGCAGTACGCTCCCGATCCGCGCGCCCGACTTAATCTCGGCATACGGCGGCGGCTGGCGCCGCTGCTCGACAACGACCAGCGGCGCTGGCTGGCGCTGAACGCCATGTTCCTGTCGCTGCCGGGCACGCCGATCCTCTATTACGGCGACGAGATTGGCATGGGCGACAATCTGGGCTTGCCCGACCGCTATGGCGTCCGCACGCCGATGCAGTGGAACGACGGCAAGAACGCTGGTTTCTCCGACGCCGACCAGACCTACCTGCCCGTCATCGACGATGAGACCTACGGCTACCGGCGCGTCAACGTGGCCGCCCAGGAGCCGGACCCCGACTCCTACCTGGCCTGGACGCGCTATCTCATCGAGGCGCGCCAAGGGCAACCCGCCTTGCGCGCCGGCACGCTGTCGTGGGTGGAGACAGGAGACACGGGCGTGCTGGCTTTTCGCCGCCGCGACGGAGAGAACGCGGTTCTGTGCGTCTTTAATCTGACCGACGATGCGCGGCCGTCCGGCATTACCCCTTCGGCCGACGTTCGCGATTTGCTCTCCCGCGACGGGGCGATCCACGAAGTGGGGCGGGAGATCCCGCTGGCGCCGTTCCAGGCGATGTGGCTGCTGGAATCGGCCGCCTGAGCGTCGCCTGCTGCGGATGATGGAATCTGCCCCGTTCGACCGGCTGCCCGCGGGCACCCTCGACGCTCTGGAGCCGCTGGAGCGCGACATCTTCCGCGCGCGCGTCGAGCTCTACTGGCCCGACGTCGTCCGGCCGCTGCGCAAGCTCTATGGCGACCTGCCCGACTTCGACGAGCTGGCTGACCGGCTGCTGCAGATCGCCGCGCGTGGCTACGCTGCCCGCCCGGCCGAGCTGCGGTTGCTCGACCTGCGTCGCCAGGGGGAGCCCGACTGGTTCCAGCGCCCCGACCAGGTAGGTTACGTGGCCTATGCCGACCGCTTCGCCGGCGACTTGCGCGGCGTGGCTGAGCGCATCCCCTACCTGAAGGAGCTGGGCGTCACCTACCTGCACCTGATGCCGCTGCTGAGGCCGCGCCCCGGCCCCAACGACGGCGGCTACGCCGTGGCCGACTACCGGGCCGTCAATCCGGCGCTGGGTACGATCGACGACCTGAGCGACCTGGCCGCCCGGTTGCGCGCCAACGGCATCAGCCTGTGCATCGACCTGGTGTGCAACCACACGGCCAAAGAGCACGAGTGGGCGCGCCGGGCGGCCGCGGGCGACCCTGTCTACCAGGCGTACTACCTCATGTATCCCGATCGGACGATCCCCGACGCGTTCGAGGAGACGCTGCCAGAGGTCTTCCCCGACTTTGCGCCGGGCAACTTCACCTACTACGATGCGTTCGGCCGCTGGGTGTGGACGACGTTCAACGAGTACCAGTGGGATCTGAACTACCGCAACCCGGCCGTTCTGGGCGAGATGCTCGACATCATTCTCTTTCTCGCCAACCGGGGCGTCGAGATTTTGCGCCTCGACGCCGTGGCCTTCATGTGGAAGCGGCTGGGTACCGACAGCCAGAACCAGCCCGAAGCCCACTTCATCCTGCAGCTCTTCCGCGCCCTCAGTCGCATCGCCGCACCGGGACTCATCTTGAAGGCTGAGGCGATCGTCTCCCCGCCGAAGCTCGTCCCCTACCTGGGGCGTGGCGAGGCGACGAACAAGGAGTGCGAGCTGGCCTACCACAACGTCTACATGGTGCTGTTGTGGAGCGCTCTGGCCGAGCGGCGGGTGGCGCTGATGACGCGGGCGCTGCAGAACATGCCGCCGATCCCCGGCGGCGCGGCTTGGGTCACCTATGTGCGCTGCCACGACGATATCGGCTGGGCCGTCACTGACGAGGACGCGGCCGAGGTAGGCCTCTCCGGCCCCGCCCACCGAGCCTTCCTCAGCGAGTTCTACGCCGGCCTGTTCCCCGGCTCTTTCGCCCGCGGCGCCACTTTCCAGCACAACCCGCGCACCAACGACCGGCGCATCAGCGGCTCGTGCGCCTCGCTGGCCGGGCTGGAAGGGGCGCTGGAGCGGGCAGATCCGGCGGCCGTCGATCGCGCCGTCCGCCGCGTCATGCTTCTCTACAATCTCATCTTCGCCTTCGGCGGCATCCCGCTCATCTACATGGGCGACGAGCTGGGACTGCTCAACGATTCGTCATACCTCACCGATCCCGATCTGGCCGGCGACAACCGCTGGATGCACCGCCCGCCGATGGAGTGGCGGCTGGCCGAGGCGCGCCACGACAGCCGCTCCGTCCCCGGCCGCATCTTCGCCGGCATGCGGGCGATGCTGGCCGCCCGGCACGACACGGCCGCCTTCCACGCCCAGGCCGGCGCGTATGCCGTCTGGACCCACAACGACGCTGTCTTCGGCCTGTTGCGCGACAGCCCGCGCGGCCGCGTGCTCGTGCTGGCCAACTTCAGCGAGCGGCCGCAGACCGTGCCCGGCCATCGGCTGCGCGAGATGCAGTTCGGCGGGCGGCTCATCGACCGGCTGACCGGCCGGGCTGTCGACAGCGCCCCCGGTGTCACGCTCGACAGCTACGAAGCGCTGTGGCTGACGCCGGAGAGTGAGCTGGCCCACGGCGAACCACCGGCCGGGTAACCCAGGAGAGTAATAATGGACAACGCTTACGTTGGTGGAATCGAGGCGGGCGGCACCAAGTTTGTCTGTGCCGTCGGCTCCGGTCCCGATGACGTCCGTGCCGAAGCCCGCTTCCCGACGACGACACCGGACGAGACGATCGGCCGCGCCGTGGCCTTCTTCCGCGAGCAAGAGGCACGCTTCGGCCGTCCGGCGGCGCTCGGCATCGCCTCTTTCGGCCCCGTCGATCCCAATCCCGCGTCCCCCACCTTCGGCTACATCACCTCAACACCCAAACCCCATTGGGCCAACGTCGATCTGGCGGGGGCTATTCGCGCCGCGCTCGATGTGGCCATCGGCTTCGACACCGACGTCAACATCGCCGGGCTGGGGGAGTACCATTGGGGCGCGGCGCGGGGTGTGTCGAACTTCATCTATCTGACGGTGGGGACGGGCATCGGGGGTGGTGTGCTCATCGACGGTCGTCCCGTCCACGGTCTCGTGCACCCCGAGCTGGGCCACATCCCCGTGCCCCACGACTGGGCGGCCGACCCGTACAAAGGACGCTGCCCCTTTCATGGCGACTGCCTCGAAGGCATGGCCGCCGGCCCGGCCATCGGCGAGCGCTGGGGGCGGCCGCCCACCGAGTTGCCGCCCGAGCATCCCGCCTGGGAGCTGGAAGCCCACTACCTGTCGCTGGCACTCCACACTTACATCTGCACCCTGTCGCCCGAACGCATCATCCTCGGCGGCGGGGTCATGGAGCAACCGCAACTACTCCCCCTAATCCGGCGCAAGGTGCAGCAGTCGCTCAACGGCTACGTCCACTCTCCGGCGCTGATGGACGGCATCGACGGCTACATCGTGCCACCGGGGCTGGGCAATCGGGCGGGGGTGTTGGGGGCGTTCGCGCTGGCGCAGCAGGTGGCCGCCGGGCAATAAAAAAAGCGCGAGAGGATTCCCTCTCGCGCTCGACACGCTATCAGATTACTGCGGCTTAGTCACGACGTCCGCCCGTCAGCAGCAGCACATAGTAGAGCAGCTGCCCAACGGCGGCGATGGCCGCGGCCACGTAGGTGAGGGCGGCCGCATCCAGTACTTTGTCCACGCCCTTGACCTCTTGCGGCGACAAAATGCCGCTGCCGGCTAGTAGCGCCTTGGCTCGCTTGCTGGCGTTGAACTCCACCGGCAAGGTGATTAGCGAGAACACCACGGCCGAGGCGAACAGGATGACGCCCAGCCAGGCCAACGAAGTGAAGTTCAGCAGAAAGCCGATGATGAACAGAATGGGGGCCAGCGAGCTGCCGAACTGGACGGCGGGGACGATGGCGCTGCGCAGCCGTAGCGGACCGTAGCCGACAGCGTGCTGCATGGCATGGCCCATCTCGTGGGCGGCAACGCCGGCGGCGGCAATGCTCGGCTGGTGGTACACGTCAGGGCTGAGGCGCAGCACTCGCGTACGTGGATCGTAATGGTCGCTCAGGAAGCCCTGCACCTCTTCAATGCGCACGTCCTGCAACCCCTGTGAATCGAGCAGGTAACGCGCGACCTCGGCGCCACTGGCGTTGCGACTCGTGCGAACCCGCGAATATTTGTTGAAGGTACTCTTGACGCGAAACTGCGCCCATAGACCCAGCAGAAGGCCCGGCAGGGCCAGAACAAAGTAAAGCGGGTCAAAGAAGAACATCTAGCCTTGTTGTTTCCTCCGCGCGGCGACGGGCACAAGAGCCTTTTCCTTGCTCATTTTTTCGTCGCGCGCCTTCTTGAGCACACGCAAGAGAACTACTCCGGTCAGGGCCGTCGGCAGAACCGCCAGCCAATAGTTAGTCAGAAATTCAATCATTCGTAGTTCCTCGTAAGGTGTAAGTCGAAAGGCCCATTCCAGACCTTTTTCATGCCACTTAACGTTCTAACTAGATTATGGTCAATCAACGTGGAACGTCAATGGGCGGGTGACCTTTCCAATGAATATCTTACAAATCGGCAGGTTTGCTTAGAGGGGGAGAAGGGGAGAGAGGGTGAAAGGGAGAAGTAATCAGTAAGCAGTATTCGTTAACAAAACCATTTCGCATAGTGAGTTAGAAATGCGAGGCCACTTACCAACCCTTACCGGTTGCCGAACGCGAGCATCCGCCGGATAATCTGCCCACACCTCGACAGCTAATTGTCCCATTCATTCCCACGACGAGGAGAAACCCCATGACCACCGATCCCTACGGATTGCCCCGCGAACTTGGCGACGGGCTGCTGTTACGTTGGGGCAGGCCCGAAGACGCCGAAGCACTGGCCCAGTTCAACTTGGCGATGCACAGCGACAACCCCGACGAGCCGGAAATTTGGCTCTACTACTGGGTCCTCGATCTGATGCGCGGCATCCACCCGACGACGAAGGCCGGCGACTTCACCCTCGTCGTCGACACGGCCAACGAGGATCGCATCGTCTCCAGCCTCAATCTCATCTCCCAGACGTGGACGTTCGATGGCATCCCCTTCGGTGTCGGCCGCCCCGAGCTCGTCGCCACACTGCCGGAGTACCGCCGCCGGGGATTGGTGCGTCTGCAGATGGAGATCGTCCACGCCCTCAGCGCCGCGCGTGGTGAGCTGGTAACGGCCATCACCGGCATCCCCTGGTACTACCGGCAATTCGGCTACGAAATGGCCGTCAATCTCCACGGCAGCCGTCAACTCTTTTGGGCGCGACGGGGCAACACCGAGAAGGTGGAAGAGGAACCGTACCGGCTTCGCGCGGCCGTCGAAATCGACATCCCGTTGCTCCACGAGCTCTACCGGGCACATCTGGCCGACAGCCCGATCACCCGCGTGCGCGATGACGCCACATGGCGCTACGAGATGATCCACGCCCACCCCGAGTCGTTGGCCTCGGTGAAGCCGCGCCTCATCGAGACACCCGAAGGCCGCGTCATCGGCTACTTCCGCTCCGATATCTGGGGCACGGCGTTCGCCATTCGCGAGTTCGGCGTGCTGCCGGGCGACTCGTGGCGCGCCGCCGGCCGCTTCGTCATCCGCCAGCTCAAGCGCGAGGCCGACGAGGCGAACGAATCACGGCCGCCGGAGAAGCAGATCGCCAACATCTCCTTCCACCTGGGCGACGGCCACCCGCTGTACGTCGCGCTCGATCCCGACCTGGAAAAGCAAATCAATCCCTATGCCTGGTACGTGCGCGTGCCGGATATCCCCGCTTTCCTGCGTCATGTCGCCCCCGCGCTGGAGCAGCGGCTGGCGGGCAGCGTCATGGCCGGGCATAGCGGCACGTTGCGGATCAATCTGTTCCGTTCCCGCTTCACGCTCGTTTGGGAGAACGGCCGTCTGGTGGAAGTGGGCGAGGATTACCCCCACCGGCGCATGGACGACGGGGACGCCGCCTTTCCTGAGCAGACATTCCTGCAACTGTTGTTCGGCCACCGCAGCATCGACGAGCTCCGTCTGGCCTACGCCGACGCCTACACCAACAACAACGAGGCGCTGGTGCTGCTGCGCGCGCTCTTCCCGCGGCGGCCGTCGCAGGTCATCCCCATGGAGTAGCGGTGACGAACCCCATCACTCCCTTCCTGCAACACCAGGGCGCGCTCATTCTCGACGGCGGGCTGGCGACGGAGCTGGAGCGACGCGGCCATGACCTCGGCGACGCGTTGTGGTCGGCCCGCCTGTTGGCCGATGATCCCGCCGCCATTCGCCAAGTCCACCTCGACTACTACCGCGCCGGAGCCGATTGCGGCATCAGCGCCAGCTATCAGGCGACGATCTCCGCCTTCGTGGCGCGAGGGATGAGCGAGGCGGCCGCCCGCGCGCTAATTGGCTTGTCCGTCCGGTTGGTCAGCGAGGCACGGGACGAGTTTTGGTCTGACGAGAGCAACCGCGCCGGACGACTACGGCCGCTCGTCGCCGCAAGTGTCGGTCCCTATGGCGCCTATCTGGCCGACGGCTCTGAATACACCGGAGCCTATGACCTGGATGAGCACGGCCTCGAAGCGTTCCACCAGCCGCGCTGGGAGCTTCTGGCCGGCAGCGGGGCTGACGTGCTGGCTTGCGAGACGATCCCGTCCTTCGCCGAAGCGCGTGCCCTGTGTCGGCTGCTGGATGAGACGCCGGACGCGTACGCCTGGTTCAGTTTCAGTTGTCGCGACGGGGCTCATATCAGCGACGGCACACCCATCGCCGATTGCGCTCGCTACCTGGCCGGCGCCGAGCGCGTCGTCGCCGTCGGCATCAACTGCACACCGCCGCGCTACATCCCCGATCTCATCCGGGCCGTGTCGGCCGCCACCGACAAGCCGATCATCGTCTACCCCAACTCGGGCGAGACGTATGACCCTGTGGGAAAGCGTTGGCTGGGGGAGTCGGTACCGTCGGCGTTCGGCACCTACAGCCGCGAGTGGCGCAAGCTGGGCGCGGCGCTCATCGGCGGCTGCTGCCGCACAACCCCGGCGCACATCCAGCAGATCAGTGACCGCTTTCGCAAGCGACAAAAGGTGACAGAATGAGTCAGGACGAAAACAAACAAGACGCCCCGAGAAAAGAAGTCGCCGGCGGTGTGCTCCTGTTCAACGAGGCGGGCCGACTGCTGATCGTCAAGCCGACGTATGAGGATGGGTGGTTGATCCCCGGCGGGGCGGTTGGAGAGGGGGAGTCACCGCTCGACGGCTGCATGCGCGAGATCAGGGAGGAGTTGAACCTGGATTGGCGGCCGGTGGGATTGCTGTCGGTGGAGCACACGGCCGCCTCGGACGAACGCGGGGAGAGCATCAACTTCATCTTCGACGGTGGCGTGCTGCCCGAACCGCAGATCGCCGCCATCCGCCTGCAGCACAAGGAGTTGGCCGACTTCCGCTTCGTCGCGCCGGAGGAAGGGCTGTCGCTGATGAAACGTCGCTTGCGTCGGCGTGTGGCCCACAGCTTGCCGCTCGTCGGCACAGGGCGGACGATCTATCTGGAAGACGGGCAACCGGTTTGGTCGGCTGATGGTGATTAGGCGGCCGAGCCGTCACCACCCGGCCGCGTGGCCAGGATGACCTGCAGCAGGCCGTAGCTGTGCGTCGTCGTCTCGTCGACGTGGAACCCGGCTCCGGCCACCGTCGCCGCCGTCTCCCGGTTCAGGTGGCAGACCCCCTGCAGCGTGAACCAGAGCGGGTGCAACCAGTCGGTCAGTTTGCGTGAAAAAGGCGTTTGGCCGCGCACATGCTCCAGCAGTAACAGCCGCCCGCCCGGCCGCAGCACACGGCGGATCTCGGCCAGCGCCCGCTCCGGCTCGGCGATGCTGCAAAACACCAGCGTGCCGAAGACGGTGTCGAACGCGGCGTCGGGGAAGGGCAACTCCTGGGCGTCGGCGCAGACGGCCGTGAACTCCAGACCACGGCGGCGGGCCTTCTTGCGGGCGACGCCGAGATGCGCCGGCCGCAAATCAATGGCCGTCACCGTGACATCGCGCCGGTAAGCCAGCGCGTTGGCCCCCGTTCCCGCGCCGATCTCCAGCGTTCGCCCCTGAATCTCGCTCGCCACGCGACGTCGCAGGCGGAACAGCTTGCTCCGCTCCAGCAGCCACATGCCCCGATCGTAATTCCGCGCTGCGTACATTTCTGATTCGAACATCCTGTCCCTCGCCAGGCGGGATTATTCACCCAACGTTATAACCCAGCAAGTGCACGTCACCAAAGAAAAAGAGCAGCGGGGACAAATCCGCTGCTCTTTCCACAAGGAGAGGAGAAAAATGAAGTTAGAGCCCCAATCGGCCTGCGGCCTGGCGGCAGAGGCTCGCTCCGCCGGCGGCCAGCCAATTGTCCAGCGTCTCGCTGGTGGCGCTGCCGTTGACGGCGTCGGCGTAGATGCCGGTGCTCCAGACGTAGTAGCGCTGCGTCTCGTTCGGCCATGTCTCCCAGCTTCGCGCGGCCGTGCCGTGGCCGCCGTTATAGCCGGCGAAGGTGCGGCTGGTGTCGCCCCCCGTTTGCTGCATACCCAACGCCAGGTAGGCCATGCCGCGCCGCGCGTTGGTGTCGGGGTCTTGCATCTGCTCACCCGCCTCGAAGTGGAAGGGCATCACCTGGAACAAGCCCTGCGCCCCGGCGCTGGAGACGGCGTTCGGATCGCCGCACGACTCGATCTGCATCACCGTGGCGGCCATGTTGGGGTCTACGCCGAACTCGTTGGCCCAGGCGACGATTTGGGCTGCCCAGTGTTGGACTTCGGGCGTGAAGAGCGGGGCGATGCCGCCAACGGCCGCTGGAGCGGGGACCGCTGCGCTGTTCTCGGCAACGGCCGCGTCCCCCGGTGCTGCCTCGGCCGCGACTGCCTGCTCACCGGATGTGGCGACACTGCCCGCGCCGATGTTGCTCGCGCGCAGCGCCCAGGCGCCGAAAGCCAGCATGAAGATGAGCGACGCCGCCAGCACCAACATCATCCGCCGCTGCACAATCGCCACCGGGTCAGGCGCATAAACCTGTTCGATTAAGTAGTACTGCTCTTCGTCGTAATAATTCAACGGCGAATCCACAAGGCCGAAGGGTGGGTTATCCTGATACGCTGTCATAGTTTACCGCCTTGAATCATGTTTTCAACGATTTGGCTTTGACGGGCGGGCCTGCATGCCGGCCGGGGTGCGGCGCATGTTGCCCGGCATCGGCGGCCGCTGCTGGATGCGCGACGGGCGGGCGGGACCATTGCTGCCGTTGGTCTTGGGCGCGGCCGGCTCCACAATCGGATCGTCGATCGGCTCGTAGGTCACCGCCGGCTGGGGGGCGGGGCGTTCGAGCCGGGCGTTTTCGCGCTGACGGCCGCCGGCGCGTTGCGACGCGGAGTTCGTCGCGGCACGTGCGGTCTGTTGCCCGGCTCGGACGGGTTGGGCGTACTGCGCGTCGCGGCGAGGCGCGCCGGCCGGCAGCCCGCGAGCCGAAATAGCGCGCGCGTCGTCCAGAGCCTTTTCGCCGGCCACTGAGAACGCGCCGATGAACAGGATGCGCGTCAGCCACACCAGCATGGCGACGAAGATCGGCACGTAGCGCAGCAGCGCCTCGCGGCTCAATACCTCGTTGCCGAAGTCGTGGCTCAGCAGCGTTAGCGACACAGCCCACCAGGTCAGCACCGAGTTGGCGATGGTGCCCAGGAACCATGCACCGGTCAGAAACCAGACGGCCCGCGGCTCTTCGGCTCCCTTCTCCGGGGTGAAGATGCGTACCAGACCGGCGAAGTCGATGGCGCAGAAAGCGATCGCCAGAATCGACGCCCACAGGACGCCGGCAAAGCGCACCTCGCCCATCAGATTACTGAGGGCGAATTTCGTCGTGTCGAAGTTGAAGATCTCGAAGGCGATGAGCGCGATGCCAAGCAGAATGGCGACGACGACTCTCCGCGACAGCAACTCCTGGGTGTTATTCCAATTCATCGGTAAGCCACTTCCCTTGATCATTTCGCTACCTCCGTTCTTCCTGTTGCGTAAGCTGCCGGAATGATTATAAGTCTCCCATTAGAACAGCCGTTCTAATGGCGTAATGTAGATAATAGCACAGTTGTTCTAATCTAGTCAATACCCCGGCTGTGGCCTTTCTTGCCCTTATTCTGCCCTTCTCTCTCCTCCCCTTTTCTCTCTGTAAACGCCCCTCCTCCACATCGTGTATAATCGCCCCATGACGGTGATCCTGACCCATGAGAAGACGGACTTCGACGCCGTGGCGTCGCAGTTGGGAGCGAAGAAGCTCTATCCCTCGGCCGTCGCTCTTCTGCCTTACAATCTCAACCGCAATGTCCAGCAATTCCTGAACCTGCATTGGGACTCGCTGCCGTTCATGCGTGCTGAGGAGTGGCGGCGGCCAGCCGAGGGGCGGCGGCCGCCGGTCGATTCCGTCATCCTGGTGGACACGCAAACCCTGGGCAATGTGCGCGGTCTGACCGCCGAGCCCAAAGTCCACGTCATCGACCACCACATGGGCCACGCGCCGAAAGAGGGTTGGACGTATGAAGTCGAGCCGGTGGGGGCGACGGCGACGCTGCTCGTCGAGCGCATTCGGGCGCGCGGCATCGTCCTCTCTCCCGAGGAAGCGACACTGATGTTGCTCGGCATCTACGAGGACACCGGCAGCCTGACCTACGACACCACCACTGCCCGCGACGTGCGCGCCGCGGCCGTGCTGCTGGAGCAGGGGGCGCAGCTCAACATAGCTCGTCGCTTCCTCAACGTTGCCCTAACCGACAAGCAGCGGCAGCTCTACGATCGGCTGGTGCAGCGCATCGAGTGGATCAACATCGAAGGGTTTCAGATAGCCTTGGCCTCGGCTGGAGCGCCGTCCGGCTTCGACGACGAGATCTCATCCGTCGCCCATCGCCTGCGCGAGACGATGACGCCCGACGGCCTGTTCGTTTTGGTGCAGCTGGGGGACGGTGTCCAGTTGGTGGCGCGCAGCTCCATGGACGAAATCGACGTCGGCATGGTGGCGCGGCATCTGGGCGGCGGCGGCCACAGCCGGGCGGCCGCGGCGATGATCCCCGGCGAGCGGCTGCCGTCCGTCGCCGAGCAGGTGCGCGCCTTCCTGCCGCAGGCCGTCCGCCCCACGGTGCGTGTGTCGTCGCTGATGTCGCTGGGCGTGCTAACCGTGCCGGCCACGATGACCGTACAGGAAGTGGCCGCGCTGATGCAGCGCCACGGCCACGAGGGGTATCCCGTCATCGACGAGCGGCGCGGTCGTCTCGTCGGTCTCATCACCCGCCGCGCCGTCGACCGCGCCGTCAGCCACGACATGGTCAACCAGCCCGTCAGCCGCCTGATGCGCCCCGGCTCAGTCCACGTCTTCCCGTCCGATACCATGGAGCGCGTCCAGCAGCTCATGGCCGCCGAAGGGTGGGGGCAGATCCCGGTGATGCCCGAGGAAGGTGCCGAGCGGCCGGAAGAACGTTACCCGATCGGCATCGTTACCCGCACCGACCTGCTGGCCGCACTGTTCAAAGCGCCGCAGGAGTCGCCCGAGACGGACCTGCGCGAGCGGCTGGCCCGCTCCTTCTCGCCCGCGTTGTGGGCCATGGTGCGCGTGGCCGGCGAGACGGCCGCCGGGCTGCAAATGCCGATCTACTTCGTCGGCGGGCTGGTGCGCGATTTGTTGCTCGACAAACGGCCGACCGATATCGACATCGTCGTCGAGGGAGACGCCATCGACCTGGCCACGGCCCTGTGCCAACGCTTCGGCGGCGACGTCCACAGCCACGATCGCTTCGGCACGGCCAAGTGGACGCCGGGGCTCGACAGCTACGAGCGGATGATGACCGCGGCCGACGGCCGCCTGCCCGCACCCGAGACTGACGCTGTCGCCGAACCCATCCCGGCCCCGGCGCAGATCGATTTCGTCACCGCTCGCAAGGAGTTCTACAAACGGCCGACGGCCTTGCCCGACGTGGAGCCGGGATCGATCAAACTCGACCTGCACCGGCGAGACTTCACGATCAACACGCTGGCCATCCGGCTGGACGGCGACTTTTTGGGCCAGCTGCTCGACTTCTACGGCGGCCGGCGCGACCTGCGACGGGGCATCATCCGTGTGCTCCATAGCCTCAGCTTCATCGACGACCCGACGCGTATTCTGCGCGCCATTCGCCTGGAGCAGCGACTGGGCTTCACGATCGAGGAGAACACGGCCGAGCTGATGACCGCCGCGCTGCCGCTGCTCGATCGCGTCAGCGGCGAACGCATCCGCAACGAGATCGAGTTGAGCCTGAACGAGGCCGATCCCGTCAAGGTGATGGAGCGGCTGGACGACGCCGGCGTCATGGCCCAGTTGCATCCCGACCTGTGCTGGATGCCTGAGTCAGAGCTCGTCTACCGCAACATCCCCACTTACGCCCACGACTCTGTTTGGGGCGACGTCTATCGCGCCGGCGCGCCCGAGTTCTTCTACTTCGCCGCGTGGCTGGCTCCGTTCGCGCCGCCCATTCCCGAGCTCGTCTCGCAACGGCTGCGCGTGCGCAAGACGACGCTGACCGATCTATTGGGATTGGAAAAGCTGCGGGATGATATGGCTGCGCTGCCCGACGACGCGCCCCCCAGCCGCGTCGCCGCCACGCTGGAGCCCCACGCGTCGCGCACATTACTCATGCTGCGTATGCTTGACGTGGACGGCCGCACCAACACCCGACTGAATCGCTACATGACCGAGTGGCGCCACGTGCGCCCCACGATCACCGGCGACGACCTGCTCGCCGCGGGACTGGCCCCCGGCCCCGTCTACACGCGCATCCTCGACCGGCTGCTGGTGGCTCGGCTGGACGGCGAAGTGGCCGACGCCGCGGCCGAGCGGGCGCTGTTCGAGCGTTTGCTGGCGGCCGAGCGACAGTAGCTAGGGCATGTCGAAGCAGGCCACGGCCTCGCTCGTCTCGCTGTCGATGACGATTTTCAGCGAGCTGCCGGCGGCTTGCTTCAGGTCGATCAGCCGGACGGCGTGCTCCCATTCGGCCGCCTCGGGCACGAAGTTACGCAACACGTTGGGCGATTCGCGCAACAACTCCCAATCGATCGTGCCGCCGTTCTTCGTCGGCTGGATGCCCAGCACCAGAATTCCCGCCTCCTGAACATCCTCAAAGAAGTCCGTCCCATAGGCCAGCTCGGGAGCGGGCGTGTAGGGTGGACTGATCTCGATCAGCAACCTGGAGTTACACACGTCGCTATAGGCGATTGGCACGCTGAGGCGGCTGTTGAGCGAGCCCCAGCGCCCCGGCCCCACCAGTCCGAAATGCCCCGCGGGCAGGATGTCGTTGAGCACGGTGATCGTGTCGGCGATTGCCTGCCGCTGCCCTTCGTCCTCGATGTCGTAGTACACCTCGGGATCAACGAACACCAGATAGTTGATATCCTCCACCATGCCCGAGGGCAGGAAGGTGGGCATGGCGAACAGGCGGCGCTGGTCTTTGATCTCGTCGATCTCCGCCTCCTCTTTCGGCTGATGGCGTTCGTTCAGCGGCCGGCACTCGAGGATATTCAGCCGGTAATGTCTGTCGCGCGGGTCATCGGAGCCGTTTTGCTCGATCGTCACCGCGAACTCGAGATCGACAGGATCCTTGTAGATATCCTCCAGCCGATCCAGCGTCTGGATCATCAGATCGATGAAACGTTGATCCTGCGTCAGGCCATCGAAGGTCAGCACCAGATGCTCGTCGGGGTCGAGCGGGTGGCGCGGCGGGTAGGGGAGCAGATCGTCGCCGGTGTCGATGGAGGCCACGGCGGGCAGTGTGGCGGGGGAATGGGCCAGCGCCTGTCGCACCGGCACGGTGACGATCCCGTTCTGCTCCCGGTCGACGACTTCCATGTAGCGCTGGGCGTAGATGCGCCGCCCCTCGACGGTATCCTCCGGCCGCAGCTCGGGGTGACTGAGCGGGATAAGGCGCGGGTAATCCTGGGCCACCCGGTCGACTGCCCGTGTCCCCAAGCCGGTGACGACGCGCAGAAAACCTTCGCCACGCCGTATCTCCGGCGTCCAGCAGAACGGGTTCTCGCTGAAGCCGACGCCGGCGATGTCAGGGAAGAAGTAGTTACCGTGCCACTTCCCGGTCACCCCCTGCAGCAGGATCGCCATGCGCTCATCGTAGTCGATCAGGTTATTCTTCTTGCGGTAGAGCAGCGCGCCGGGATTAACCGAGCTGGCGAAGACGCGTCGAATGGCGTCCAGCACACGGGCCAGGTTCTCCTCCGGCGTGCCCTGGTTGGGGCAGAAGAAGCTGTTGTACTTGCCGGCGAAGGAGAAGCCGAAGTTGTCTTCCAGCAAGCTCGACGAGCGGACGATGATCGGGCTGTCGCCCAGCGTCTGCAGCACCTCGCGCACCTGCGTCACCACATACTCGGGCAGCTCAGAGGCGACGAAATCCTCCACGATGCGCGGGTACTCCTTTCTAATCTCCGCGATCGGCCGGTACTTCTGATTCATGTGATGCTCGAGCTTGTTCATCAGGAAGAACTCGTAAATCACATCCGTGCCGATGAAGAAGGAGTCGGGGATGTCGATCCCGGCGTTGTTGAATTTGTCGTCGATGTCCTGCAGGATGCGCCAGGCCAGCAGCATCCCCGCCGCCTTACCGCCGACCTTCCCCGTGCCGATGAGACTGTCGTGGATGCGGCGCAGGTCGTTGATGCTCAGCACCCGCTTGGCGACGCCGATGAACGGCAACTGATCGCTCATCAACCGCTTGATGAGCACCACTTTGATCTCTTCCAGGTGGTGGCGGTGGTGGTCCAGGTCCTCGGCCGACATCCGCTCGTACGCCTCCCCTTGCCGAAAGAGCATCTCCCACGGCGCGATCTCCGGGTTAAACGCGATGGCGTCCAACGGTGAGTCGGGTGAGCGACGGCTCAACACCTCGTCGATCAGCGCGTCGAGGCGGGCGCTGCCGATGTTGTAGGCGAAATAGGCGTCGGTATGGTAATCGCGGATGCGCTCAACGCGCGTCTGCCACGTGCCCGAATCCTCCTCGTAGTACGGATCGCCGAGCCCTTCGCGCTGCTGCGACTCGATCGCCATCTCCCGCACCTCGGCCTCAAACTTGTCCGGCGTGACGATGCCCCGGCTGAACAGCTCCTGCCGCATGCGGTCTCGCAGCCGGTCGGCCAGGATGGGGTACTGGGCCAATTTGATGTAGATGTCGATGGTCGGCGTGGTGGTTCTCAGTCGTAATTCGGTCATAGCTCTCCGCGTCAGTAGGTCAGATAGCCCACTGCCTCATCGCGCGCGCCGTTCATCAGGACATTCAACCGGGGGTTGCCCGGCAGGCGCGACAAATCGATGATCTTAAGATAACGGCCGAGCGGCGCGTCCTCGGGCAACACCTCGAACAGATGGTTCGGCGCGTCCTCGAAGAAATTCCAGTTGAACGTGCAACTGTCGGAATCTTCCCCCAGATGCAAGGCCAACGAATGGATGCCCGCCTCCACCAAATCCTGGAAGAAGTGGGTGCCGTACGACAGCTCGGGGATGAGCCCGTCGTGGGCCACCGACATCTCGATCAGCACCTTGGTATTGAAGATGTCGGCGTAGGTCACGTGGACGCCCAGATCGATGTTGACACTGCCCCACCGCCCCGGCCCCATCAGGATGAACGACTCCTCCCCTAGCCGCTTGTTCAACCGGCCAATGGCCCGCGCCAACTCGTGCTTCGTCGTCGCATCGTGGAGATCGTAGTAGGCCATGGGGTCGACGTAGACGATGTAGCGCACCCCCTCGGCGCGGCCGTCGGGCACCAGCCGGTGGGACGTGAACAGGATCGAATCCGGCGGGATGTTTTTTGGGATTTTGACCTCCCTATCATCAGCCCGCTGGCTCAGAGGACGGCATTGCAAGACATGCAGCCGGTACTCCGTGTTGGGATAGCCCGGCAAGATGTCGACGACGAACTCCACGTCCACCGGCCGCTGGTAGGTCGATTCCAGCCGCTGCAGCGCCGTGCGCATCAGGTTGATGAACGCTCGGTCCTTGGTCAATCCGTTGAACGTCAGCACGATCACATCATCAGGCTGCATGGAGGCGGCCGAGAAGATTTCCTGCATATAATCTTCGCGCATGATCGAGGCGATGTAGCGCAAATACGGATACTTCTCATCCAGGATGTCGAGGATGTGGACAGTCTTGAAAGCGTTGTCGTCCACGTCGATGACATCGACGTACCATTGTGAATATTGCCGGATCGCCTTGGCGCTCGTCTCCGGCCGCAGCTGGGGGTGGCTGAGGGCGATGAGGCGCGGGTAGTCGTTGCTGACCCGATCCACCGCCCGTGTGCCGAAGCCCCATACCAGTCGCAGAAAGCCGTCCTCGCGCCGGATTTTACTGTTCCAGCGGAACGGGTTCTGGCTGAAGGCCACGCCGGCCAGCACCGGGAAGTAGTAGTGACCGTAGGGACGGCCGGCCGTTCGCTGGATGAGCACGGCCATACGCTCGTCATAGTCGATCAGGCCATGGCGCTGGCGATAGAGAATGGCGTCGGGGTTCAACGTGCTGGCAAAGACGCGCCGGACGGCGTTTAAAAGCGCCTCCAGGTTCTCCTCCTCCGTGCCCTGGTTGGGGCAGAAGTAGCTGTTGTACTTGCCGGCGAAGGCGTAGCCGAAGTTGTCTTCCAGCAAGCTCGACGAGCGCACGATGAGCGGGCTGTCGCCGAGGTCGGCCAGCACGGCCCGCAGCTGGTTGACGACAGCCGGCGGGAATCGGCCCGCCAGATGAGCATCGACGATCTTCGGGTACTCTTCCCGGATCTCCGCCAGCGAGCGGTACTTCTGGTTCATGTATTGATCCAGGCCGTTCATCAACCGGAACTCGTAGATGACCTCGGTGCCGATGAAGTAGGATTGGGGGATGCCGATATGGGTATGGATATCGTTGCCGTCGCCCAGATTTTGTTGCAGGATACGCCAGGCCAGCATCAGCCCGGCCGCCTTGCCGCCGATCTTGCCGCTGCCGATGCGCCGTTCGTAGATATAACGCAGGTCGTGGATGCTGAAGATGTTCTTGGCCACGCCGATATAGGGTAGCTGGTCGCTGATCAACCGCTTGATCAGCACCACCTTGATCTCTTCCAGATGGTGCCGGTCACGCTCATACTCCTCTCCCGGCAACTGCTCGTAGATCTCCCCTTGCCGGAACAGCACTTCCCACGGGGCGATCTCGGGGTTGAACGTCAGGCCGGGGGAGAGGGAAGGGGCAGGTTGGCTCAACAGCACTTCGCTGATGAGCTGATCCAGCAGGGCGCTGCCCAGATTATTGGCAAACAGCGCGTCCGTCTGGAAGTCACGCACGCGAGCCTTCCGCTTTTGCCAGATGTGAGTCTCTTCCTGGCCGAACGGGTCTTTCAGCCGCTCGCGCCGCTGAGATTCGATCGCCTTCTCGCGCACCTGGGCCTCGAAAGTGATCTCATCGGTGATGCCGCGACGGAACAGCTCCTGTCTCATACGCATGCGGATCTTGTCGGCCAGCACCGGATATTGGGCCAGCCGAATGTAGATGTCGATCGCCGGGGTGATGCTGCGCGGGAGTGGGTATGTCGTCGTCATAAGCCTATTCTGTCGTCCTGCGGGTGGGAACAGGGCACAATGGATACTGGATTATAGCAAGGTCTGCCGCTTGCGCGCGCGGCCGATTGCCGGTAAAACGAACCGGACATTCATGCGACACGGCCGAACGGCCGAAGGAGTACGGTTTTGTCCACACTATTCACGAAAATCATCAACGGCGAGCTGCCGTCGGACATCGTCTATCGGGACGATCTGGTGACCGCCTTCCGCGACATCGATCCCGTCGCCCCGGTTCACATCCTCATCGTGCCCAACAAGGAGATCGCCACCGTCAATGACCTGACGGACGAAGACGAGCGCATCGCCGGGCGCCTGTTCCTGGCCGCGCGGCGCATCGCCGAGCAAGAGGGCATTGCCGAGAACGGCTACCGGCTCATCGTCAACTGCAACCGGGACGGCGGGCAGGAAGTGTACCACCTGCACATGCACCTGGTGGGCGGCCGTCGCCTGGGGCGCATCGTCGCTCGCCCCGAGTAGCGTCACGATTAGCGGCTTTGCCTAACGGGCCACGGCATTGACCTCTTCCCGGCAGACGCACGCGCCGCGCACCGCCTCGCCGCGCGTCAGATAACCGTCGTATTCGGCTCCTGCCCCGCTGGAGACCCAGCCGCTCATCTCGAACGGCATCTCGCCGTCGGCGCTGATCCATCGCCCATTGTAACTGCGGGCGATGTGGAGATGCGTGCCGTTGGAGAAGCCCCCTTCGCACGACGGATGGCCCAGCCGGTCGCCTGTCTTCACTTCGGTGCCCAGCGGCGCGCGGTCGCGCGTCTCCAGGTGCATATAGGTGATGGCCCAGCCCGTGCCGGCGTAGCCGTCGCCGTCCAGGTCGACTACCACCGCGCCGTGGCCGCTGCGCACGACGGTGCCGTCGGTCATGCTCGTCACCCAGGCTTCGCTCTGGTAGCAGCCGGCCTGCTCGGCGGGCGGCACGAAGTCGAGCGCCCCCCACGCCGAGCCGCTGTTCCACGCCCCGTGCGGCCCGCCGGTGTAGTACCACGTCTCCCCGTCTGCCCAAGGCAACTCCATCTCCGGCGGCGTCAGCGCGGCGGGCAGGATCGGCTCGTAGGTATAGGCGAAGGGATTGCCGAAGAGGCGGTTGTAGGTGGCGAAGAGGCCGTCCGGCCCCACCTCGCGCTGCCACTCATCATAGGTCATACCGTCAACGGCGGCGAAGAAGCGCTGCACCCCGGCCGTGGCGTCGTTGATGCGCGGCGACAGCGTGACCTGCGTGTCCGCCCCCAGATTGAAGCTGCGCAAGCCTCCTTCCGCGCGGCCGTAGAATCCCAGGTTGACCATATTCGCCGCCCAACTGAGCTGGACATAGAAGCTGCTCTGGCCGTTGCCCCGATAGCCGATATCGGTCGGTGATGTGTGTGTCGCCTCGCCCGTCACCCAACCCGTCTGGTGCTCCACGATCGCCAGCATCAGACGCGGGTTGACGCTGTACCGGTCGGCCAGTAGCTGCACGATGGCCGGGCCGCTCATCATCTGCCCCTCGACCTGCTCCTGGTGATCGACGAGACGACCGTCGAGCGCTGTGACGAACGCGGCGAGGTCGAAGCCGGCTGCCGAGGGACCGTAGACCAGCTCGCTGTTGGGGATGATCTTGAACTCGGGGCTGATGACCTGCTGAATCTCCACCCCCGGCACCTGCAACGTCTGGCCGACATGGATCACGTCGGGGTTGGACAGGCCGTTGAGCGTCATCAACTCATCAATGCTCGTCTCATACCGCTGCGCCAGCGTGCCTAACGTTTCCCCCGCGGCGATTGTGTGGCTGCCTGTTGTGCCGCTGCCCGCGGCCGGCGCGACGTCGTAGTGGGCGGCGTCGGCCGTCGGTTGCCCCACGTAGGTTGGCACGGGGGTGCCCAGTTGCACGGCAACGGGGTCGGACGATGCTTCCTCTATCATCACCGGCGTGGCCTCGGCCGTATCGTCCGGCTCGTCCGCCCCAATGCTCAACGGGGTGCCGAACTCTGTCGAGCCGGGGGCGGGCCGCACACAAGCGGAAAGCGATAAGGCCAGCCATAGCATCAGGCACAGCCGGAACAGTCGTGATGTCGAGTTGGGCCGCATGGCCGGAATTGTAACCCGCCCCCCGCCTTCCCGCATCTCCGGCCGGTTTGTTGCCCCGTCCTTTCCGTGGTAATACTCAGACCGTGGAACCCGACCCCAATGCCCAACCCGTCCAGCGCATTCGCCTGACCTTCAGCAAGGGCGGGGCGACGCGCTACATCAGCCACCTCGACCTGGCCCGCGCGCTGGAGCGGGCGCTCAACCGCGCCGGCCTGCCCATCGCCTATACCCAGGGCTTCAACCGCCGGCCGCGCTTGTCGCTGGCGGCCGCGCTGCCCTTGGGCTACACCAGCGAGGCGGAGTTGGCTGACGTGTGGTTGACCGGCCATGTAGACCCCGCGGAGTTCCTGAGGCGGCTGCGCGAGAAGATGCCGCCGGGGATCGACGCCGCGGCCGCCGTTGATGTGGCGCTGACTGAGCCGTCTATCCAGCAGCAAATCGCCCAATCCGTCTACCAGGTGCAGTTTCTCGATCCGGTGGATGTCGACGTGTTGCGCGAGCGGGCGGCATCAGCGCTGGCGGCCGAGGCGCTGCCTTGGCAACGAGCGCGGCGAGATGGCAGCAAGCCGAAGGTGGTCGATCTGCGGCCGCTGATTGTGGCGATAGAGGTGCAGAACGGTGGGGACGCCGAGCCACGCCTGTTGCTGACCCTCGTGCAGACGGCGACGCAGACCGGTCGGCCCGACGACGTGCTGGGGGCGCTGGGCTATGATCCGCTCGACGCGCGCATCCACCGCGTCGCCTTGCGGACGGTCGACGCTGCGCCGTAGCCTTAACGGTCGTCGAAACCGACGACAGCCGCGCCGGGCGAGATCGCCGCGCCCGTCTCGCTCAGCCGCGTGCCTTCCCACGTGCAATTGCGGCAACGGTAACGGTAGGCGGGAATGCCGAAGGTGTGGAGCATCCGGTCGCCCGACCGGCGCGAGATGCGCATCAGCTCTTGCCGTCCGCAATTAGGACAACCCGACTCCAGTTGCAGCCCGCGATTGTGCAGGATGAGCCAGCGCAGCAGCAGGGCGGCAAGCAGCAGCGCCGCCAGCCCGGTCAGCATCAGGCTCAGCAGCCAGTAGCCGTTGCCGTAGGCCAGCCCGGTCAGCACCGGCGGCATGTCGTACATGACCGAGGCGCGCCCCCGGTCCGTATCGAGCAAAAAGACGACATAGTCGGAGTTGCGTTCCGTTTGAAAGGAGAACGGGATCGGCTCGGTAGTGCGGCCGTAGGCGTCGACGGCCCGATTCTCATCCCCCCCCGCGATCACATACGCTTCGTAATCCCCCGCGCGGGCTATCTTGCGCACCTGTTGGTACAGGCCGATGTTGATGCGTTGCATGCGGCCGTTGGGATCATCGGGGTTCCACTCCTGGAAGTTGCCGATGACCCGGAAATCTGTCGTGTCGTCTTCGGCGCTGACGACGAACGGGATGGGGAAGAAAAGCGGATCGGCCCGCTCATTGCTGTCAAAGGTGAAGGTGACGGGCTGGTTGGCCTCGGTCGTCGTGATCCAGGCAGCCTGCGCCGGGAAACTGAGCGACGAGTCATTGCAATCGACCACCTGCCATTCATGGGTGCCGGGCTGGGGAATGGGATGTTCGAGCGAGAACATCCGATCCTCGGCCAAAATATCGCCCCCCGTGCCGGTATCGATGAGCGGCAAGGGCGCACCGTCATGGAAATCCCCCTGAACACACCACGCACCGCTACCATTGCCGGGTGATGTAGCGGTTGAAGAGGCGGCCGGGCGAGCCAGCGACGCTGCTCCGAGGGCGATGCGCGAGAAAGGATTGACAAAGTAGATGAAGGCGGCCGCGGCTAATAAAATCAAACTCGCCAGCAGTAATCCGACGGAGAGGCGATCGCGTCGCTTGGGCTTCTTGCTCTTTTTCTCCCGTTTCGTCTTGGCGGCGGCCGGCGGCAAGGCGGGGGCGGCGACGGCAACCGGCTCCTCGATCGCGGCCGCCTCCTCCTGGAGGATAAACTCGTCTGCGTCGCCGGCCTCCACTTTGTCCGGCGATTCAGCCGGGTAGACCGCCGACTCACCCAGGGGCCCGGCTTCGGGGATGTCCATGAACCAGGGATCGTCATTCTGCTCGCCTTCGTCAAGTAGCGGCGCCTCCTGTGCGGCCTCAATCGGAGCCTCAGCCTCATCGTCGAGGGAGAGAGCGTCGAGTTCGGCCGTCTCGCTCGCCAGCCAGGAAGGCGGATTTGCCTCTCCAGCGACTTCCTGCTCGGTCGGGTCGGCGGCAATCACGTCGGCCGGCGGCTCGCTAGACTCTTCGCCCATTTCTTCCTTGTAGAACCGCTGCAGCGACGCTTGCAACGCGTCGAACTCATCCCGGGTCATCTCCGCGTCTTGCGGCGTCGACTCCAGCATATCGGGCGACAGCGGCCCGGTTTCCAGCCAGTTCGGCCGATACCCCGTTGTTTCGATAAATCCCTTCGATTTCGGCTTTTTACCCGTAGGTGACTTGCCCGAGCCCTTCTTCGGCTCTCGGTCGTCGCCCGACGTTCGTTTGTTTGTACTCATTGATAATTATCCCGCTACCAGACTTTAGACACATCCGGTCAGAAAAGGCATACACCTGTCCCAGCATTAAGATAACACCGGATATGAAAAGGCTAATCAATAAACAGTTAACCTACAGTGAATTATACGTGAAGAATACAGACCCCTCCTATCGGCATAATGTCCAAAAAGATCGCCTGTTGATTGCATCTTGACGCCAGATGGGTCCGTGAGTTACCATGTAGTAACTGGTAAGACCACTTACCAGTTACCTATGAACAGCTGGAACGCCCCCACACGACCCAGCGAACACGCCGAGACGAGACTCGTCCAGGGTATCCTCGATGGCACGTTCCCGCCCGGCTCCACGCTGCCGGGGGAGCGAACGCTGGCCGACCGGCTGGGCGTCACGCGGCCGACGTTGCGCGAGGCGATCCAGCGCCTGGCCCGCGACGGTTGGCTGTCAGTCAACCACGGTAAGCCCACCGAAGTCAACGACTACTGGACGAAAGGAGGGCTGAATGTGCTGAGCAAGCTGGTCGAGCATCAGGATGTGCTGCCGGTAGGTTTCATCCGCCAATTGCTGGAGGTGAGGCTGCAACTGGCTCCGGCCTACACGCGAGCGGCCGTCACGCGCGCGGCGGCCGAGGTTGCCGAGATGCTGGCGGCCGCCGAATCGCTGCCCGACACACCCGAAGCCTACGCCGAGTTCGACTGGTTGCTTCACCAACGGCTGACCATCGCCTCTGGCAATCCGATTTTCACCCTAATCCTGAACGGCTTCCAGGGCTTCTATGAGACATTGGCCCGGCGCTACTTCGCGCCCGACGAGGCGCGAGCCACCTCGGCCGTGTTCTACCGCGAGTTGCGCGCGCTCGCGCTGGCGGCCGACGCTGAGGGGGCCGAAGCGCTGGCCCGCCGGGTGATGCAGGCCAGCCTGGAGTTGTGGCGGGGCCGGGACCAGCAGTAGAGGAGGGACGAAATGCGTCGTTGGAATGGGTGGGGAGACAACACCGTACACTATCCGCTATCGGCCGGAGCGCTGGCTTTTTTGCACAAGCACGTCGGCGAGGCTACGCCGCCCAGCGATGTGAGCGCAGCCGAGGCCGAGAGCCACGTGCCCGACTCACGGCTGGGACATTTGCCCAAACGGCTGCTCATCCGCACCGAACCATCCGACCGGCTGCGCCACGCCCGCGGCCAAAGCCTGCCCGATTGGGTGGCCTTGCGTTCCGGCCGCATTCCCGCCTTCCCCGACGGCGTCGCCTACCCAACGACTGAGGACGAAGTAGAGCGCCTGCTGGCCTACGCGCGCGAGATCGACGCCCGTGTCATTCCCTACGGCGGCGGAACGAGCGTCGTGGGCCACATCAACCCCGAACCGGGCGAGCGGCCGGTGCTGACGATCAACCTTCGCCGCCTGAACCGGCTGACCCGCCTCGACACCGTCAGCCAACTGGCGACGTTCGGCGCGGGTGTCGCCGGCCCCGAGCTGGAGGCCCAACTGCGGGCGCGAGGCTTCACCCTCGGCCACTTTCCCCAATCATTTGAGTTCTCGACGCTGGGTGGATGGGTCGTCACGCGTTCCAGCGGCCAGCAATCGCTCGGCTACGGCCGCATCGAAGGCCTGTTTGCCGGGGGCACGCTGGCGGCTCCCGCGGGGCGGCTGCATCTGCCGCCGTTCCCCGCCTCGGCCGCCGGGCCCGACTTGCGCCAACTCGTACTCGGTTCCGAAGGGCGGCTCGGCATCCTGACTGACGCCACAGTGCGTGTCTCGCCGCTGCCCGAGCTGGAAGAGTTTCACGCCATTTTCTTCCCCGACTTCACCGGCGGCGTGACCGCCGTGCGCCGCATCGTACAGCAGCGGCTTCCCTTGTCGCTGCTGCGGCTCAGCACGCCGACGGAGACGCGCACGACGCTGGCGCTGGCCGGCCACGAGCGCATCATCGGTCTGCTGGAGACGATGCTCAGCGTGCGCGGCGCGGGGGACGAGAAGTGCATGCTGTTGTGCGGCTTCACCGGCCGGTCGGGTGATGTGCGCGACGCCCGTCGGGCCGTCGTCGACGTGGCCCACGAGCATGGCGGCATCCACGTCGGCCGCCGTTTTGGCGAGCAATGGATCGAGGGACGCTTCCGCACCCCCTACCTGCGCAACACGCTGTGGGAGCTGGGCTACGCCGTGGACACGCTGGAGACGGCGACGAACTGGGCCGACATCCCCGACATGGTCAGTCGCATCGAGACGGCGCTCTATGGCGCACTGCCCGAGCCGGAACGCATCCACGTCTTCACCCACCTCTCCCACGTCTACCCGCAGGGGGCCAGCATCTACACCACCTATCTATTCCAGCTGGCCGCAGACCCCGAGGAGACGTTGCGCCGCTGGGCGCTTCTGAAGGGCGCGGCCAGCGAGGCGATCGTCGCCGGCGGGGGGACGATCAGCCACCAGCACGGCGTCGGCCGCGACCACATCCCGTACCTGGAAGCGGAGAAAGGGGCGCTGGGCCTCGCCGCCCTGCAGAGCGCGGCGGCTACATTCGACCCGTCGGGGCTGATGAACCCCGGCGTGCTGCTCGACAGCCGCGGAAGGAGTGACCAATGACAATGCCAATCATTTGGAACACCGCCTATCGGGATGAAATTTGGGCCGATCTCGACGGGTCAGTGTGGGACATCATCGTCGTCGGCGGGGGCATCACCGGCGCGGGCATCCTGCGCGAGGCTACCCGCCTTGGGCTGAGAACTCTGCTCGTCGAGCAGCGGGATTTCGCCTGGGGCACGTCCAGCCGTTCGTCGAAGCTCGTCCACGGCGGGCTGCGCTACCTGAAGTCGGGCCAGGTCGGCCTGACGCGCGCCTCGGTGCAGGGGCGCGAGCAACTATTGGCCGAGGGGCCGGGGTTGATCGACCCACTGGGCTTCCTGCTGGCCCAGTATGACGAGGACGGCCCGGCCAGCCGGCTCTATGGCGCGGGGCTGACGATCTACGACCTGATGGCCATGCAGTGGAGTCATCGCCACTATAGCCCGATGGACTTCCAGATGTTGGCCCCCTACATTGCCCCAACCGGCTTGCGGGGTGGCTTCCACTATCAGGACGCGCAGACCGACGACGCGCGGCTCGTCCTGCGCGTCATCCGCGAATCGGCCGCCGATGGCGGGGTAGCGCTCAACTACGTCCGCGCCGAGCAGCTTCAGTTCGACGGCGACGGCCGCCCCACCGGTCTGCGCCTCGTCGACGCGCTCGACGGCCGCGCGGGCGGCGTGCGCGCGAATGTCATCATCAACGCCACCGGCGCGTGGGCCGATACCCTGCGTGGGCAAGTGGGCGAACCGGCCCGCCTGCGGCCGTTGCGCGGCAGCCACCTCATCTTCCCCGCCTGGCGTCTGCCGCTGGCCCAGGCTGTCAGCGTCATGCATCCGTTGGACGGCCGCCCCGTCTTCGCCTTCCCGTGGGAAGGAGTGACGCTGGTCGGCACCACCGACGTCGATTGCCCGCCGCCGCTGGACGCCGACCCGAGCATCACGGCCGACGAAGTTGCCTACCTCATGGCCGCCGTCACAGCCCACTTCCCGGCGCTCGATCTGACGCTCGACGACGTGCTGGCCACCTTCGCCGGCATCCGCCCCGTCATCGACAGCGGCAAGGACGACCCATCCGACGAATCCCGCGACCACGCCATCTGGGACGAGAACGGGTTGCTGACCGTCACCGGCGGCAAGCTGACTACCTTCCGCCAGGTGGCCCGGCAGGCGCTGGAGAAGGTTTGCCGCCGTATTGAGGCCGAAGACGCCGAAACGGGAGAGACGCTGCTGGCGCGGCTGCATGATGATGTGCCGGTGCTGCGCCAGTTGGACGAGCCGGAGCGGGGGCTGGAAGGGTTGCCTGAGCCGATGCAGCGGCGCTTGCTCGGCCGCTACGGGGCCGACGCGGCCCGTCTGGTGGCCGTCGCCGAGCCGGGCGAGCTGGAAGAGATCCCCGGAGCGACGACGTTGTGGGCCGAGTTGCGCTGGTCGGCTCGTGCCGAAGGCGTCGGCCACCTCGATGACCTGCTGTTGCGGCGCGCTCGCCTCGGCCTGCTGCTGCCCGACGGCGCGGCCGAGCTGCTGCCCCGCATTCGCGCCATCGTCCAGCCTGAGCTAGGGTGGGATGATTCCCGCTGGCAAAGGGAAGAGGTCGCCTACCATGAGCTGATCCGCTCGTCCTACGGGATGCCCGACCCGTCGAGCGTCCCCGACTGGAACGCGCTGCTGGCCCAGCACCGCCACGAACGCGCTGAGGCGACGGCCCACCGCAAAGAGCAGTTCCGTGTGGCACGCCGGCGAGCCGGGCTGGCGCTGCTGGTGCTGGCCGTGACGCTGCTCGTCGTCTGGCTGTTGGGCAAAGAGAAGCGAACGGAAGCGGTCGATGTCCAAATCTAATTACGAACGCCTCTTCTTCCCCGTCCTGAAGCGACTCGACCCCGAGACGGCCCATGACCGGACGCTGACGGCGCTGGCGCTGGCCCAGGCGAACCCGGCCGGGCGGGCGGCGCTGCGGCGCATCGCGGGAATGCTCCCCGTCCTGCCCGTCCAGATCGGCCCGCTCCACTTTCCCAACCCGATCGGCGTGGCGGCCGGCTTCGACAAGGATGCCCGCGTGGCGCGGGGATTGGCGCTGCTGGGCTTCGGCCATGTCGAGGTGGGCACGCTGACCCCCCGGCCGCAACCCGGCAACCCGCGGCCGCGCGTCTTCCGTCTGCCCGACGACGGCGCGCTCATCAACCGCATGGGCTTCCCCAATGGCGGCGTCATAGCCGCTGTCCCCCGGCTGAAGGCATTGGCCGAGCGCCCACGTGACTTCGTGCTGGGCGTCAGCCTCGGCAAGCAGAAGGAAACGCCTTTGGAAGAGGCAGTGGCGGACTACATCACTGTGCTGCGGGCCGTCCACCCCTACGCCGACTACCTGGCCGTCAACATCAGCTCGCCTAACACGCCCGGCCTGCGCGAGCTGCAGGGCGGGCGCTATCTGGAGCAACTATTGGGCCAACTGGCGGCTGAGAACGAGCGCTTGGCCGGGCAAACGAGCAACCCACGCCGGCCACTGTGGGTCAAGATCGCCCCCGACCTGTCGTGGGCCGAACTGGACGAAATCCTGACCACAGTCACCGGCGCCGGGGTTGACGGCATCATCATCGCCAATACCACGATCTCGCGCGACGGATTGACCGGCGCGGCGCGAGCGGAGAGCGGTGGGTTGAGCGGCCGCCCGCTGGCCGAGCGCGCCACAGCGCTCGTCGCCCACGCCCACCGGCAGACGGACGGCGCGCTGCCGATCATCGGTGCCGGCGGCGTGGCCACGGCCGACGGCGCCCGCCGCATGCTCGACGCGGGGGCGGCCGTCATCCAGCTTTACACCGCCCTCGTTTACGGCGGCCCCGGCTTGCCCGGGCGGTTGCTGCGCGACTTGGCCCAGACCGCCGCGCAGTAGTCATTTCCTCTATTATTTAGCCACTAACCCCCGCCGCTGAATAGCCGAACCGCCTGACTGGGATATAATCGCCCCCATGTCTTTGAGCGAAATGACTCGCATGGAAGCCACGGTCAATGGCTTGGTGCAGGGCGTCTTCTTCCGTCAACACACGCTGCAAGAGGCGCATCATTTGGGGCTCGTCGGGTGGGTGGCCAATCTGCCGGACGGCTCTGTGCGCGTCATCGCCGAGGGGGACGAAGCCACGCTGCGCCGGCTGCTCGACTTCCTGCACAAAGGCCCCCCGGCCGCCCGGGTGGAAAACGTGGCGGTTGAGTGGTCAGCCGCCGCCGGCGAGTTCAACGCTTTTCGAGTTCGCTATCTATGACCGATTCCCACCGGTTCGGCCGCCAGCGATTGGCCTGGGCCGTACTGACCGCCAGCTTCATCACCTGCATTATCCTCAGCTTCGCCATTCCGGTGACGATCAGCGCCTTTTTGCAGAACGCCACTCAATCGCTTGACATAACCGTCCAGGCTAACCAGGGCACGGTCGGCATCGAGGAGCGCACCGGCCAGCGACGGGCGGTGCTCGTTGGCGAGCCGGCGCAGTCCGTCGCCACGCAGACCTCAGTGCGCACCGACACAACGGCCTCGGCGCTCATGGTGGTGTCGGCCCCCGAGCGGGCAGTTCCGCTGATGACAATGCAAGTTGCCAGCAACTCGGCGCTGGGGCTCGACGAGGCGGCCGCGCCCCGCTTCGGCTGGAGCGACAACGCCCACCGGGTCAATCTCGATCTCCAGTCGGGCCGGGTTCGTCTCGACATCCCCCCCTTCGACCAGCGCCCGCTCGAGGTCCGCGTGACCACGCCACAAGGGGCGTTTGTCGAGATCCTCCACCCCGGCCGCTACATGCTGGAAGTCAGCAACAACGTCACACAGGTCACCGTCCAGGGAGAAGGGGTGGCGTCCATCACTTCCCAGGGGGAGACGCTGGCTCTCGGCGGGGGGCAGCGGGCCGAGGTGAATGCCGATTCGCCGCCGGCCGGCCCGTTTGTCCCCGCGCGTGATCTCATCCGTAATGGTGACTTCAACGACGGGCTGGACAACTGGGCGCTCTTCTCGTGGCAGGTAGAGTTGGCCGATCAACCCAAGGGGGAGACGACGGTACGGCCGAACGGCGGCGATCCCTTCGTCCGCTTCACCCGCGAAGGCGTGGGCCACGCCGACGTGCGCATTACCCAGACCGTCAACCAGGACGTGTCCGATTACGACTCTCTGCGCCTGTTGGCCACGCTGCGCGTCGTCGACCACAGCCTTGGCGTCTGCGGCGTCCAGGGCAGTGAATGCCCACTCTTCCTCATTATCAACTACATCGACGCGGCGGGCATCAGCCGCGTGTGGCAGCATGGTTTCTTCGCCAACGGCGCCGTCGACGATAACCTGACGCCCGCGCTGTGCATCTCCTGTGCCGTGGTGCAACGGCCGCACGACCGTGTGCCGCTAGGGCAGCTCTACTTCTACGACGTAGATTTGATTCAGGAAATGGCGAGCCAGGGGGCGTTGCCGCCGCGCATCATCGAGAGCATCACCCTCGTCGCTTCCGGTCACTCTTTCACGACGGAAGTTTCGGACGTAGCCCTTATTGTTGAGTAACTTTTCCCGCTCGGCGTGTGGGTGGGGCGAAGACTTGAAGACGCAAGCTAAAGTGTGCGCTACATTCCCGCTTAGCGATCGAAGCCCAACCCCCGTTGCTTGAGTGACACAAAACGGTTGCGGCCGATAACGATGTGGTCCAACACGTCCACGTCGAGCAACTTGCCCGCCTGCACCAGCTGCCGCGTCACGGTGATGTCCTCGGGCGACGGGGTGGGGTCACCCGACGGGTGGTTGTGGGCGACGATGAGCGCCGCCGCGTTCTCGCGAATGGCGGCGCGGAACAGCTCGCCGACGCGAATGACCGACGTGTTCAGGCTGCCCACGTAGATAGTCGGCGTGCGCAATACCCGATTGCGCGTGTCCAGCAGGATCAGCCGCAAATGCTCCTGCT
>CAYNOL010000015.1:0-33043 GCA_964398825.1 uncultured Ardenticatenaceae bacterium
CGGCCGACCTGCCTCGAGCATCCGGCGCTCCTGCAGGTCGAGGGCGACCACGCGCTTGTTGAGCAAATTCTCGGGCACGTCGCTGACGATGATCTTCTGCGCCAGCCCTTCGACGATGGCCGTCTTGCCCACGCCCGCCTCGCCGATCAGCACCGGGTTGTTTTTGGTGCGGCGGCTCAGAACCTGGATGACGCGCAGGATCTCGGCGTCGCGGCCGATGACGGGATCGAGCTGGCCGTCGCGGGCCATCTGCGTCAGGTCGCGGCTGTACTTCTCCAGCGTCCGGTAGCGGCTTTCGGCCTGCCGATTGGTTACGCGCTGGCCGCCGCGCAAATCCTTGATGGCTTCGAGCACACGCTCGCGGGTGATGCCATACTCCTGGACGATGCGCGCCGCGGGCGTGTTGCGCTCGCTCAGGATCGCCAGGAAGATATGCTCGGTTGAGATGTATTCGTCCTTCAGCCGGTTGGCCTCGCCCTGCGATAGTTCCAGGACGGTGCGGATGCGGGGGGTATAGAAGACCTGCCCCACGCCGCCGCCGTAGACCGACACCTTGGGGCTGGCCCGAAGTTCGGCGTCGAGGCGATCGATCAACGCCGCGCCGTCGACGCTCAATGCAGTCAAAATTTGGGGAACGGCGCCGTCCTGCTGCTCCAGCAAGGCCAGGAAAACGTGCTCCGTGTCCACTTGCGTGTGGCCGTAGCGGCGCACGATCTCATAGGCGCGGGTAGCGGCATCCTGGGCGCGTTCGGTAAAACGATCAAATCGCATGTGTTTATTGTCCTTATTTATTCAGACCTGCCGGAAGGTCACACCCATTGAAAACTGAGCCACGCTGCAACCGCCGGGCAGGTCTGCTAACAACTAAAAAAAGTCCGCCAATGAAAAAGTATACCAATCTATAGTTGGATTCACGTTAGACTTTGCCGGTCGGCCGAGCCGAATTTAGCCTGGCAATTTCTACTCACAATACGCGAATACCCTCTTCGGAGTCGTAGCCGTCGCCCCAGGCGATGATCTTGAACGGGGTGATCTCGATGAGCCGCCAGTCGGCCGTCTCGTCGTGGCGGAAGTCCCACTCGTACTTGTGGTAGAAGTGCTCGGCCATGGGGTCGATGAGGTTGCGTGCGGCCGTGTGCGCCTCGCCTTCGATGGCGATGACGCTCGCCGCGTCGGGTAGCGCCAGGGCAACGTTCTGGTTGTTGTACATATTGACGTACTTCTGGGTGTCGCTGCCGGTGCAGATGTAGATTTTGCCGTCGAGCCAGATGTACCACAGGGGGACAAGGTGGGGGCGGCCGTCGCGACGAACCGTGGCCAGCCAGATGTTGCTTTCCCGGCTCAAGCGGGCTTCAATGGCCCGCCAGCGGGCCGGGTTCCGTCGTCTCATCATGTGGTTCTAAAAATAAAGAATTAATCACGGATTGGACACGGATATAACGGATTACTCCATCGTGACGATGGAATAATATTCGTAAATTCCGTTTCATTCCGTACACATCCGTGTTTAATTATTCTTCCCATAAATGAAGAGCGCAACTTAGTTGCGCGCTATATGTCCCTTCGTTTGTAGCAGGCGCTATAGCGTCCTCTTCAACTGCGCCACTGAAGTGGTGTGCTACGAACAGACGCGCTACGAGCGAACGCATTACGAGGGGGGGATCAGGCCGGTGTCACCCCAAACCACTTGCTCGGCCGAGCAGGGCTCTTCGAGAACGAGGCCGGACAGGGCTTCGAATTGCTGAACGTCGCCGCTGGTGTAGCAATGCAACGTGCCACGACTGTCGGCGGGGGCGAGCAGGCTGCGTTGTTGCAGCACATACCGCGTGTGGCGGGCAACGGCGGGGGCGGGGTCGATGATCGTCACACCCTCCCCGGCGATCTCTTCCAGCGCGGGGCGGATGAACGGGTAGTGGGTGCAGCCCAGCACCAGTGTGTCGACGCCCTTGGCCAGCATCGGCTCCACGACATGGCGCAGCAGCTGGCGGGTCTCGGGCGTGTCCAGCGCGCCGGCTTCGATGAGTTGAACCAGGCCCGTGCACGGATCTTCGAACACCTCGATTCCCACGGCGAAGCGGGCCATGAGCCCGGCGTAGCGATTGCTGTTCAGCGTGCTCGGCGTGGCCAGCACGCCCACCTTGCCCGTGCGCGTGGCCAGTGCCGCCGGCTTGACGGCCGGCTCCATGCCCACAAACGGGACGTCGGAGAACCAGAGGCGCAGTTCGTCGAGCGCCGCGGCCGTGGCCGTGTTGCAGGCAACGACGATGATCTTCGCGCCACGCCGCAGCAGAAAGCGGGTGATCTCGGCCGTGAAGGCCAGGATCTGCCCGGCCGGACGCGGGCCATAGGGGATGTGGGCCTGGTCGGCGAAGTAGAGAACGGACTCGGCCGGCATTTGGCGGCGCAGGTGGAGCAGGACGGATAGCCCGCCCACGCCGGAGTCGAGGACGCCCAGTGGGCCCACGGGCGTGGGGTGGTAGAGGGCGGTTGGCTCGGTGGCCGCCGCGGTCGGGGAGTGACTGCCGTCGACGCTCACGGCCGGCATCAGGTAGTCGGCTCGGACGCGGCCGGTTTGCGCCCAATACCGCGTCCCAACAGCAGGACAGCCAGCAACGCGGCCAGCACCACCATCAGGCGGCGGCGCATCACGATCGCGTCAGGGTCGGGCAGCGCGGGCAGCGGCCGTTCGCCGGGGGGCAGCGGGGGCGTCGTGGTATAGACGCGGATGCGAATGGCGGCCTGCTGCTCCAGCGCCTCGAAGGAGCGGCGCAGCAGGGCGCGCGCCGTCGTCTGTTGCAGGCGGGGCGAGATCGTGCCCGGCCGGCCGCTGAAATCGAACGTCAGGTCGTAGCGGAGCTCGGTGGTGCCGGGGGCAGTCTCGTCCAGCGTGACGTGGCCGTGGCAGGCGATGCCCCCATGCTCGTTGCGCGCAGCCGCCCGGACGCCGAAGCCGTCGGGGTGGCTCACATCCTCGAAGGCCAGCGACCCGTCGAGCGCCTCTTCCACCTTGCCGACGCGCAAGGCGAACGACAGGTTATAGGCGTCGGCGGCCGTGGCCTCGATCGACCGGCAGCCGGGGATGACCTGCCGCAATGTGAATGGATCATGGATGAGAGACCAGAGCACGGCCCGGCTGATGGCTAAGCTTCGTTGTCCTTGGATGCGCATGGACTACTCCCCCTTGCGGCTGAGGGCGGCCGGCTCGCTCTCACGGGCGGCCAGCCACTCCCGCGCCAGATCGTCGGGCTGGCCCGCCCGCCACTCGTTGAATGCTTCCAGCGCGTTTTCCATGAAACCCTCGGCGATCTCCTCGACGCGGCTAAAGGAGATGCTCTGGGCGATGCGATCGATGACGCGCTTGGGCATCATGCGCAGACCACGCGGCCGGAGCAGCTCTGACCTGAACTGCAGACGGTAGTCGATGCCCGTGCCGTCCTCTTCGGCGAACAGCGTGGCGGAGCTGCTGTAGTAGCCGTAGCCCGTCGTCGCGTTCAGCGTCGCCTCCTTGGCCACGTCATCCCGACCACCCAGGGGCATGATCGTGATCTCCTGCTTCTCGATGTCGACGGCGCTGTCGAGATCGCAAAAGATGTTGATCGTATAGGCACCCAGTTCGACGGTCTGGTAGCGGATGCGCACCTTGTCGAGCGAGTAGGTTTCGATGACGGTGATGTAGGGCAGGAAGAGGGCGACGCGGCTCAGTTCGCTAAAGTAGATCAGGGTCGTCAGTGGGTCGGCAGGGAAGAAAAATTTGCGCTGGATAGTGCCGTTGAGGGTGATCATCAGGCCATACAGATCGAGATATGAGAGCGGCGCTCCGGCCGGGACAGCCGAGCGGCAACTATGACTGCGACTCCTCGATCTCCCCCTGATCAATGAGATTTTCCAACTTGGCCGACAGCGCCTCGATCTGGGTGTGGAGCCGCTCCAGTTCGTCGCGAGTGGGCACGCCGTGCTCGGAAAGGATGCGCTCCAGGTCGGCCTGGCCCGTCGCGGCCGTCTCGGGCGCGGCGAACATCGGCGACAGCAGCTTGTCGCGCAGCCGCAGACCGTCTTCCTTCGCCAACTCCCCCTTGCTGATCAGCGCCTGCACCCGACGGTCGATCTCCTCGTCCACGTGCCGCCACAGGTCGAGCGGCAGCGACAGCCCGCGGCGCAGAGTCCCCAGCGTGTCGCCGCCGGCGCGGACGAGATTGGTGAGTACCGACTTGGGCAGGAAGCCGCGCTGCTGCTTTTCCTGCTCGAAGATGATCTGCGTCAGGACGACAGCCGTCATGTCCTCATCCGTCGCATGGTCAGTGACGACAACCTCTTCGCCGGACCGGATGAGCGCGGCGATCTCGTTCAGCGTCACGTAACGCTTGGCTTCGGTGTCGTACAGTTTGCGGTTCGGATATCGTTTAATAACGGGCATGGGCTCAGTCCGGTTGCTCGACTCCAGCTAAATAGTCGAGCCCATTATATGGGTTAATAGACGGACTGCCAAAGCAACAGGCCGGGGAGAATGGCGGCAGAGACGGGCCGGACTACTTCAGATTCAGTCCGTCGACTTTGCGCGATAGTTCGGTGAGCTTCTCGCTCAACGAGTCGATCTCGCTCTTCGTCGGGATGTTCATGCGCGACAACAGCCCTTCGATGCGCTTCTCCAACTCATCTTCAGCCTTCTTCGCGCCGTCCTGCATGATGCGACGACGCCGCTCGACGACGTCGCTGACCAACTTGCGCGCGTCGCCGTCGGCGATCTCTCCCCTCTCCACAAGCTTGCCGACGAAGTCCTCGATCTGTTCCTGCGTCAGCGCCACGGCTCCGATACCGGCCATGAGAACTCGCCGCAACCCCGTCAGCAAGGAGTTCGAGGAGTCGGTCATCTCTTCTGTGAATTCGATTTCATCGGCCATTGGAAATACTCCTGTTTGGGCGAAACCGGGTGCTTAAAGTTGTTGGCGTTTGCTGCGACGAATTACCGGCCCCACCATGACGCGGTGCATTATAGGCAAATACTATCATATGCGCGCTTTCACTGTCAAACGCCCAGTCCGAAACCGGGTTTTTCCTGAAAACTCGGTTTCCGGGCGTGGGCGGTTCTGGTTTTTAGAGCAGGGGCTGATCGGCATCATCCGTAGTCTGTTCGGCAGGGATGTACACAGATATGCGCGGATTGACGGAGATCATCTATAATGGAAAGTCATTGACCAGCAAGACCCAGCGGAGGCAAGATGAGTGCTAATCAATCCTTACTGAATGACGAATCCAGGGCGGCCCTGGAGCAGATCGCCCTAAATCGCTCCGGGATCGACGCGCAGCGGGCGGCCGCGCTGCTGGCTGTCGACGCGGGCAAGAGCCAGGCCGAAGCGGCCGTCGCCAACGGGCTGACCGACGGCCAAGTCAACTATGCCGTCCGCAAGTTCCGCGAGCAGGGAGTGGCCGCCTTCCCGGACGCGCCGCCGGCCGCCCCCGCGCCGGAGCTCTCGCCCGAACAGGAAGCGGAGCAGCTGCGGACAATGGTCGACGAGCTCAACGCGCGTGTGGCCGAGCTGCAACAGCTGGTGGATGCGCAACACACCGCCGGCGATGCGCCGCAATACTCACCGGTGCGGCTGCTGGCCATGGTGCGCGACAACGTGCAGAAGTTGACGCCGGAGATGCAGATGGATGTGCTGCGCAACTTCCAGGGCATGACGGCCGAGGAGCTGCTCGATCTGGATACGTGGAAGGGGCTGGCTTTTATGATGACCTACTCCGCCCGCTTTCAGGCCGACCAGATGCGCGGCAAGGTGTCGGAGACGATCAACCAGGTGGTGCCCGAGCCAATCCAGCCCGGCCGCCTGTGGCAATTGGGCAAAAGCAGCCTGGATCGCTTCACGCCCGAGTTCGCCAAGCAGATCCTGAGCACTTTCCAGGGCGCATCGCGCGAGGATTTGCTCGATCCCGACACGTGGAAGGGTGTCTGGTATATGATCACCTATTCGATGCAGTTCCAGGCGGAGCAGCTGAAGCAGCGGCTGAGCGCGGCCGAAGAGTCGAACGAGTAGGTCAACGCGCCCGATGTCGATCTACTCCAGTGACGCCCAACTCTACAGCTGCTTCCAGAAGCTGTTCGGCATCATCCAGTCGCACGACCCCCGCGCGGCCGACGCGCTGCTGCGGGGGTCGCTGGCGATCACCTTTCGCTGCACGCGGCCGGACGCCTCGATCACCATCGACGCGCGGCGCGCCCCTGTCCAGCTGCACTACGGCCGCGCCGACGCCAAGCCGACGATCGAAGTGGGGCTGACGGCCGACACGCTACACTGCCTCTTGCTGGGCGAAATGCGGCTGTCGAAGGCGATCGGCAATGACCTCGTCGATCTAAAGGGGCCGGTGTGGAAGACGCTGTCGCTGGCCGACATTTTCCATTACGCCCAGGAGTTCTATCCCGGCGTGTTGCGAACCCACGGCCTGCCGACGACTTGCCCTGGGTTGAAGTTAGAATAAAACACGGATGGGACACAGGTTTGACGGATGAAACGGATGAAAAATCCGTCGAATCCGTAATATCCGTGTCCCATCCGTGTTTTATTTCTTCTATCCCAATGTATCGCGGAAGAGTTGTTCGTAGTCGTCGGTGACGGCGTCCCAGGTGTAATGGGTGCGGGCATATTGCTGGGCGCGCTCGCCGTATTCGGCCACGACATCGGGGGCGTCGAGCAGCCGCTGCAATACCTCTTGCAGAGCCGGCGCGCCCACCTTGCCGTCGTAGGAAAAGCCCGCGTCGCCGATCGTCTCCAGATTTTCCGGCGTGTTGTTGACGATGACACAATTGCCGAAGGCCATCGCCTCGACCAGCGCCGGGTGCGTCCCACCCACCTCAGAGGTCTCGACAAAAATCGCGGCGTTGGAGCCCAGCTCGTGATACCCCTTGCCGAAGACGTAGCCGGTGAAGATGATGCGCGGGTCTCCTTCGGCGCGAGCCTTCAGCGAGGCGACATACTCCTCAGCGTAGGCTGAATCCCCCACGATGACGCACTTCAGATCGGTGTCCAGCCCGCGATAGGCGTCGACGAGGTGGTGAATGCAATTCTCGGGCACGAAGCGGCCGACGAACAGCACGTAGCGCCCCGGCTCCAGATCGTACTTCTCGATCATCTCACCCGGCGGCAGCAAAGTCACATCCGAACCGTAGGGAATGCAGGTGGAGCGGCTGTTGAATCGTTCCAGGTAGTAATTTTCCACCACCCGCGAGTCGGTCACATAATTGTTGGGCAGCTTCGTCGCCAAATATTCGGCGAACTGGATGTATTTCTTGGCGAATTCGGGCCATTTCTCCCGCTTCCAATCGAGACCGTCGACGTTGATGATCGTCTTCGTGCCCACCACGCGCGGGATCCAGGTCACCGGGCTGTTGCCGGCGATGAAGTAGAGGGCGATGTCGTAGCGCTGGAAGAGCGCATGGAGCGACGAGATGAACGAATGGACGATGGTATCGAGGTACTTGTTGGCCACCGTCGGCAGCTTGATCAGGCGCATGCCCTTATAGGTGTCGCCGTCGTAGTCGATGTGGTGGGAGCGGCAGTAGACCGTCACCTCGTGGCCGCGCTCCACCAGGCGCTGGCCCAGTTGCTCGACACACGTCTCAAATCCGCTGTAATTAGCCGGCACGCCGCGCGTGCCGAGCATGGCAATCTTCATATTTACTTGATCCCTTCCACCCCTTTCCGTGGTTTGGCGGGCCGTGCCGGAAGGACGGCCGCGACAGTCAGGGGACGCGGCCGGCGGCCGCCATAAAGTTTATTGTATGAATCATTGATGCGAGAGCCGCGCAATCTGGCTCGCCTCATACCCCCTGCTTCACGAGGAGCGACTGGATGATCTTGTCCGCTTTGGCGGCCCAGGTGTAGGCCTCGGGCAGCTCTTCGGCAGGAATGGCGCGCCCCTCGCGGGCGGCGTCGGTGAAGTGGCGCACACCTTCCACAAAGCCGTCGGCGTCGTCGGGGATTCGCACCTGGGGGAACTCCTTGAACACGCCGACCCCGCCGATATCGGTCGTCACCACCGGCTTGCCGATGGCCAGATACTCATAGAATTTTATTGGATCACCCCCATGCTGTCGCTGCCGGCTGTAGGGAATGATGCAGACATCGAAGGCAGCGAGGTAATGGGGCAATTGGGCGTAGGGTTTGTCCCCCAGGTAGTGAACATTTGGATGGGCCCACAGCGCCTTCATCCACTCCGGATTCAGCTGCTGGCCGATGAACACGAATTCGACGTCCGGCAGCTGTTGAGCCACATGGGACATCAGCTCGACGTCAAAGAGCTCCATCATCTTTCCGGCGTAGCCCACCACCGGCCCGGTGAATCGGCGCATGTCATCGGGCGTCTCGTAGGCGGCCGTGGGGTCAAACATCTCCTTGTCCACACCATTGGAGATGTGGACAGCGTCGGGGCGCTTCTCATTGAGCCAATCCGTCGTTTCCTGAGAATTGGCCGACAGAAAGTCGGCGTGTTCTATGAAGTAGTCGTAGTAGGCCGACAGGCCGGGAATGTCGTGATAGAAGACGTGCTTGAGCAGGTTATCCTGGGCGTCCAGCCCCATGGCGCGCGGCGAGAGATGGGGGACGAGCGGCGCGAATATCGGCGCGGACATGAAGAGCGCGTAATCGTCGGTCATTCCCATCTGGGTGAGCGCAGTCTGGACGGCCGCGGCCACCTTTGGCCGCCCAAAGATATAGGGCGTCCAACTGCGCTTCATGCGCAACGGCCGGATGAACTCCGGGATCAGGACATCGAGCGTATAGGTGGTGGGGCCAACCTGTGTGACGCAGACGCCGCCGCCGCGAAAGAAGGTTTCCCCTTGCCGAGGACGCCAGTTACGTCGCAGGATCACCATTTCGGAGATGGAGATGGGGCGGTTGATGACGAGTTGCTTCTCCACCTCGGGGTGGCGGGCGAACTCCTGCATGAAGTGGGCGTCTCGGGTGCGAAACCCTTCGCGCTCGCATTTTTTCCAATCGTGAAACGGTATAACGACAAGATTCATGATGACTAAACCAGCGTCCTGGCCCGTGAAAGTGCTCCCAACAGCAGCCAGAAGTAGTAGTTGGCCGGGTAGGCATCTAGCGTGGGGATCACAACACCAGCGACGAGAAAGGCAACGACGACGGCCATCCCCCATTGCACAAGCATGGCCGCTTCCGGCTGAACAGCTTTCCCTCTATACAATCGCCGCAAGCCGGCCAGTGTGCTCACCCCCACGAGCACCAGGAAAGGCAGGAAGCCGACAACTCCCAACTCCAGCAAGACCTTGATGTAGAGGTTGTGGCTATAGAAGAACTTGGACGAAGTGCCCTCATACAGGTCTTGCAACCCCTCGCCGGCGCTGCTGGTGCCGTAGCCAAGCAACCATTGGTCTTGCAGGGCGGGGATAATCTCCTCAGTCCAAAGCTGCATGCGGAAGACGAACGTCGGCGCTTCCAGTGGGTTGGTGATGGCGAAGATGGCTTCGTCCATCACTTTGCGGATTTCGCCCGACGCCGCGTAGAGAATGAGACCCAGCGCCAGCCCACCGACCACGCCCAGACCAGCCAGCTTGACGGCTGCGCGGACGGGATTGCGAGACTGCAGCAGCACCAGCACAATCGCCCCGACGACGATCCCGCCCCAGTTGCCTTTGGTTCGCGTCATCAGCAGCAAGGCGACTTGCAGGCCCGTCAGCAGCAAGAGACCGATTCTCAGCCACGGTTTAGGCTGACCCTTGGTCAACAGGACGAGGATGAGCAACAGCACTACGACCAGATACAGGCCCAGTTGGAACGGGCCGGACATGGTGGAGAACGGCCGGACCCAGCCGCCCATCAGGAAGGTGACCGGACTGGTGGGCGACATCTCGATCACGCGATAGTCGATAGGCCACATGACGATGAACTGTTTGATGCCGTAAAGCGTCACCGGGATCGAAAAGAGGATCATGCTCTTGGCGAACAGGCGAAAATCCGGCATCTGGAACAGGTGGCGGCTGATGTAGAAGGCGATGCTCATGTAGATAAACTTGCGGAACCCTTCGACGCCCGCCTGCATGCCGGGGACGTTGGGGTTGAACATCTGCAGCGCGGCGAAGCCCCACAGGAAGAGCAGCAGCAGATCGAGCGGCCCAGCTCGCAGCTTGCCCCGCAGCAGCCCCTCGCCCAGGTGCAAGACACAGGCGAAGAGCAAGCCCAGATCGAACACCAACGGCGCGAAGCGAATGCCGGTGAACGCTTTCAGGATCGAGGTCAGGGGCAATAAGACCAGCATGGCGATGACGGCCGCGTTGCGTGTGCGCTTGCTGATGACCAGCCCGGCCAACGGTAGACCCACCAGAACCATACCGAAGAACAACACCAGCTGTTCGGGCAGGAAGGCCAGCACACAGCTGATGCCCAGAAGGATCACGGCGATGACAATGGCCAGTCCGTTGCCCCGCACGATTCTGTCGATAGATGCCGCGTTAATCATTGTCACAATTCAGGCCACCCACTCGGCTGACCTCAACATATTCGATGTAGGCGTTGCGGTCCGCCCCCGTCGCCTCGTCGAGGAAATCGTTGGCGAATGTCAGGCCCAGGATGTGTAGATTAGGCCCAATCATCGTTTCGATCGCTAGTTCTTCCCAACTCTCATCTCCGAGGCCATAGGAAAGTGTGCCGACTTTATCCTTATCCAGCCACAACTCCAGCTCAACCGGCGGCGGCGCGTCATGCTTGCCCATGACACCGATCCGCCAGCAGCTCTCATACTCCGCGGCGACGAACAGCCGGGTCTTCAGCGTGCCGGGGCCATAGAGTACCCCCGGCTCGGCCACATGCAACAGGGGCTCGGCCACCCCGGTGGGCACAAATTGCTCGCTCGGGATACGCAGCGAATCGGTGATGATCTGCATCGGCGTCGGATCCAGCAGGAACTGCTCTCTGGCCGTCTGCAGGATCGACTCCTGTGTGCCGAGCGTTACCGTGTTGTACCCTTCCATGGCAACACAATTTAAGGCCAGGGCGGGTTTCAGCAACTCGACGCTGCGCGACGTGGCCCAGCGGCCGGAAAAGGCGTTGTTGGCCAGCACCCGCGCCAGATTATGCTGGAGCGGCCCGACGGCCAGGCGCGCCACGAGCAGCCCGAAGGCCAACACCAGCGCCGCCAGCGTGATCCATCGTATCCTCATCGTTCCCCGACAGCCTCCGGCCGGGCAAGAACGTATGTATATTCCGGACACCCGGCAACGGCGAGCGTGCTCATCCTAATCATACGCCGGCTGAATCCCGTCAAGCAGAGAAGAAGCTACCCTGTCCCAGGTGTATTGCGCGACCATGACATGACCTCGTCTCGCCAGCTCTTCGCGTTCCTGTGGGTTAGCAAGATAATGGTCAACCAATTCGCGCAGGTGCGATGGCGCTCTGTATTGCTGCACGGTATCGCCAAACGCTTGAGAGAGTGACGGGTTTGGATCAGAGATACAAAATCCTCCGGCCGCCAAAATATCAAACACCCTGGGGTTGATGAATCCTTCGGCGGCCATGGCCGGGTTATGGTCATTTAACGAGATACGGCTTGCCCCATAGAGGACACTCAGTTGGGCATTGTCGACATAATGACCAGCCCAGTAGCGCTCGTCCAGCGAACGGTAGCCGGCGCCCCAAACCTTGAAATCGAAATCCGGTTGGCCCATATCTTCCACGATCTGTCGCGAACCTCCTAGCTTGGCACGCGCGTTGCCGACGAACGTGACATCGTACTGGAGTGCCAAGCCGGGGATAGGGCGTTTGGATGAGCCTTGTTGAACGACAGTACAATTAAATCCCATTTCACCTATTCGGGCAGCAAACAGATCGGAAATGCAAAAGATGCGGTCATATTGCTCCAGGATTCGCGGAGTAACCTTATCCGGGTTGCTGTGAATCCAGAGGATCTTGTAGGCTGAGGAGAAGGGGGTCGTATCGACGGGATCGCCAAATAGATGAATGACGACATCAGGACGATATTGCGAAAATAAGTCCACCACGGCAAAACCCAGACCGCCCACCGCCTTGATCATTTCGTATTTAAACCAGAAGTCACCCCACAAGTACTGACGCGCCAGATCCGGTTCCAGGTCGGAGTAACTGAGTATGGCGACGCGCCGGCGCTCCACCATGTATTTGTGCAACCTCGTCGAATACCAGGCGCGATTAATCCTGTTCCCGGACAGGACACTCAGGACGCGGCTGAGGCGGGCTCTGTTCAACTTTGAAGACATATTTCAACTAATCCGGCGGGGCCGCCGCTTGCCGGCAAGGGCTTTGACTTGGCCGACGATGGCCTCAACCTCACCGATCTTGAGCGCGTAGGCCAGGGCCACAAACACGACGGCGCCAACCAATGCGGAAAGGGCCAGGTAGATTAATTCAATAATCCTCCCTGCCTCATTCAAGTATTGCCCATGGAGCCACGACGCCCCCAGCCAGGCCACCGACGCACCGGCGCTGGCCAGCAGGTATTGACCCAACATCCGGCGATAATTGTGAGTGCCGAAAGAGACCTCGGAGTGTCTTCTCAGCAGCCAGAAGGACAGCACAGCGACGGACAAAAAGTAGGCGCTGCGCGCGATACCCAAGCCAACCGTGCCGACGCCTCTCACCAGAAGGATAACAAGGGCAGTATAGAATACAAAGCTCGCCACCTCGACCAGCACGGGGGTCAGCGTGTCCTGCAGGGCGTAGAAAGCGCGCTGCAAGATGCGCGTCACGCCATTGGCCACAATGCCGAACGCATAGCCGGCCAAGACGATAGAGGTCAGGGCGACATCATCGGCCGAGAAGCGACCGAAGCCAAACAACGTATTAACCACCGTCTCGCTGTTGATCAACAACCAGCAGGACAGCGGCAGCAGGAACATCATCGTCGCGCCGATGGCCCGCGACATGCTGCCGGCAAACTCCCCCTTCCCCTCCTGAGCGGCTTCCAGCGAAAGACGAGGGTATATCACTGTACCAATGGAGCCGGCGAAAATGGCGATGGGCACACGGAAAAGATTGGTGGCGTAACTCACGGCCGAAACCGTCCCGTCCACGAGACCCGAGGCGATGTTGCGCTCCACCGCCTGCGACGCATAGGAGATGGCGAAGTAGATGATTAGCGGGATGGCCAGCCGGAAGATTCGGCCTACCATTGGGTCTCTGACCTTCAGGCTCAGGCTGTAGCGGCCGTTGAATTTGCGTAGAACAGGCAATTGAATGACGAGTTGGATGACGGCGCTCAAGGTGACGGCCACCGCCACGCCCTCAATCCCCCACCAACGATTGGACAGGAAGATGGCGATGATGACGATGACGTTACCCAAGACGGGAGCGAAGGCCGGAACCGAAAAGTGGCCGAAAGAATTCAGCACGGCGGTGACGATGGTCGATAGGCCAATGAAGAGGAGCATCGGCATCATGATTTGCGTCATCGTATTCGCCAGTCGCATCGTCGGCTCTGCAAACCCGGAGAAGAGAACAGGCATCCAATAGCGGGTGGTCACTGAGGCGATGAGCACGACGGCCGACAGGAGCAGGAAGCTCAGATTGAACAGGCTGCTGGCCACCTGCCAGGCGTGGCGCTTATCTTTTTGGAAGGCTTCAACAAATATTGGCAGGAAGACGATGGCGACGCTGTTGGACAGCAGGATCAGCATCAGGGTGTTGGGCACGAAGAAGGCGGCGAAAAAGGCGTCGGTCACCGTCGACGCGCCGAAGTTGGCCGCCAGGACGGCGTCGCGAATGTAGCCGAGAAAACTGGATACGAGCGTCAGCAGAGCGACGACACTGAAGGAGCGCGCTAATCTCATGGCGTTAATGGCTTAGCACGCTTGGTCTTCGACGCACTGCCTGGGATGGCCCAGCTTGATGGAAGCGCCGATGAGAAGCGGCGGCCGTTATGTCCGGTGCCCGGGCGGCGCTCAGTCGACGGCCAACCCGGCAAAGAGCGCCTAGCTCACGCTCAGGGGGCGTGCCGCGGCGTCACTTTCTGCCTCGCGGCTCGCCTCTTCGCTGCGCCACCATTGGGCCAGGAGGATGGCCGCGATCGACAAAATGACGCCCGCCATGCCGGCGACGATGGCGTTGAGCACGACGTTGGGGCTGCTGGGACGCTCCGGCACGGTCGTCCGGCTGGCCAGCTTCACACCGCTGGTCGTATCCTCAGAGGTGATGCGCTTCTCATCAACCGTCCGTGCCAGCGTCGTATAAGTCTCTTCGGCAACCTCCAGACCCCGATTGAGGCGCTCGTTGAGCACTTCTATCTGGAGTTTCTCTTCCTGAAGAGAAAGAATCTCCGGCTCCAGCGTAATTAACCTCTCCTCGATTTGACTACTCTGAGCGGTGAGCATATCTCGAAGCTGGACGATGGTGTCGCGACTGCCGGCGCCGTCGCTGTCGCTTACTCCTTCCAGACTCAACTGAATTTGCATCGGCGATGTCCCGGTGGTGGCTACGCCCCCTAGGGCCCGAACCTGCAACAAGATGGCAGACAATCGGTCGATGACGATCGAATCGGACAGGTTTCCACCCTCTACCTGGGTCAATAAACTCTCCACGTCTTGCAGCAGCAACTCCGTCTGCCGCTGCTTGGCCAAGTAGTCGGCCTGGGTTTGCTGGGCTGCCAATAACTCATTGGACAAGATCGTAAATCGATTGTCCTTCTGAAAATCGATGAGGGATTGTTCGGCCGTCTCTAACTGGGCGGCGGCTTCCTCCATTCGGGCCTCGAAGAATAACAATTGTTCATCCCCCTGGAAGCCGTATATCTCATTGGCCCGGGTGACGTAAATCTCCGCCCATCTGTTGGCCAACTCGGCCGCCACTGCGGGATCTTTGTTCTCCACCGTCAGCCGGACGATGCTCGGATCAGAGCCGGCCGAGGCGCTCAACAACTTGCGCAGCTGCGACATGTTCAACGATTGAACGGCGGGAACAGATTCACGCAACTGGACGAGAATGGTGTCGCTCGTCGCCAGGTCAGGGTAAGCTTTCAGTGGTTCGGGCTCGGTGACAGTCTGAATGCGCGCGTCGAACTCTAATCGCTCGCGCGGCAAAGTTGAAGCCACCAGGGCAGTCGCCTCATACGTTGAAGGGACCAGGAAACTGATCACCAGACCCAGCACAGCGCCCAGTACGCCGAAGGCGACGATCCAATATCGCTTGTTCCAAAGGCTCGTAACGTATGGGCGCAGATCAATACCTTGTTCGATCAATTCCGTCATATGACTCCGGATCCCCGAATCCCAGATTCGTGATGCTCATCAATCCAGCGTTTGATTCTATCACGCGGGCAATTGGGGGGGCAACCATACGAAGATAGGCTTAAGTTCGGGGCTTTTTGCGATCGTGGATTGCCCTGCGTCCGCTTATCGATATAATTGAAAAGATTGCGCTGAATTTCACAACTGTTGCTGCTGGGTAATGTGAAGAGGGTGTTTTTATGTGAATTTGGTCAGCGTAGTTTAATTGTGGCTAATTTCTTCTACCCTTAGGCGATCAGGCAGTTAAAATAACCCTCGCGTACAAACGCAGATCTCTGGCCGGAGGCAAGAGGGAAGTCTATGTTGAGGCGATTTGGGGTAAATTACGCCATTTTTTCGATGGCGCTGGATGTCATTCTCACGTACCTGGCATTGATCCTGGCGGTGAGGTTGGTAGAGTATATCCCCCAACACCTCACTAATCTGCGCGGCCAAGCCTACGTTCTCCCCTTCGTCTACGTCGTCGCTCCCTTGCTATGGGGCATCACCTTTCTGGTTCTGTCGGCCTATGATCCGAAGCGGATTTACAAGGCGATAGATGAATTCCAAATCGTGACTGTGTCCATAGTGGCCGCGGCATTGCTGTTTGCCGGGCTGCTGTTCCTGGCGCATCGCGATTTTTCTCGTTGGGTTTACATCCTGTTCGTGTCGCTGAACATGGCTTTTTTGCTGAGTTGGCGCATATTGGCCCGGCTGTTCTTCCGCGTCGGCCGCATGCCCGCCGCTGACCGGCAAGTCTTGATCGTCGGCGCGGGCGAAGTCGGGCAGCGCGTCGGGCAGATGATTCGGGAATATCGTACCATGGGGCTAAACCTGTTTGGCTTTCTCGGGGAAGCTCTGCCCGAGGATGTACAAGGGAGCGATCTACAGATTCACGTCCTGGGGCGCGTCGAAGACGTCCGCGAGGTCGTGCAGCAGGGCAGCATCAACGATGTTGTCATCGCCCTGCCCCAACATGAGTACGCCAAGGTCAACGAACTGGTGCTGGCATTGCACGATCTACCCGTCCAGGTACGCGTCGTGCCCGACTACTTCAGTCTGGCACTCTATCGCGCCACTGTTGAGGATTTCGGCGGTTTGCCGATGATCAACCTGCGCGCCCCAGCCCTCAACGATGTCCAGCGCCTGATCAAGCGGCTCTTTGACCTGACGATCGCCAGCGTTCTCATCACCGTGCTCTCCCTTCCAATGGCGGTCATCACCCTACTGATCAAACTGGACTCCGACGGCCCGATTCTGTTCCGCCAGCAGCGCGTGGGCGAGAACGGCAAGCTGTTCTCCATGTACAAGTTCCGATCGATGATCGTCGGCGCGGAGACAATGGTCGATGACGTGACGGAGTATACGGAAGACGGCCGCGTGCTGTTCAAGAAGGCCAATGATCCGCGCATCACCAAGATCGGCCGCTTCCTGCGCCACACCAGTCTGGACGAACTACCCCAGTTGTTCAACGTCATCAAGGGGGACATGAGCCTCGTCGGGCCACGGCCGGAGCTGCCGTGGCTGGTCGGCCAATACGAGCCGTGGCAGCACAAGCGGCTGGCCGTGCCCCAGGGCATGACCGGCTGGTGGCAGATCAACGGCCGCGCCGATAAACCCCTGCACCTCCACACCGAGGAAGACCTCTACTACGTGCAGAACTACTCGCTGTGGATGGACATCTATATCCTGCTCAAGACGCCGTGGGTCGTGGTGCGGGGCAAGGGCGCCTATTGAGCCACCGGCCGGGCAGCGCCATGAGAGGGCAGCGGTGAGCACGCTATCCGTCGACGCCGGCCCCGGCCAACCGGCAAAATCTCCACCACGCCTGTGGGTCTTGCTGGAAGGGTTCGTCCTGCTGCTGGCCGCTCCCTTCCTCTACTTCCCCGACATTTTCCTGCCGGCCACGGCCGTCGCCCTGTTGGTCTTGGGCATCGTCTGGATCTACTCCCTTTTTTTCTATCCTGCACGCCCTACCCCGTTTAACTTCATCTTCCTTTTGTGGGCGGTCGTCCTCGGCGTAGCCATCCTGGTTAGCGCCGACCCGGCCTTGACGCTGCCCAAGGCGACGGGGGTGATCCTGGGGCTGGCGGTGTGGCGCTTCGTCGTGCTGGCGATCAACTCGCGTCGCGCCGTCTCGTGGGGGGTGGCGCTCTTTCTGCTGCTGGCCTTCGGCCTGACGTTGCTGGGCGTCTCGACGCTGCAAGGGCTGACGAAGATCCCTTTTCTGGATGCGATCAATCCCATTCAAAACGGCGGGACGCTCCTTCCCGGCGGTCTGCTGTCGTCGAGTGGCCATATCAACCAGGTCGGCGGCCTCATCTGCCTCTACCTGCCCCTGCTGATCTCGCTGCTCATCCAGATGCCCACGGTCCGCCCGGCGCGCGGCCGTCGCTGGCTTGTGGTGCTGGCGACGCTGCTCGTGGTTGGCATGTTGCTGTTGACGCAGTCGCGCAGCGGGTGGGCGGGCTCGGCCGCGGGGGTGTTCGCGCTGCTGGTGCTGTGGGGGATTGTGATGCCGCCGTCGGGTCGTCGTCGCGCGGTGCGCCTGGCGGCCGTGGGCGTGGCTCTGGCCGGTATAGCCCTCGTCCTCTGGATCGGCCCCAATCGGCTATTCGAACTGTGGATCAACCCGCCGCAGGAGACGGCGATCGGCACGCTGACGACGCTCAACTATCGCAAGAATCTGTGGCCGGTGGCGCTGGCGACGGTGCGCGATTTCCCACTGACAGGTTCAGGGCTAGGGGCGTTCGAGAACGTCGCCTTCCGGCTTTACCCGATGCCATGGACCACGGCCGTGGACGTGACCCACGCCCACAACGTCTTCATTCAGATGGCCGTCGACGTGGGGCTGCCGGGATTGGTGATCTACGTGGCGATCCTGCTCACCGCCGCCGTCGTTGGCTGGCAGATAGCTCGCCGCGATGAGAGGTTTAGGGCGGTGGGGCTGGGCTTGTTGGCCGGATTAGTGGCCTTGCTGGTCTACGGCGTGGCCGACACACAGGCGCTGGGCACCAAACCGGGTCTCATCTTCTGGTTCTCGCTCGGCCTGCTGGCCGCTACGCATCGGGGGTCGCGACGCACGGGGTGGCCGCGACGCACGCCGATTAAACCGGGTCATCGGGGCTGACGCCCCACAGCCGCCGAAACTGGGCCGCGTCTCCCTCGCGCTCCAACCCCATTTGGCGCCGCATCTTCAACAGTTTCACCAACTCATGCCCCCCTAACGGGCCGCCCGCGCCCAGTTGGGCCAGCATGAAGTGGATGCGCGCGTTCTGCTCCACCGTCTCCAGGCGCATGAACGCCTGTGTCAGCGACGTGCCGACGGTGATCGTGCCATGGCGCTCCAGGATGACGGCGTCATTGTGGCAGATGAGCTCGCGAATGGCGTCGGCCCCCTCCGTGCTCGACGACATCGAATACGGGGCCGTGGGAATCATGCCCAGCAACACGATGACCTCGGGCAGCAGCGGCGTATCCATGGGGATGCCGGCGATGGACAGGGCGACGGTGATGGGCGGGTGGGCATGGACGACGGCGGTGATGTCGGGGCGCTGCCGGTACGCTTCCAGGTGCATCGGCAGCTCGCTGGTCGGCCGCAAGCCGCGCCGCGCCTCGGTCTGATAGCCGATGACCTGTCCCTCGTTGTCGACGATCAGCAGCTGCTCCGGCCGCAGCAACCCCTTGTGCAGGCCCGAAGGCGTGATGAGAATCCGGTTGTCGCCCAGCCGGACGGAGAGATTTCCCTCGAAACCGCAAAGCAATTCCCGCTCGTACATCATCTGGCCGATGCGGACGATCTCTTGCCGCAGTGACCCCTCGCGGGCGTCGCGGGCATAGGGTGAACTCATACAAATACCTTGCCTTGTTCGTATTCTTCTACGACGGCCGCCAGCCGCTCGGGGCGGCCGTCGAATTCGGCGCGTCGGGCGTTGTCGTGTGATAATGCCACCAGCACATCGTTGAACGCTGCGTTGACGGGTGTGGCCAGACCGGCCTGCGCCCCCGCGGCGGCGATCGCGCCGTTGTGGAATGTGACCTCGCTACGCCTCTTGCCGGCCGACAGGTCGATGTGGAAAGACGGCATCTTGTCGCCGCGGCCGTGGATGACGACTTGCGTCAGCACCAGCCGCAACAGAAAGCGGGGGGCATAGGCCAATGAGCGAGCCAACGGCCGCGCCGTCGCCCCCGGCAGATTGACCACTTCGATACCCAGCCGCTTCATCACCGCCAGCGTCTCTCGTAGCATGCGCAGCTCCAGATCGAACACCTTCCGGACGCGATACAACTCGGCCGGCGGCCGGTTGAGAATGGCTGAGGACGCATTGCCCATGATGTTGAGAAACGCCTTGGACCACTTCATCGCCCGGTAGTCGGCACACGCCCCGGCGTTGATGCCCGCCCCGCAGAACAGAGCCACCCACTCATCGATCGCCCGGCCGGGCACCAGGGGCGCGAGACCGAGGCCGCGCCCGTCTCGCTCGACGGCCAGCCGGTTGGGGCGCGGCCGGCTGATGGGGATCGTCACCGTCCCGGCCAGCGTCCGCTCGGGGCCAAAGCGGGCGGCGATGATCTCCTCGATGCCGATACCGTTCTGCGTGCTCATCACCTGCGCCGGCGTCGGGTGGACGGCCGCCAGTTGCTCCACCGCGTCGGCCAAATCATACGCCTTGACGCCGAAGATGATCAGGTCACAGATGGCCGGATCAGCGTCGGAAAGCCGGGAGACGGCCCGTACGGGGGCGCGCCGCTCGTGGCCATTCTGGGTGATGAGCAGTCCCTCGGCGTTGATCGCCTCGGCCGTCTGGGGTCGGGCCACCAGTGTGACGGGATGCCCGGCGAGGGCCAGCATCCCGCCCAGATAGCCGCCAATCGCCCCCGCTCCGTATACCAGAATTCGCTTCATCATCCACCGGCGAACAGGAATCGCGGCCTAGCTCCGGCCCAGGACAGCGTCAAAGAGGTGGGGGTAGCCGTGGGCCAATGCCTCGGCCGTCGTGGGGCGCTTGCCAGGCAGCTGCACGGCGTCGAGCGCCAGCCCGCCCTCGCCGGCCAGCACGACGATGTCGTCGATTGTGCGCACCACCTGCCCCGGCTCCCCGCCCGGAAGCGGCCCGGTGGCCGGGCGAGCGCTCGCTATCTTGAGCGCGTCGTCGCCCCACCAGGTATAGGCCCCCGGCCAGGGGGACATCGCCCGAATATGCCGGTCGATGGCGGCCGCGTCCTGCCGCCAGTCGATCTCGCCCGCCTCTTTGCGGATCATCGGCGCGTAGGTAGATGCGGCGTCGTCTTGCGCCACGCGAGCCAATCGCCCGTCGAGGATACCGTCGAGGTAGCGGCGAACCATGTCGGCCCCCAGCGCGGCCAGCCGGTCGTGGAGCGTAGCCGCCGTCTCGCGCGGGTCGATGACCAGCGACTCCTGCACGTACATGTCGCCCGTGTCCAACCCTTCGTCCATCTGCATCAGCGTCACACCCGTCACCGCGTCGCCGGCCAGAATGGCGTGCTGGATCGGCGACGCCCCCCGCCAGCGCGGCAACAGCGAAGCGTGGACGTTGACGCAGCCACGCGGCGGCAGCTCGAGCACATGGGGGCGCAAAATCTGCCCGAACGCGGCGACGACGATGAGATCGGGCTGCCAGTCGCGCAACGGCTCGGCCGCCTCTTCCCGTCGCAACGAGCGGGGCTGGTAGACGGGGATGCCGGCCGCCTCGGCCGCCAGCTTGACCGGCGGCGGGCGCAGCTGGTTGCCCCGCCCGGCCGGCTTGTCGGGCTGGGTGACGACGCCGACGACGGTCTGGGTTTCGATGAGGGTTTGCAGGCACGGCACGGCGAAGTCCGGGGTGCCCATGAAGATGATTCTCGCCACGAAGGCGATTCTAGCATGGGCGCGGGCAATTGCATATTTGCTTTGGCGAGAAAAAAGCACCCCGCAGCCACTCGTCCCGGCCCGCTCTTTGACGAACGGAAGCAATGCCATTATCATGCGATCCAGTTCCGCAACTTTAATTCGCATCCCGCGTAATTATCTTTAGCATCACAAAAGGAGAGCTATCAATGGATATCAATAAAGCAATTCGCTATGTAACGGAAGACAAGCAGTGGATCAGCAAGCTGATCATCGCTGCCTTGATGACATTTTTGGGCTTTCTCATCATCCCGGCGTTCATCTTGCAGGGTTACCTGATCAAGATCATTCGCCAGGTCATGAATGGGCAATGGGACGGCCTGCCGGAATGGGAAGATTATGGCGAGCTGATGCGCGACGGTTTCTTTGTCACCGTGGCCCAGATCGTCTACACGCTGCCGTTCATCATCCTGGTTCTCATCGTCAGTCTGGGCATGGGTGGCTTGGCCAGCATCAGCGACGGCAGCGATGCGATGGCGGCGTTGGCATCCGGCGTTGGCCTGTTGATGGTCTGCTTGACCTTACTGTTCGCCATCGCTTTGCTCTTCCTGACGCCGGCGATCTTGATTCAGTATGCCATTAAGGATGATTTCGGGGCTTTGTTCCGCTTCGGTGAAGTGATCGACATCATTCGCAACAACATGGCCGACATCCTGATCGCTTTCCTGGTGAGCATCGTCGCGGCCTTCGTCATCTCGCTGGTCATCGGTGTGCTCAGCCTCATCCCCTGCCTGGGGTGGATCGCGGCCGTTGTCATCAGTCTGGCTGTGGGGCCGTACATCTCGTTCATAACCGCGCATCTGTACGGCCAAATCGCGGCCAAGGTGCTGGGTAACAAGGCGGGTGGTTCGCTGTCCGGCCTGGCTTAGTCGAGCGTTCGTTAGCGTAAATCAAAACCGCCGCTGAGGTTTCCAGCGGCGGTTTTTTGTTGGATATTGGGTGAAGCGGGCGGGTTACAAACCCGCCCCTACAGGGGTTGGCGTCGTGTAGGGGCGGGTCTGCGACCCGCCCTCTGGAGAAATGGTTAAAACAACCGCCCCTGCTGCGGCGGCCCCGGCTCCACGTCGAGGCCCAGTTGCCCCTTCAGCCGCTCGGCCGTCGCCGGGGCGTGGCCGGCGTAGTCGTCGTTGAAGAAGGCGTAGACGGTGGGCGCGGCGTCGGTGTGCTCGGCAACCAGCTCCCGCCAGCGCGTCAGGTCGGCCGTCTTGTCCGCGATCTCGTGCGTCTTCGTCTCGTACTGGCCGTGGCGGCCGAGGAAGCGCAGGTAGAGGAAGTCCGTCGTTCGCCGGATCTCCTTCGGCAGATAGATGTAGTCGGCCGCCACCCAGCAGACGTCGTGGCGGCGGAACATCGCTTCCGTCTCGTCGCTCCACCACGATCGGTGGCGCAACTCGACGGCGTAGCGGAAGTCGCGCGGCAGCCGGCCCAGGAAGGCGTCGAGCGGCTCCCGCTCGGTTGCGTCGAAGTCTGGCGGAAATTGGAAGACCACCGGGCCGAGCTTATCCCCCAGCACCCGCATCGTCTCCAGAAAGTTGTGCGCCGCGGCATCGGCCGCCGGGGCCAGGCGCAGATCATGGGTGATCTCGCGCGGCGCCTTGGGGCAGAAGACGAATCCCTCAGGGACGGTCTGCCCCCACCGCTCGGCCGTCTCCAGGCGGGGCGTGCCGTAGAACGTCGAATCCATCTCCAGCGCGTTGAAGCGCGTCGCGTAGTAGGCCAGTTGCTGCGTCTTGGGCAACTTGTCGGGGTAGAACGTCCCCTGCCACGGCTTGTAGCCGAAGCCCATTGTGCCGATGTACCAATGTGTCATGGTCGTTTCACACCCACTCCTCAGCCGCCTAATCGCCGGCCTGTGGCGATAGCGTTACTGGTCGGGCAGCGGCCACCGGGGCCGACAGCGCCGTTGCGCCCAGCAACACCACGGCCAGCCACATCAGGTCGGCCAGAAGCAAGTGCACGAGCTGCATCCACACCGGCACATTGAGCAACACGTTGAGTGCCCCGGCCGCCAGCTGGACGACGACGAGCACGCGCACGGCATAGAGGAAGAACAGCGCCCCCACCCCCGGCCGGGCGCGGGCGATGACCGGCGCGGCCAGCCACAGGAAGACGCTGGTCAGCACGGCGATAATGGGGTGGTAGACGCGCAGGCGCACGAGGAAGTGGGCCGTCGGCAGGAAGTCCTGCTCGATCCCCTCGCGCAGCGTCCCGGCCGGGAACAGGGTATCACCCAGCGCGGTGATCGCCCCGCTGACGCCCAGCAGGAGCAGCAGCAGTATGGCAACGCCCACCAGCCGGCCCGGTCGCCCCGAGCCGCGCAGCTCCAGCCGGAAGTCGGTGTCCGCTCCCGACCACCACGCCGTTAGGGCCACGGCCGCCAGCAGCAGGAACGTGTTGACCAGATGGACGGCCATCGAGACCGCCCGGGCGACGGACTCATTGTCGGCCACCCATTCGAACAGCACCAGCCCGGCTCCCACCAGCCCCTCGGTGATGATGAAGATGGTCGAATAGACGGCCGCGCGACGCACGATATGCCCCTTGGGAAACAGCCGGAACGCCCAGAACAGCATGACCAGCACCAGCACGCCGGAAAAGGCGCTGGTGACGCGGTGGGTGAACTCGATCACCGTCTCCACCTGCGGTGCGCGCGGCACCACCTCGCCGTTGCACAGCGGCCAGTGGCTGCCGCAGCCCGCCCCCGAGCCGGTGGCCCGCACGAACGCCCCCCACAGGACAACGAAGAGCAGGAAGACAAGGACAAACCACGCAAAGCGCGTGAAGTTATTTTTATTCTTGAAGATGGTCAGCATGAGAATGGATTATAGAACAGTTGTTGCCGCTCCCCAATCGGCCGCAGCGTCGCTTAAGGATCGCCGAGGAAGTCGCCGATGGGGTCTTCGTCGTCCTCGCTGACGTAGGAGCGGCGCGTTTTGCCTCCCGCCTGCGGGTCTTCGACGAGGCCCATCTCGTGCAGGTGCTCCATCAGGCGGGCGGCGCGGGGGTAGCCGAGGCGCAGGCGGCGCTGGAGAAACGACACCGACAGATTGTCGTGCTTCTTGGCCAGCTCGACGGCCGACTCCAGCAAGCTGTCCGTCTCATCCAGCAGCGCGTAGCGGGCGATGAGCGGCTCCCACGGCGGTGGGGCGGGCTCGCGGTCGGGCTCGGCCTGCCGCCAATGCTCGACGATACGCTCGATCTCCATGTCGGTGACGTAGACGCCCTGCACGCGAACCGGCGCGCCGGCGTCGGGCGCCAGGAAGAGCATGTCCCCCTTGCCCAACAGGTGCTCGGCCCCACCCGTGTCCAGGATGACGCGCGAGTCGGTGCCCGAGGCCACGGAGAAGGAGAGGCGCGCCGGGAAGTTGGCTTTGATGAGACCGGTGATGACGTCGGTGGACGGCCGCTGCGTGGCCACCACCAGGTGGATGCCGGTGGCGCGCGCCATCTGGGCCAACCGGCACAGATTGCGCTCCACGTCGCCGGGGTACATATGCATCAAGTCGGCCAGCTCGTCGATGAAGACGGCGATGTAGGGCAGCCGCAGGTGGGCTTTGCTGGCGGCCGAGTGCTTGCGGTTATAGGTGGCGATATTGCGGGCGCTGACGGCCTCGAACAACTCGTAACGGCGATCCATCTCTGAGGTGAGCCAGCGCAGCACGCCCACAGCCCGGTCGGCGTCGACCTCGACATTGCCGATGAGGTGGGGCAGGCCGTTGAAGCGGATCAGCTCCACCTTCTTGGGGTCAACCATGACCAGCTTGAGCTGCTCCGGCGCGTTGTTATAGGCTAGAGCGGTGATGAAAGCGTTGATGCAGACGGATTTGCCCGAGCCCGTGGTGCCGGCGATCAGCAAATGGGGCAGCTTGCCCAGGTCGGTCACGACGGGCTCACCGGCCACGTCCCGCCCCAGGCCGACGCCGAGCGATGAGTTAAGGCGGACGAAAGACGGCGACTCGATGAGCCCGCGCAGACGGACGACGTTGGTCTGGCCGTTGGGCACCTCAATGCCGACGACGCTGCGGCCGGGGACAGGGGCCTCGATGCGCAATCGGGGCACAGCCAGGGCCAGCGTCAGGTCGCGCTGCAGCGCGGCGATCTGCCCCACTCGCACCTTCTGTTGCTTCATCTCGCCGTCGGGGCCGGGCCGCTCGATATAGCCCGGCTCGACGCCGAACTGCGTCACCGCCGGACCGCGCCGCACCTCGACGACCTTGGCCGGCAGCCCGAAATCGAACAGCGTTGTCTCGATGCGCTCGCTCTTCCAGGCGATCTCGTCGCGGGCGTGGGTCAGCGCTTCGCCCCGCTCCAGCAGGTCAATAGGCGGCAGGCGGGGATCGCGCCGGCGGGTGTCGGTGAACGACTCCGGCGCGTCGACAAGCGCCGGTTCAGCGGCCGTCGTCGCGCGGGCGGCGAGTGGTTCGGCAACGTCGCCGTCGGCCGCGACCAGGTCGGCCGAACCCACCACGTCAATCCGATCCGGGTCAACCCGATCCGCCCACAACGCCAGCCGGTTGGAGACGACGAACAGCCCCCGGCGGATGTCTTCCCACGTCCGCCCCGTCAGCAGCATGAACGCCCAGCCGAATAGCGCCAAATAGATGAGGAAGGCGAGGAAGGGGCCGAAGAAGCCGAAAAGCGGCTCGGACAGCGCCCAACCGACCAGCCCCCCGCCCCGCCCGGCGAAGGCGTCGCGCAACGTGTAGCCGCCCGCCAGATGGGCCAGCCCCATGACGGCCACGACGAGAATGCCGCCACCGACAAGCTTGGCCGGGTCGATGCGCGGCAGCCGGCCGGCGCGCCCGGCGACCAGATAGAGCCCCAACGCCGCCAGCGCCACGCACACGGCCAGCGACCCCCAACCGAAAATCTGCCGCAGCAGGCGCGTCCACCATCCCAGCACTCCCGCCTGGCTCAACCCGACCAGCGACAACAGCGAGATGACGGAGAACAGCAGGAGCAGGACGCCGCCAACCTCGCGCCGGCGGGCGGAGACAGCATCAACCATGCGCTCATCCCAGGAAATCGGCGCGGTCTCTTCCGGGGGGCTCTCCCGCTGGCGCGCAGGTTTTTCGGCTGAGGAACCCGAACGGGGCATAGAGATTCTACTTGCCCGGGGCAGCGCCGGAGTTCGTCCCGCGCAGCGATAGGGCGATGCGCTTCTGACGGGCGTCGATGGTGAGTATGCGGGCGGTCACCCGCTCCCCCAGGTCAACGACGTCGTGCGGGTGCTTGAACACCCCTTCGGCCAGCTCGGAGATGTGGACGAGCCCTTCCAGCTCCTCCTCCAGTAGGACGAACGCTCCATAGGTGGTGATGTTGCTGATCGTTCCCCGCACCAGGCTGCCCGGTTTGTAACGCTTCTCGGCCGTTTGCCATGGGTCCGGCCGCAGCCGCTTGATGCTGAGGGCTACGCGCTCCGCCCCGTGATCGACGCTGAGCACCAGGCAGCGCACCACCTGGCCCTGATGAAGCAGTGCGCTGGGGTGCGACACCCGGCTCCAGGAGATTTCGGAAATGTGAACTAGCCCTTCGACGCCGCCCAAATCGATGAACGCGCCGAAGTGGGTCAGATTGGTAACCGCCCCTTCCCGCTCTTCGCCCACTTGCACGTTTCTCAATAGCTCCCCTTTTTTCCTGGCCGGAACCAGCGCTGCCCGCTCCGACAGGATGAGGCGGTTGCTGGCTTTGGTGACCTCGGTCAGCTTGAGACGCAGTGTCTTGCCCAGCCATTTGGCCAGCGTCTGGGGGCGCTCCCGCTCCACGTGGAAATGAGGGAAGTCGATGATTTGCGAGGCGGGCACGAAGCCTTGCAGGCCGTTCCAATCGACCAGCAGGCCGCCCTTGTTGAAGCCGGTGACTTGCAGCTCGATGGTCTCGTCGGCGTCCATGAGCTGCTGGGCCAACTGCCATAGATCGGACACGGGAGGCGTTGCGGCCGGCTTAGCGGGCGGGGTCAAGGCGGGTTCACGACCGTTGTCTGTCAGAAAGCCGGCAGGGAGCTTGAACCCATCCTGAGGCAGTGGAAAGTCGGGAGCCTCATGGGGCAGCGGCTCGGCCACAGACTCTTCTGTCTGAAACAGCGCCGCCCAGTAGTCGTCATCGGGCCCCTGTTCGCCCCTGATCTCTTTGCCTTCTCCCTCACTCATAACACGTAACCATTACACGTCGGAAGCAGTGCCGATTTCCCAAGCGCACTGTGTCCATAGTTCCGGTCGCCGTCCGGATATCCGATTTGTAGCACAACCAGGGAAACGGTGTGTCAGAACGCTTCGCCTATACTGACTAGTTAAATTATAGGGACTGGCTAGGGGCTGTCAACCGTCGCCACACTGTCGCGGCGCCATTTCCACGCGTATTCATTTCTCGCGCCGGGGCGTCTGCTATAATCGGCCCTTGTATGAAGCAATCAAATCCGCTCATTTTCGTCGTCCTGGCCGTTGTCGCCGACCTACTGACGTTCGCGGCCGCCCGGTTCCTTTTGCCGCAGCTCGTCCCCACCATGACCACGCCCAACGGCCGCAATGCGCTGCTGTTGGCCGTGGCTTTCTTCCTCTTCGCCACCGGGGTCTTTTTGTTCCGGCGCCTGAAAGCCGCGCCGCCGGCCGGCGAATGGCTGGGCCGGGGCGGGCGCATCGGTCTGGCACTCGTCTTCTCGCTGGTCTTTAGCCTGGCGCTGGCGTGGCAATTGGGCTTTTTCGCGTCGGCCGAGCTCGTCGACACAAGGGTTATGGGCGAGGGGGGCGCGGCGTCCTACTTCGTCCTTGGGCCGGGGGCATGGCTGGCGTTCTCGCTGCTCTACGTGCTCGTCTTCGGCTTCACCGTGGAGCCGCGCTATGAGCCGGGCAGCCGGGAGCATGGGCTGGCGGGGGGCGTGGGGCTGGCGCTGACGGCCGTCTTGCTGGTCGTGTTGGCGGCGCAGGCGGCCGTCGTCGGCCTCTCGCTCGGCGATCCGGGTTGGTGGCCGGTGGCGGCGTTTGTGCTGCTGGTGGTGATGTTCCTGCCGCCGCGCCTGGTCTACCTGTCGCGAACAGTAGGGCTACGCAACCCGTCCGCCTTTGCGGTCGTCGCCGTCTTCCTGCTGCTGCTCCTCGCGCTTTGTTTGTAGCGAGCGGAAATCTTTCAACACGGATTTTCACGGTTTAAAACGGATGATCCGGATAAAAATCAGTCTAATCCGTTCTTATCCGCGTCAATCCGTGGTTAAAGCATTCCCCTTCCCGACCATTTTCAGCAGCCGCTGTTCCACTTCGTGGACTTCAAGACCGGCGTGGCGGCCCGTCCCTTCGAACACGACTCGACCACCCTTGCGCTCGGTCAGCCGCGTCGCCACCGTCGCCGACTGTGTCTCGGCCACGCGCTTGCCCATTTCGGCCACGTCGGGCCCCTTCAGTAGGCCATAGGTTGTGTCCGGCCCTTGCATCACGAACATCTCCAGCCGGTGTGTCCCGTCGCCCACGACCCAATCGATGGTGCGCTCGCTGACGGCCAGCCGCTCGACCTTCGCGCCGGTGTAGGTGGCGAAGCGGTAGAGACGCGACTCGTGCCACAGGCCGATGATGAAGCCGGGGAAGCTGGTGAAGACCCAGGGGATGATGGCGATTGAGGCGGTCAGGCTGGTGCCCAGTGTCTCGAAATGGTTCGTCTGGAACCAGATCCACGCTTCGGGGAACGAGCGGCCCCAATCCTTCTCGATGTATCCCCGGCCGCCGGTGAAGTCGATCTCGCGGCCGTCGATCACCAGCGAACCGTCCAGCGCGTGATCGAGGCTGAGGACGCCGTGGTAGCACTCCATGAACGGCACCCAGGCATACCAACCCATAATGCCCGGCGAGGCCGGCGTTACCGGCCAGGGCACGCCGCCGATGAAGCGTATCGTCCCCGCGACGCGCTGCTCCGGCTTATCGACGGCGAGTGTAATGGCATCGACCTGAAAACGGCTGCCGCCTACGCGCGCTTCGAACGGCTCGTCAGTTGGTTTAAACGCGTCGATCGGGTATTCGTGGTAGTGGGCCGCGCCATTGGCCCCGTCCAATACCTGGATGAACGAATGGGGGCGGCTGCTCCAGAAGACGCCGGGGATGAAGGCGAAGCGATGTTGCCCGGTGGCGTCGACCAGCTTGTAGTACCAACCTTCGAAATAGGGAGCTTTCTGCCCGCGCAACCGGCCATGATACCGCTCAGGGTGGAGCGCGTTGCGCAGGAAGCGTCTCATCTAGCCGCTGGCCTTTCCCCCGAACAGCGCCGACAGGTCGAGGGCCGGCGCTTTCGTCTCGCTCGCCAGGGATACATAGGTGCGGGCCAAGGCATCTTTGGCCGCGCCCAGCACCGTCGTCGTCAGCCCCAGCGCCTCAGCCAACTCGTCCGGCGGCGTCACGCTGACGACGTGGTTCCAGATCGCCTCTTCCAGCACGTTGATCGCTACCTGCACCTCGCGAATGGCAAACCCGGCGTGGAAGCGCTCCTCAGCCACGCGCGTCATGTGCTCGATGATGGGCACCAGATTGCGTTGGCGAATGCTCTGCAGCGTGAAGCGGTAGAGCGCCGACAGCCGCTCGTGGCGGGCTGCCTCTCCCACTTCCCGGTAGCGGATCAGGTTGGAGCGCGTCAAGGCTTCGGCTGCCTCGGCAACGATCTGCTCCTCTTCTCGCTCTAGTAGTTCAACCAGGCCCATAACACTGTTCCCCCGGTGATGGCTTTCCATCTATTCCTGAATGATCGTGTATCGTGTACGTATCGTGGCCGCTTTCTCCAGCATGGCATGGACGGAGCAGTAATGCTCGACCGACAGCTCGATCGACCGCTGCACGGCCATTGGGTCGATACCAACCCCCTTCACGATGTACTCCAGTTCGAAGTCGGTGAACACGCGGGGGTGGTCTTCCACCCGGTTGCCGTGAACACGAATCTGGAAGCCGGTCACGTTCTGGCGCTTCTTGCGCAGGATCGACACGACGTCCATGGCCGTGCACCCGGCCAGACTCATCAGCAGCAGCTCAATCGGGGTGGCTCCCTTGCTCATCTCGCCTTCCGGCGCCTTGGTGTCGATGTTGATGACGAACCCGCTGGGGGCCACGGCCGTGAAGTGCAGGTTCTCCTGTAGGGTTAAAACAGCATCCATAATTTACTCAAAAAGCTAAGCGGCCGGGTCATAGACCCGCCCCTAGCGGGGACAGCGCGTCATGTAGGGGCAGGTTTGCGACCCGCCCTCTCCACATAGAGCGCAATTGTGAATAGAGGAATTTACCCATAATCAGCAAGCGGTGTCAAATTGCCCCGACGGCCTATGCCCCCGCGCCGCCAAGGTAGACGCGCGGCACCCGCGTGTTGACGTTGGTCAAAATCTCCCACGGGATCGTCCCGGCCCACTCGGCCAACTCTTCGACGGTGATCGACGCGCCGTCTTCTGACTCACCGATGAGGATCACCTCGTCGCCGTTGTAGGCAGTGTCCCACTCGATGTTGACGACGATCTGATCCATGCACACGCGACCGACGACGGGGTACCGCTTGCCGCGGATGACCACCTCGGCCCGGCCGCTCATGCTGCGGAAGTAGCCGTCGCCATAGCCGACGGGGATGGTGACGGCCCTCACCTGGTGGTCGCTCTGCCACGTGCAGCCGTAGCTGACCGGGTGGCCGGGCTGGACGACCTTGAAGTAGACGACGCGCGACTTCCAGCTAAGCGCCGGGCGCACGTCGACCGTCCGCGCCATTTGCTCCGACGGGTAGACGCCGTAAAGCAGCAACCCGGCCCGCACCATGTCGAAGTGGCTCTGCGGGAAGGCGGCGATGGCCGCCGAGTTAGCCATGTGGCGCAGCGGCGGGCGCGGCAGGCCGCGCGCTTCATAGAACCTGAGCACTTCGTTGAAGCGGTCGAGCTGCAGGCGAGAGTACCCCAGGTCGGCCGCGTCGGCGTCGGCGAAGTGGGAGAAGATGCCCTCGACCTCGAAATGGTCGCAATCCAGCGCGGCTTCCAGCAGGCTCGCTGCGCTGTAGTAGTGGACGCCGATGCGCTCCATGCCGGTGTCGATCTTCAGGTGAACCTTGGCCCGCACGCCCATTTGCCGGGCCGCTTCCTCGATCTGACCCAGCTTCTCCACTGACGAGGCGGTGAGGGTCAGGTCATGGGCCAGGAACAGCGGCACCTGATTGCCGATGATGCCGCCCAGCACGAGAATGGGCGTGGTGATGCCCGCCTCGCGCAGCAGGATACCCTCTTCCAGAAAGGCGACGCCGAGATAGGGCGCGCCGTTCCGCTCCATCAGGCGCGCCACCTCGACCAGTCCGTGGCCGTAGGCATTGGCCTTCAGGATGGGCATCACGGCCGCGGGGGCGACGTGGGCTTGAATAGCGCGGTAGTTGGCCGCCAGGCGGTCCAGGTCGACCTCGATCTGCGTGGGGCGCAGGACGCCGTTCGAGGTGACGGTCGGGCTGTTGATCATACTGCCCATATTTTACCCCGGTCAGCGCTTGACGCATCCCCCCCACCGACTACAATATATAGGCATCAGTTGTTGCTAACAAAATAGGATGCTAGCGGCCGCCCGGGAGAGCACCCCGCGCGGGGTCGCCGAAGGGGCAAGCGGGGCGAGAAGCATCAACTCTTCCCGGGAATCTCTCAGGTACAAGGGACCGTGCGGCCGGGTTTCTTCTGGAAAGCGTCGGGCGCGACGGCGCGCCCCCACCGAAGGGGCAAGCGGATGTGGGCCGGCGGCTCACGGCGCCGTGAATCTCTCAGGTTAATGACAGAGGACACCGGCGAGATCACCCCACGCGGGGCGGGCTTGCTCGGTGTCCTCGTTCGTTTCCACTGACCAATTCCTAAATCTCAATAGTTTGCTTGAAGGAGTCCCCATGAGCTTGAAATTTCAACCCGACCTGCGTTACGCCAAGACCGACGAGTGGGTTCGCGTCGAAGGTGACGAGGCCGTGATCGGCATCAGCGACTACGCTCAGGACGCTCTGTCCGACATCGTCTATGTCGAACTGCCGAGCGTCGGCGACAGCATCGACCAGGGTAGCCCGTTCGGCGTCGTCGAGTCGGTGAAGGCGGCGTCGGATGTGCTGATGCCCGTCGGTGGTGAAGTCGTGGCCGTCAACGACGCGGCCGTCGATTCTCCCGAGTCCCTCAACAGCGACCCATACGGAGCGTGGCTGGTGCGGGTGCGCATGAGCAATCCCTCCGACGTAGACGGCCTGATGGACGCGGCCGCCTACGAGGCATATACCAAGACCCGCGAGCATTAGGAGTGACCGCCGGACGGCAGTGACCAAGCCTCGGCCCTTTCGGACGTGGCCTGTTGCTTGCCGCCTGCGCTCCTCTTCCGGAGAACAATCCCATGACAACCCCCTCTACTCGCGCCAAATGGCAAAGCATCATCGAAGCCGTCAATGACGGCGAATCCCGCCTGAGCAATCGCGACCTGCTGCCGACGGCCGACCGCTTTGTGAAGCGCCACATCGGCCCGCGCAGCAAGGACGTGACAGAGATGTTGCAAACGCTCGGCCTCAACTCGCTCGAAGAGCTGGTCGACGAGGCCATCCCGCCCAGCATCCGCATGGACGGTTTCTTGGCCATGGACCCGCCGCGCAGCGAGCAGGGCATCCTCGACGAACTGCGCCGCATCGCCGGCAAGAACAAGGTCTTCCGCTCCTACATCGGCATGGGTTACTACGGCACGATCACCCCGCCCGTCGTCCAGCGCAACGTGCTGGAGAACCCGGGCTGGTACACGGCCTACACCCCCTACCAGCCGGAGATTTCGCAGGGCCGCCTGGAGGCGCTGATCAACTTCCAGACGATGGTCACCGAGCTGACGGGGCTGGAGATCGCCAACGCCTCGCTGCTGGACGAAGCCACGGCCGCGGCCGAGGCCATGACCCTCTGCAAC
>CAYNOL010000016.1:0-3188 GCA_964398825.1 uncultured Ardenticatenaceae bacterium
CTGCACGGCGTCCGGCGGGCGCAGATCGAATCGGAAGCGCTCATCGTCAGATAGCCGCACTCTGGAAACATCATGAAAAATTACGAACAAACCCTACTGGAAATGATGGCCGCCGACGAACGGATTATCGTCATGACGGCCGAAAATCGGGCCGCCATTCGCAACCTGCCAAACCTGGCGCCGGAGCGCTTCATCGACACCGGCATCACCGAGCAGACCATGGTGGGCGCGGCGGCCGGGCTGGCCTTGCGCGGCCGCGTCCCCGTGTTGCACGCGCTGGCGACCTTCCTGACGTTGCGCGCTTTCGAATTCGTGCGCACCGACGTCGGCATCGGCAATCTGCCGGTGAAGCTGGTGGGCGGCGTGCCCGGCTTTCTGTCCGACGGCAACGGGCCCACCCACCAGGCGATCGAGGACGTGTCGCTGATGCGCGGCATCCCCCACATGCACGTCTTCTGCCCGGCCGACGAGCAGGACATGCTGCTCGGCCTGCCCCACATCATCAACAGCCCCCACCCCACCTACATCCGCTACAACGGGCTGAAGCCGGTCTATGACCACGACCCCGACTTCCACATCGGCCGCGCCGAGCAGGTGTCGGACGGCACGGATGTCGCCATCCTCGTCTACGGCATGCTCTTCGCCCAGGCGTGGGAAGCCAGGGCGATCCTCGAGGCCGAGGGGCTCTCGGTGCGCCTCGTCAACGTGCGCACACCCAAGCCCATTGACGAAGAGGCGGTGTTGCGCGCGGCCCGCGAGACGTCGCTGCTGGTGACACTGGAAGACCACTTCCTGACCGGCGGACTGTACTCGATCGTCGCCGAGACGCTGCTGAAGCATGGCGAGACGGCCGACGTGCTGCCCTTCGCCCTCGACGAGCGCTGGTTCCGCCCGGCGCTGCTGCCCGACGTGCTGCGCTACGAGGGGTTCACCGGCGAGCAGATCGCCGCCCGCATTCTGGAGCGCGTGCCCGCCCGCGCCTGATCTCACGAACGCGCCGCGCCCCATTGCGCCCGCGCCATACAAGGATGATTCATGCCCAATAAAGTCCAACTCCATCAGGATTACCCCAACATCACCGAGTCCGAAAAGCTCCACGCGCGCAACGAAGGGCTCATCCCCGCCTACGCCCAGACGCTGGCCAAAGGGCCGACGCAATACGTCGACGGCGTGGCCCCCAAGTACCTGAGGCGGGCCAAAGGCGCGCGCGTGTGGGATGTGGACGGCAACGAATACCTCGATTACAACATGGCCATCGGCCCAATATCGCTCGGCTATGGCTATGAGTTGGTCGATGACGCTATCCGCGCCCAACTGGAAGACGGCATTGTCTTCCCGCTCATCCATCCGCTCGAGGTGGAGGTGGCCGAACTGATCCGCGAGGTGATCCCCAACGCCGAGAGCGTGCGCTACGCCAAGACGGGGGCCGAGGTGACCAGCGCGGCCGTGCGGCTGGCCCGCGCCTACACCGGCCGCGACAAGGTGCTGTGCTGCGGCTATCACGGCTGGCACGACTGGTATATCGGCGTCACCGCCCGCAATTTGGGCGTCCCCCAGGCGGTGAAAGACCTCGTCTACACCTTCAACTACAACGACATCGATTCGCTGACGGCCGCGCTGGACGAAGACACCGCCTGCGTCATCCTGGAGCCGATGACCTTCGACTTCCCCAAAGACGACTTCCTGCAGAAGGTCAAGGCGGCGTGCGAGGCCAACGGCACGCTGCTGATCTTCGACGAGATGTGGACCGGCTTCCGCTGGGCATTGGGCGGAGCGCAGGAGTACTTCGGCGTCACGGCCGACCTGGCCTGCTACTCCAAGGCGATCGCCAACGGCATGCCGATCGCGGTTCTAACGGGCCGGGCCGACGTGATGTCGCTTCTGAACGACCACGTCTTTTTCTTCACGACCTTCGGCGGCGAGACGCTGTCGCTGGCCGCAGCCCAGGCCACCATCCACGAGCTGCGCGACAAGGACGTGGCTGCCGACCTGGCCCGCAAAGGGCAGGTGTTGATGGACGGCTACAACGAGATCGTCACCGAACTGGGACTGCGCGACATCACCCATTGCAAGGGCCACCCCGCCCGCGGGCTGATCTTCTTCGACGACAAGGGGGGCCAGGCACTGCTGATGAAGTCGCTGGTGCAACAGGAGCTCATCCGGCGCGGCATCCTGTGGTCGGGCTTCCACAATATGTGCTACAGCCACACCGAGGACGACCTGGCCTACACGCTGGAAGCGTACGGCGAGGTGCTGGCCGAGCTGAAGGCGGCGCTGGAAGCGGGCGACCTGGAGCAGCGGCTGCGCGGCACGCCCGTCCAGCCCGTCTTCCGCCGGACGGACAGCTTTAATATCAAGCCGGCGGTGAAGAAGTAATTCCCAGTAGCAAGGCCTATGACCGATAACCTTTTCTCTCTGGCGGGCAAGACGGCCGTCGTCACCGGCGCGCTGGGGCTCATCGGCCGCAAGCATTGCGAGGCGCTGGCGGCATACGGGGCCAACGTCATTGTGGCCGACCTTGACGGCGAAGCGTCGGCCGCGTTCGCCGCCACACTGCCGACGCCGTCACTGGGCCACGCGCTCGATGTCACGGACCCGGACAGCATCGCCGCCTTGCGTGACGCCGCCCTGTCCCGCTTCGGCCACCTCGACGTGCTGGTCAACAACGCGGCCATCAACGACATGTTCGAGAGTCCGGCGCTGGCCGCCGAGCGCTCTCGCTTCGAGAATTATCCGCTCGACATGTGGCGCAAGTCGCTGGAAGCCAACGTCACCGGCGTCTTCCTGTGCGCCCAGATCCTCGGCGCGCCGATGGCCGCCCAAGGCAAGGGCAGCATCATCAATATCGCCTCAACCTACGGCATCGTCGCCCCTGATCAGTCGCTCTACAAGACGCCCGACGGCCGCCAGCCTTTTTATAAGTCGCCCGCCTACCCAACGACCAAGGGGGCGGTCATCGCCTTCACCCGCTTCCTGGCCGCCTATTGGGGACAGGCCGGCGTCCGTGTCAACACGCTTTCGCCGGGCGGCGTCGAGAACAACCAGGATGAGTACTTCGTCCGCAACTACTCGGCGCGGACAATGCTGGATCGCATGGCCTTCGCCGACGACTACCAGGGCGCCATCATTTTCCTCGCCAGCGATGCCTCAGCCTATATGACCGGGGCGAATTTGGTGGTGGATGGGGG
>CAYNOL010000016.1:3288-32988 GCA_964398825.1 uncultured Ardenticatenaceae bacterium
ATGACCACAACCGACCTGCACCGCCGCGCGCGCGCCATTCGTTTCTTGCTGACGGACAGTGACGGCGTATTGACCGACAACGGAGTATACTACTCGGCCGCCGGCGAGGAGCTGAAGCGCTTCTCGATACGCGACGGCATGGGCGTCGAGCGGCTGCGCAACTTCGCGGGCGTCGACGTGGGCATCATCACCGGCGAGCATTCCGGGCCGGTGATGCGCCGGGCCGAGAAGCTGGCCATCGTCGAGCTACATCTGGGCATCAAGGACAAGCCGGCCGTGTTGCGCGAGATTCTGGAGCGTCGCAATTTGAGGCCGGAAGAGATCGCCTACATCGGCGACGATACCAATGACGTAGAGGTAATGAAGCTGGTGGGGCTGGCGGGCTGCCCGGCCGACGCGACGCCGTTCGCGCGGGCGGTGGCCCATTTCGTTTGCCCCAGCCGGGGCGGGCACGGCGCGTTCCGCGACTTCGCCGAGCTAATCATCGCCGCCCGCATGGAGACGGCCGCTTCAGGAGAGTGAATTCAAGTATGACCAATCAAGCCAAAGTAACCGCCGGCCGCCACACGATCGGCGACGGCGAACCGGTGTACATCATCGCCGAGATCGGCATCAACCACAACGGCTCGCTCGATCTGGCCCGCAAGCTCATCGACGGGGCCATTTTCGCCGGAGCCGACGCCGTCAAGTTCCAGAAGCGGACGCCGGAGCTGTGCGTCCCGCGCGACCAGTGGGACATCGAGCGGGATACCCCCTGGGGGCGCATCACCTATCTCGAATATCGCCACAAAATGGAGTTCACCTACGAGCAGTATCGCTCCATCGACCGCTACTGCCGGGCGCGCAACCTCGACTGGTTCGTCTCTTGCTGGGACGAGCAGGCCGTCGAGTTCATGGAGCAGTTCGACACGCCGCTCTACAAAGTCGCCTCGGCCACGCTGACCGACTTCGCGCTGCTGGAGAAGCTGAAATCGACCGGTCGGCCGTTGATGATCTCCACCGGCATGACGGAGATGTGGCAGATCGAGGCTGCCGTCGACCTGCTGGGCCACGACGACCTGATGATTGCCCACGCGACCTCAGCCTACCCCTGCCCGCCGGAAGAGCTGAACCTGATGATGATCCCGACGCTGAAGGAGCGCTTCCCCGACGCGCCGATCGGCTACTCCGGCCATGAGGTGGGGCTGGCGCCGACGTGGGCGGCCGTCGCCCTGGGGGCCACGTTCGTCGAGCGCCACATCACCCTCGACCGCGCCATGTGGGGCTCCGACCAGGCCGCCTCAGTCGAGGTGATGGGCTTCCACAACCTGGTGCGCAACATCCGCGACATCGAGCAGGCGCTCGGCGACGGCGTCAAGCGCATCTATCCCAGCGAACTGGCGGCCATGAAAAAGTTGCGCCGCGTCGACGACACCCAACCCAGCCATGCAAATCCGTAAACTAGATACCACCCAAAAACGGGAGCGCGCGCGCTTCGTCGATTTCGTCTTCGACCTGTACGAGGGACATCCGCTGTGGGTGCCGCCGTTGCGCGGCGACGCGATGAACCTGCTCGACGCCTCGAAGCATCCGTTCTACGAGCATTCCTACGCCGACTTCTTCGTCGTCGAGGAAGGGGACCGCGTCCTCGGCCGCATGGCCATGCTGGAGAATCGCAGCTTCAACAACTTCCACAACAGCAAGACCGCCTTCTTCGGCTACTTCGAGGTCATCGAGAACATCGAGGTGGCGCGACTGCTGCTGCGGCAGGCCAACGAGTGGGCCAAGGGCCACGGTCTGGATCTGATCATCGGCCCGCGCGGACTGGCCGGTATCGACGGCAGCGTCCTCGTCGAGGGGTTCGACCACCGTCCGGCGATGACCATTCCGTACAACTACCCGTACTACGACGCCTTTATTAAGGACTCAGGCTACGAGAAGGACACCGATTACCTGTCGGGCTACGCCCGCGGCGACCACGAGATGCCGGAGCGCCTCTACCAGATCGCCGCCAAGGTGAAGGAGAAGCGGGGCTTCTGGATCAAGACGTTCGCCTCGAAGAATGAGATTCGCGACTGGATTCCGCAAGCCATGGCCGTCCACCGGCAGGCGATGAGCGGTCTGCACAGCTTCTTCCCGCCGACCGAAGCCGAGACGCGTACTGTCATCAACACCCTGCTGACCATCGTCGACCCGTCGCTGATCAAGCTGGTGATGAAGGGGGACGACATCGCCGGCTTCCTCATCGCCTACCACGACGTTTCGGCCGGGTTGCAGAAAGCGCGCGGCCGCCTCTTCCCGTTCGGCTGGATCCACATCCTGCTCGACCGGCAGAGGACGGATTGGGTCAACATCAACGGGCTGGGGCTGCTGCCGCAATACCGAGGGCTGGGGGCCAACGCCATGCTCTACACCGAACTGCGCGACACAATCGCCACCCACGGCTTTAAGCACATGGACATCGTCCAGGTGAACGAGACGAACTTCAACAGCCGCTCCGACATGGAGACGATGGGCATCCAGTGGTACAAGCGCCACCGGCATTACAAGAAGGCGGTGGAGTAGCGGGGGATCAGCGGGCCAGCAGCCGGGCCACGGCCGCCTTGGTGCTGTCGAAGGCCAACTCGGGCAGCTCGTCGAGCGCGAAGAAGGCGGCCGCTCCAGCGTCGTCCCCCGCCTGCAGGCGGCCGCCGACCAGCCGCGCCCGGTAGAGGATGAAGATGTCCGCGCCCCCTTGCCCCGGTGGGTTGTGGAACACGTCGATCACCGCCGCCACCTCGACGACCAGCCCCGTCTCTTCCAGCGCCTCGCGCCCGGCCGTCGCCTGCGGGTCTTCCCCCTGGTCGACGAAGCCCGCCGGCAGGCTCCACTTGCCCCGCTCGGGGTTCATGCGACGCTGCACCAACAGCAGTTTGTCGTCTTCGACAACAGCCACGCCGACCCCGACCTTGGGATCGGTGAAGTAGACATAACGGCAGGTGGGACAGACCCGGCGCGGCTTGTCCATGCGCGGCCGGGTTTGCATGGGCGTGGCGCAGCGGGGGCAGTAGGCGAACCACTCGGGGGCGCTATCGGGGGGTGCGGGAACGTCGGGCATCCGTCAGAACGACCGCACTTGCCGGCGAGCAATGAGCAACAGGGCGAGCAGCAACAGGAAGACGATCAACAGCGTGATCTGCAGCGGGCCCAGGAAGTTGCCGAACGCGCGGCCGCCCGTCGCTTCGGTCACCTCTTCCTCAACGGGATTCGCGGGCATCCCCGACTCAGCGACCTCCGGCTCGGCGGTGTCGGCCGTTTCCATCTCCAATTGCGGCGACAGCTCCGTCTCAGGCATGCCGGCGGCGGCCATGTCCTCCTCGGGGGCGGGCGATGCCGGCGGCACAGGCGCGGCCTCTAAGGTGAAGGAGTCGGTCAGCGCTTCGGTGGCGAATAGCTCCGCGCTCTCTTCCAAGGCGACCTCTACGGTGGGCCGGGCGCCGTCCAGCGCCTCGCGAGCGTCGGGCGCGGCCATGTGCGCGCTCTCCGGCGACATCGCCGGCTCCTCGACGGGCATCTCGCTCATCGTGATTATCTCGGCCGCCGGCGCGCTGTCGGCCGTTTGGCCAAACGAGCCCCCCTGGAACATGCCCAGCGCCAGGGTGAAGATGAGCAACAGCGCCGTCAGCGCCGTGGCCCCGCGCAAGACGGGGTAGGCTCGCATCAGGGGTTGGGGCTTGGGGCGGCCATAGAGCGCCGGGTCCAGCGCGAAGCTGCGCGGCACGCGGCGGCGCGGCATCGAGCGCATCTGAATCTTCAGGGTGCGTAGCCGCTCCATTTCGTCGCGCAAGGCCGCGTCACCGGCCAGTTGCCGCTCGAATCGCTCGCGCTCGGCGGCCGTGAGGGCATTGTCCAGGTATGCGTTGAGCATTTCCTGGCGCTTCTCGGCCGGCGAGGCCCTGCGATTGCGTAAATAATCTAACATCTTCGTCCGCCTATGTTCCTCTGGATTCTAGACGATATGCGGACGGCAATAGTTCCCCGCCGATCTCTTGCAAACAGTCCCGCAATTTGGCCCGGGCGCGGCTGATGCGCGACTTCACCGTGCCCAGCGAAACGCGCGTGATCGTGGCGATCTCCTGATAGTCGTACCCTTCTACGTCTCCCAACACAGTGACGATGCGCTGCTCCTCGGGCAGCCCCTTCAGGCACTGCTCGATCGCCAGCGCCAATTCGACGCGTTGCCGGTGGGCCTCGGGTCCGTCGGTGGGGCTGCGCAGGAAGGCAAACGACTCGTTCTCGTCGACGATCTCGTCCAGCGAAGTCTGCGGGCGGCGCTTGCGACGGCGCAGCTCGTCGTAGCAGCGGTTCGTGGCCACGCGGATGAGCCACGATTTGAAGCTGCCGCCGCGGAAGGTGCCCAGGCTCTGGTAAGCGGTGATGAACGTCTCCTGGGCCACGTCCTCAGCGACGGCGGGATCGCCCATGATCCGGTAGGCCACGTTGAATACCATCTCCTGGTATTGCACGACCAGCCGGTTGAAGGAGACGACGTCCCCCTTCTGGGCCTGCTGAATGAGTGTCTCTTCGTTCATCATATAAGGGGCGCGCCGATTGACAGAAAGCGCCCCCTGGGCTATACTCCGCACTTGTTCGGATGATGCCGAAGTGGCGGAACAGGCAGACGCGCACGACTCAAAATCGTGTTCCCTCGGGAGTGTGGGTTCGATTCCCACCTTCGGCACTCACCAGGAATTGATTATAGGTCTCGCCCGTATGGTGGGCAAACAATGGCTTCCAGCGAGGAAGCCGTTTTCGTTTGATCGGCAGGAGTGAGCATGCGTCTGGCAGTCGTGGTTGTGGGGCTTGTGCTGGGCATCGCCCTCGGCTTGTTCGCCGGGTGGGTGGTGTGGCCGGTGGCCTATACGGGCGTGACGCCGGAGCATCTGTCGGCCGAGGGGCGCATCGATTACGCCATTATGACCGCCACCGCCTACCACGCCGACGGCGACCTGGCGTTGGCCCGCGCCCGCCTCGCCCGGCTGGGAGACAACGCCGACATCGCCCTGCTCAACGCCTTCATCACCGCCCAGGACGACCCCGACGCGCTGGCCGCGCTGCAGGCGCTGGCAGCCGAGTTGGGCGTCCACGCCACAGAGGATCCGTCAGCGGAGTAGTCCCATGCGGCGCGTTCCCCTCTCCGTCCTGCTGCTCGTCTCGCTGCTCATCGGTCTGGCCGGTGGACTGGCCTACGCTTGGTTGATCGCTCCGGGTGCCGAGACGAACCAGACCCCCGCCCGGCTCAACGAGGCCGACCGCGACGCCTACCTGCGGCTCATGGCCGACAGCTTCGCCGCCGACGGCGACCGGGACGCTGCCGCGCGTCGGCTGGCCGCGCTCGGTCCGGGTGGCGAGAGGGCGCTGCTCGATCTGCTCGCCGCCGGTCTGCGCAGCGGGGCGACAACCCCCGGCGACCAGCGACTGGCGGCGATGGCGGGGGCGCTGGGCATCGACTCCCCCGCCGTCGGGTTGCTGGCTCTGCCCGTGCCGCTGCCGCCGGCCACGGCCGCGCCCGCGTTGCCGCCGACGGCCGTGCTGCGTGCAACCGAGGCGGCCGCGCGCTTCGCCCTGGTGGCCCGCGAGCCCGTCTGCGTCCCGGGCGAGGCGATCCACCGGCTTGAGGTCACCGTCCACGATGAAGCGGGGCAGCCGTCGCCGGGCGTGAAGATCACTGTGCAGTGGCCGGGAGGCGAGGATACGTTCGTCACCGGCTTCAAGGCAGGGCAGGATCCCGGCTACGCCGACTTCGACATGTCGCCGGAGATCGTCTACGCCGTCGCCGTTGGCGGCGAGGCGCCGTCGGCCGAGGACTTGCAGGTGGTGCTATGCCCCGACGGGCAGGACGGGGGTTGGCGGTTGGAATACGAGGCCCAAGCGCCGTAGTCGAGGTGTGGCTCCCTCAGGTGCGACCGAACTGCCGCGCCAGTTGTGCCGCCGACAGGTGGATGAGTGTCGGCCGGCCGTGGGGACAAGTGTGGGGCACGTCGCACGCTTCCAGTTGCAGGATCATCGCTTCCATTTCCTCGCGCGAGAGGGCCTGCCCCGCCTTGACGGCCGCCGTCTTGCACACTCGCTTGATGACCAGCGCCTCTGTCTCCGACTGCAGCGGTGTGCTCTCGTTCTCCAGGTCGGCGACGACGGCCGCCAGCGACGCCGCCGGATCGGCACGCGACAGCATGGCCGGCACGGCGCGAATGCGGAAGGCGTTGGGGCCGAACGGCTCGATCTGGAAGCCCAGCGACGTCAGCAACGGCATCTGCTCCTCAACGAGGTGGGATTGAGACGGCGACAGGTAGACGGTGGCCGCGGCCACCAGCCCCTGCGAGGCGACCTGCTCCCCCTTGCGCTGCGCCAGGAATTGCTCATAGAGGATGCGCTCGTGGGCGGCGTGCTGGTCGATCAGGTACACTCCCTCGGGGCCTTCGGTGATGATGTAGGCCGCGCCGACCTGACCGATGACGCGCATGATCGGCAGCCGCTGGGCACTCGTGCCGGGCAGCTCGGCCGGGCGGGCGTCGGGGGCGTTGTTGTTTCCCTCGCGCTCCGGGGCGGGGCCTTGCAACTGCCAGGGGATGTCGAGCTGGGTAGAAGGTAACCCATCGCCGGACGACGGCCGAAAACCCGACCAGCCGCCCGTCAGGGGTGAGGTGGCCGGCCAGCCCCCCAGCCCGCGCGCCGGAGCCGTCTCCAGCAGCGCAGCCCGCACAGCCCGCTGCACGGCGCTGAAGACCGCTCCCTCCTCGCGGAAGCGCACCTCGACCTTCGTCGGGTGGACGTTGACATCCACCTCTTCCGGAGGCATTTCGATGAACAGTAGCGCCATGGGGAAGCGTCCCACGGGCAGCAGCGTGTGGTAGGCCTGGATGACGGCGTAGGACAGCCGCGTGTCGCGTATAGTGCGGCCGTTGACGAACAGCTGGATGTGGTTGCGGTTCGACCAGTTCAGCGCCGGGTCGCTGACGAAGCCTCGCACGACGGGCAACCCCCGGCCGCCGGCCGCATCGCCATCGCCGGGCGCGACCTCGATCAGCTGCTTCGTCGTCTCGGGCCCATAGGCGGCCAGCACTACGTCGGCCGTCTCGCCGCTGCCGGTGGTCTGAAAGGTAATGCGCCCGTCGTGGCTCAGCCGGAAGCGGATACCGGGGTAGGCCAGCGCGTAGCGAGTGACGAACTCATCGATCAGCCGCTTCTCGGTAACGACGCTCTTCAGGAACTTGAGCCGCGCCGGCACGTTGTAGAACAGATTCCCGACGGCGATGACCGTGCCCACCGGCGCGCCGACCGGCTCGCGGGTGACGGTGTGGCCGCCGTCGAGCACCAGGCGCGTGCCGGCGCTCGCTTCCCGGGCGCGGCTGACGACGGTGAGCCGGCTGACGGCCGAGATAGCCGCCAGCGCCTCGCCGCGAAAGCCCAGCGTGCGGATCGTCCACAACTCGTCGGCCGACGACAGCTTTGAGGTGGCGTGGCGCTGGAAGGCGGTCTCGATCTCGTCGGCCGGTATCCCGTCGCCATTGTCAGCCACCTGGATCAGCTCCCGGCCGCCGCCGCGAATGTCGATGGTGATGGCCGTCGCCCCGGCGTCGATGGCGTTTTCGACCAGCTCCTTGACCACCGACGACGGCCGCTCGACCACCTCGCCGGCGGCGATCTGCGAGGCCAATTGATCGGGCAAAACGTGAATGGGCATGGCGTGATTGTACCAAATTCAGGGCGGGGATGAATTGCAACGTCGGGAACTACTCTTTATACTAGCCAGCCGAGGTAAACAGATGCCATTCCAACCCACGTATGAGGTGCAGGCCGAGCGGATGCCCTACACCTTCACCACCGACGACCAACCGGGCCAACCCCGCAACGGGGTCCTGGTTCTGCACGGATTCATGGGCAGCCCACTTAGCTCGCGCCCCATGGCGCATTATCTGAACGACCGCGGCTACTTCGTCCATTGCCCGTTGCTGCCGGGGCATGGCAGCTACCCCGACAAACTGCACAAGGTGTCGCGCAAGCTATGGCTCGCCGAAGTGGAAGAGGCCTACCAGGTGGCGCGGGCAGCGTGTGACAATCTGTTCATCATCGCCCACTCGATGGGCAACATCCTGGGTGCTCACCTAACGCTAAAGTTCGGCGGCGTGCGCGGCATGGCTATGCTGGCGCCGATCATCGAGGTGCCGGACCCCCGCTTGCGCTGGGCGAAATACGCCCGCTTCTTCGTGCCTTGGTATTACCCCCACAGGAGCAAGAAGCCGAGCATGCAACAACTGGTGCGCGAGCGGGTGCTCGATTTCGACCCGTCCATCGACTTCGACAGTCCTGAATTCCAGCGGGAATTGCCCAACGTCAGCCGTGTGCCGCTATCGGGCATGCACGAGATGGTCAGCATGATCGACAAGGGGCGCACGCTCTGGCCGCGCCTCGACATCCCGGTGCGCATCCACGCCGGCGAGGACGACCACGCCGCGCCGCCCGACAATTCGCGGCAGATCTTCGCCCTGCTGCCGAACCAAGACAAGAAGTTGACCGTCTACCCCGATGTCGGCCACGAGCTGATGCGGCCGTTCGAGCCTATTCACCAAACGGTCTGGGCATCAATTCGGGAGTTCTTCGACCGGATCGCCGCCAACGCCCCCCATCACGCGGCAGCGTAGCGATTCTTGAGACCGGGAGAACTCCGATTTCCATTGTAAATATTGTCATTTCAGAAATCATGAGTGACAATATGAGCGGAAGTGCGGGCGTAGGTGGGAATGAGGAAAGTCCGCGGTACGCCGGATTGTCCGGCGCATAAATCGTCCACGAACAACCTGCAAATCCCGACGCGCCTCTGCTTACCCTTTACTTTCTGTTTCACAAAGGAGAAGAGAAAGAATATGAAACGTATCACCTTATTGCTCACCGGACTGCTCGTGTTGGCGCTCCTGTTGGCTGCCTGTGGCGGCGGCACGACGACGCCCGAGCAGCCAGCGGCCACCGAGGACTCCACCGGAGTCGTCGAGGAACCGCCGGTCGAGGAAGAACCGGCTCCCGAGACGGGCAGCGGCGACTGTAGTGACGAAGCGGTGCTGTGCATCGGCCTCGTGACCGACGTCGGCCGCGTCGACGACAAATCCTTCAACCAGTCCGCCTGGGAAGGCGCGCAGCAGGCCGCCGAGAACCTCGGCGCGGCTGAGGTCAACTACGTCGAGACGACCAACGCCACCGACTATGCCGCCAACATCGGCCTCTTCGCCGACCAGGGTTACGACATCATCATCACCGTCGGCTTCGCCATGGGCGACGCCTCCGTCGAGGCCGCGCAAGCCTATCCCGACATCGACTTCATCGGCGTGGACCAGTTCCCCTCCGAGACTCTGCCCAACCTGACGGGTCTGGTCTTTAATGAAGACCGCGCCGGTTACCTGGCCGGTGTGCTGGCTGCCTCGCTCTCTGAGAGCGGCACCATCGCCTCCGTGCTCGGCACCGACCTCGTTCCGGCGGTTGTGGCCTTCAATGAGGGCTACCTGAACGGCGCGGCTTCGGTCAACCCCGACATCAACATCATCGCCACCTACCACCCCGGTGGTCTGGACGTGGCCTTCACCGACCCCGAGTGGGGCGCGACGACGGCCCAGCAAGCCATTGACCAGGGCGCGGACGTCATCTTCGGCGCAGGCGGCAACACGGGCAACGGCGCGCTGATTCAGGCGGCCGGCAACGACGGCGTGTGGTGCATCGGCGTCGACTCCGACCAGTGGGAAACCGTCCCCGAGGCGCATCCCTGCCTGGTGTCGAGCGCGATGAAGCTCATTAACCCCGGTGTTGTCGACTTGGCCACGATGTCGGCCAACGGCGAATTCCCCGGCGGGCTCTTCTTCGGCGACGTCGGCCTGGCCGATTTCCACGACCATTCCGACGCGGTCCCGCAGGAATTGAAGGACCTGCTAGAGGCCACCGACGCCGGTTTGCGCGACGGCTCGATCTCGACCGGTTACAACCCGGGCTAATACCCTTCGTACCTAACAGGCGCGCCGCACGTTTGCGGCGCGCCGCTCATCATTCAACGTGATGTGTGATAATGTGCGACGTATCGGCTCCGGTACGTCGCACATTGTCTAGGAGTCGGCTATGACGACGGTTCCCACTACAGAGCCTTCCGAGAACCAGATGGCGGTTCGATTGCGACGGATATGGCGCGGTGTCAACGTGCCCCTCATCGCCGTCCTGCTGGGCCTCATCTTGGGCGCGATCCTGTTGCTCGCGTCCGGTTCGAATCCCCTGGAAGCGTATGGCGCCCTGCTCAAGGGCGCGTTTGGTTCTCCGGCCGCGGTCCAACGCACTTTGGAGAAAGCCACGCCTCTTATCTTCAGTGGTCTGGCGGTCGCCTTCGCCTTCAAGGCCGGCCTGTTCAACATCGGCGCACAGGGGCAATTGTTAGTCGGCGCCGTTGTCGCCGCCTACGTCGGTTTTTCGATCGAAGGACTGCCGGCCATCATCCATGCCCCGCTGGCGTTGCTCATTGGTGGTCTGGCCGGCGCGCTCTACGGCTTCATCCCCGGCGCGTTGAAGACCTACACCGGCGCCCACGAAGTGATCGTGACGATCATGCTCAACTACGTGGCGATCAACCTGACCGACTATCTGGCCGACGGGCCGTGGAAAGATCCGTCGCCGACCAACATCGTGGCGCGCACGGCCCGCATCTTCCCCTCGGCCGAGTTGCCCGTCCTGGGCAGCGTGCCTTCCGGCTTTATTTTCGCAGTTATTGCAGCCATTATCGTTTGGTGGCTTCTCTATCGCACCACGGTTGGTTATGAGATTCGCACCGTTGGCCTGAACGCCAGCGCCGCGCAATACGCCGGCGTCCGCGTCGCGCGGGTCATCATCCTGACCATGATGATCAGCGGTCTGCTGGCCGGTCTGGGCGGCGCCGTCGAGACGCTGGGCATCAACAACCGCTTCCAGCCCGGTTTTAACACCGGCCTCGGCTTCGACGGCATCACCGTCGCGCTGCTGGGCAAGACCAACCCGTTCGGCGTCATCCCCGCCGCGCTGCTGCTGGGCGCCATGCGCGCCGGCTCCAGCCAGATGCAGTTCAGCGCCGGCGTCGCGGCCGAGATCACCGACGTCATCACCGCGTTCATCCTCTTCTTCGTGGCCGCCGACATCATCGTCCGCAGGCTCATTCGCCAGAAGGGGACGGACGACGATCGCGTGATGCTCAGCTCGGGATGGAGCAGCCATTAATGATCGCTCCTCAAGGCGAACACACGCCCACCACTCTAATTGATTGGGAGAGCATGTTATGGATATGACCGTACAACGCCAGGCCGCATCGTCGAACTGGTTCGTGAAAAACAAATGGCTGGTGCTGATCGGCGTCATCATCGTGGGCTCCATTCTGTATGCCTACGCCCAAGACGGCCGCGTCACGACGGCCGTGCTGGCCTCTACCATTCGCCAATCGACCCCGCTCATCCTGGGCGCGCTGTGCGGCCTCATCGGCGAGCGCAGCGGCGTGGTCAACATCGGCATCGAAGGCCAGATGTTGCTGTCCGCCTTCATCGCCTTCATGGCCAACGTCTTCATCGGCAATCTGTGGGTGGCGACGCTCATTGGCGCGCTGGGTGGCGCGGCGTTGGGCTTTCTGCTGGCGTGGATGGCCGTCACGCTGAAAATGGACCAGATCATCGGCGGCACGGTGCTCAACATCCTGGCGATTGGCGTCACGGGGTACTTCTATATCCCCGGTCTGACGACCCAGGGCAAGTTCCAGCCGATCGCCCTCGGCCCGCTGGCCGACATCCCGCTCCTCGGCCCGGCGCTGTTTCGCAACGGCCCGATCACCTATCTGGCGATCATCCTCGTCTTCGTCATGCATTACGTTCTGTTCTACACCAAGTGGGGCCTGCGGACGCGAGCGGTTGGCGAGCACCCCAGCGCGGCCGACACCGTCGGCATCAGCGTATCCAAGATGCGCTACATCAACGTCATCCTGGGCGGCGCGTTGGCTGGTCTGGCGGGCGCGTTCCTGACGCTCGAGGGGGTGGGCACATTTGACCGAGGCATGACCAACGGCCGCGGATTCCTGGCGCTGGCGATCATGATCTTCGGCAAGTGGACGCCGTTGGGCGCGTGGGGGGCGGCGCTGCTGTTCGGCTTCACCTATGCCATGCAGACCCAGTTGCAGTTCATGGGGCTCAACCTGCCGCCGCAGTTCATCGGCAGCTTGCCCTACATCCTGACGATCCTGGTACTGGCCGGCTTCGTCGGCCGCTCGCGCTCCCCCGCGGCCGCGGGAACGCCCTACGAGAAGGGCGGCTAACTTATCGGTGATCCGGCAAATTAGACCAGAGAAAGAGCTTTGATGAACGGAAACAACAACAAACGTGCCGAAGAAGCGTCAATCGTCCTTGAGGCGCGCGGCATCACCAAACAGTTCCCCGGCGTGCTGGCCAATGACCGCATCGACCTGACGCTGCGCCAGGGGGAGATTCTGGCCATGCTGGGCGAAAACGGCGCCGGCAAGAGCACACTGATGAACATCCTCTACGGCCTCTATCACCCCGACGCGGGCGAGATCTGGATCAAGGGGGAGAACGTCACGCTGGCCAGCCCCCGTGACGCCATCGAGCGCGGCATCGGCATGGTCCACCAGCATTTCCAGCTCGTGCCCGTCATGAGCGTGGCCGAGAACGTCATCCTCGGCGCGGAGCTGACCAAGGCGGGCGGCTATCTGGACATTCGCGGGGCCAACCGCCGGGTCCGCGAACTATCGGAGCAGTACGGTCTGGAGATCGACCCGACGATCGAAGTCGACGATCTGCCGGTTGGCTTGCAACAGCGTGTGGAGATCATCAAGGCCCTCTATCGCCACGCCGACATCCTCATCCTCGACGAGCCGACGGCCGTGCTGACGCCGCAGGAAGCCAACGAGCTGTTCCGCATCATGCACGATCTGACTGAGCGGGGCGTGTCGATCATCTTCATCACCCACAAGCTCAAGGAAGTGCTGGCCGTGGCCGACCGCATCGTCGTCTTGCGCGGCGGCCGCAGCGTGGGCGAGGCCCTGCCGGCCGAGTCGACTGAGGCCAGCCTGGCCGAGCTCATGGTCGGGCGCAAAGTCATCCTGCAGGTGGACAAGGAAGACGCCCACCCCACCGAGAAGGTACTGGAGATCGATAACCTTGAGGTGCTCGACGACCGCAAACAGGTCATCGTCAAGGGGTTGTCGCTGGAAGTGCGCGCCGGGGAGATCCTCGGCGTGGCCGGTGTGCAGGGTAACGGCCAACGTGAGTTCGTCGAAGCGCTGACGGGCTTGCGGCCGATCGTCAGCGGCACCATTCGCATTGCCGGCGAAGAAACCACCCACGCCACCCCGCGCCAAATCACCGAACTGGACGTGGCCCACATCCCCGAAGACCGCGAGAAGCACGGCCTGGTCATGCCCTATTCCATCGCCGACAACCTGGTGCTCAATCGCTACTACCGCCCGCCGTTCTCGCGCAATGCTGTGCTGAATCGGGAGCAGATCGCCGCGAACGGGGCCAAGCTGGTGAAGGAGTTCGACGTGCGCACGCCGTCGATCTACACCCACGCCGGCAACCTGTCGGGCGGCAACAAGCAGAAGGTAATCGTCGCCCGCGAGTTCTCCCGCCCGGTGAAGCTGCTCATCGCCAACCAGCCCACGCGCGGCATCGACGTCGGTTCCATCGAGTTCATCCACAACCAGATCGTCGCCCAGCGCGACGCGGGGGTGGCTGTGCTGCTGGTATCGGCCGAGTTGGATGAGGTGCTGAGCCTGGCCGACCGGGTGGCCGTCATGTTCGACGGCCGGATCGTCAAGACGCTGCCCATTGAAGAAGCCACGCGCGAGCGCGTCGGCTTGCTCATGGCCGGTTCCGAGGAGTAACGCACGGGGCCATAGACAACGGCCGCTGATTGCGCTATACTGACCACACCATGAGCAATGGGAACCGAGATCCGAATGTCGCAAATAATCCTCAACTGCCCGCGGGCGATTCCAGGCCGGCGGCCTTGAGCGATTTCTAACCCACGAAGCAATCAAGCGAATAATGGGTGAATCGCCCAGCCGCATCCGTAGGCTGGGCGATTTTTTGTATTGACCCGCTGCATCTCGATTACCCAAGAGTAAGATGGGGAGATAGTGATATGTTAGGTGAAGAAGTTTTGTACATCACGCCGGAAGGATTGCAACAGATCAAGGATGAGTTGGAGAACCTGAAGACGGTGCGCCGTGAAGAAGTGGCGATGAAGCTGGAGATCGCCATCAAACAGGGCGACCTGAAGGAGAACGCCGACTACCACGATGCCAAAGAAGAACAAGGCTTCATCGAGGGGCGCATCCGCCAGCTTGAGGACATGGTCTTGCGGGCCAAGCTCATCGAGAATAACGGGCCGAAGGACGTGGTGCGCGTGGGCTGCACGGTCACCGTGTCCGAGGACGGCTATGACGAGACGGAAACCTACACCATCGTCGGCGCGGCCGAGGCCGACCCAGCGAAGGGACGCATCTCTAACGAATCCCCCATCGGCAGCGCCCTGCTGGGCGCGAAGAAGGGACAGACCGTCAGCGCCATGACGCCGGCGGGCGCGCTCAACTTCACCATCCACGACATTTCCTAGACAAGGTAAGCGGGCGGGAACCGGTGACGCGATGACACGAATCCGCACGGTGGACGCTAAGAACTACATCGGACAGGTGACCCGGTTCCAGGGCTGGCTGCACAACGTGCGGCGGCTGGGCGGGGTCACCTTCGTCGTTCTGCGGGACGGCTGGGGGCTCATCCAGGCCGTGACCGAAGAAGACGCCGATCTCGCTCCAATCGCCGATTTGGCGCTGGGCACGGTCATTCGCCTGTCGGGGCTGGTCATCGCCAACGCCCAGGCACCCGACGGGCTGGAGCTGCAGCAGCCCGTCATCGAGGTTGTCACCCCCGTCGCCGAGGCCCCGCCGCTGGCGCTGAACAAGCGCCGCCTGAACGCCGCCTTGCCCACGCTGCTCGACCACGCCGTCGTCGCCAACCGCCACCCCGCCCGCCGCGCCGTGTTCCGCCTGTCGTCGGGCGTCATGGCCGGCTTCCGCGCCACGCTGTCGGCCATGCACTTCACCGAGGTACAGACGCCCAAGATCGTCGCCTCGGCCACCGAGAGCGGCGCCAATGTCTTCAAGCTCGACTACTTCGGCCGCCCCGCCTACCTGGCCCAAAGCCCCCAGTTCTACAAGCAGATCATGGTCGGCGTCTTCGAGCGCGTCTTCGAGGTCGGCCCCGTCTTCCGCGCCGAACCCCACGACACCGTCCGCCACATCAATGAGTACGTCAGCCTGGACGTGGAGCTCGGCTTCATCGACGACCACTTCACCGTCATGCGGCTGCTGCGCGAGGTGCTGGCCGGCATCTTCGCCCACTTGAAGGATAATTACGCGGCCGATCTGGCGCTGGTGGAAGCCAACATGCCGATCATCCTGCCGGAAATCCCGCATATCCACTTCGCCGATGCACAGGAGCTGATCTTGAGCCGCCATGGCGTCGACGTGCGCGGCGAGCCGGATTTGTCGCCGCAGGACGAGCGCTGGCTGGGCGAGTGGGCCTTGGAAGAGCACGGCAGCGACTTCCTGTTCGTCAGCGGCTATCCAATGAGCAAGCGGCCGTTCTATACCCACCCCGACCCGGCGCGGCCGGCCTTCTCCAACTCCTTCGACCTGCTCTTCCGTGGCACGGAGTTGGTCACCGGCGGCCAGCGGCTGCACCGCTACGAGGATTACGTCGCCGCGCTCGACCGCGCCGGCTTCCCCCACGCGCCATTCGAGGCATATCTGGAAGCGTTCCGCTACGGCATGCCGCCACATGGCGGCTTCGCCATTGGACTAGAGCGGCTGCTGATGCAGTTCCTGGGGCTGCCGAATTTGCGCCTGGCGACGCTGTTCCCGCGCGACTTGAATCGCGTCTCACCCTGAGGCGTTACGGCGTGATGACGAAGTACTCTGCGCCTTCGGTCGTCGTTAGCCTGCGCCGCTCGCCGGGGTTGTAGACGCCCAGTCTTAGCTCGGCGGCCGTCTCCTCCACCGTCAGCAGTTGCACCACTACGTCCCCCACCCGCCAATGCTCGGCCGGCGCGCCGAGGCGGTCGTCCTGCGCCACGATCTCCCCCGCCCCATCCACTGCATGCAGGAAAAAGCGTAGCGGCTCATCCGTCGGCGCAATCACTCGCCAGTAGGTGACGAGTTGACACCGGCCGCCGGGAGCGCAACCTTCGGCGATGTCGTGACCCAGATAGAGGAGCCGGCCGCCGAATTCGACTTTGGCAGAAGTGGCCGGGTTGAGGGGGAGTGTTGCCGGTAGCTCGTGGAGGGTGAATTCCCCAAAGGTTTCTTCCCATGAACTGATGAGATTATGTAAAGGAACCGCCAGAGGCAGGATACTTGGCTTGACTATGCGAATCGGTTGGTTGTCGGGCGAAGCGGGCAGAATGAGGCTCTGCGTTGGATCAAAGTAGCGCAGCGACAGATCATCCCGCCGCAGCGTCAGCTCCATCGTCGGCGCGTCCATCGTCTCCGGCGTCCACCCCCCCACCGCCACCGGCCCCGACGCGGCCGACTGATCGAGGTAGACGGCCGCTTCCGTCAGCGCCGCCTGCCACACGAAGCGCACCTCGTCGTTGTTGGGCCACACGCGCCACACGGCGTGGAGCGTCCCGGCAGCGTTGAGAAACAGCAACCCGGCCAGCAACAAATTAACACCCCTTGTGGTTAAATCTGTGGATAACTTTTCCCGTATTGTGGATAAGTGGGGCACTTTGTGGATAACAGTCATAGGTAAAAGCATCAGTACGGGCAGCAGGTTGACGATGCGGATGCTGCTGGGGGCGTCGACCGTCACCAGGCTGGGGATGACCGAAGCGGCCAGCCATAGCAGCAGAAAGGCGTGGCGCCGGTCGCGCCAGCGCCACACGCTGTAAGCCACGCCAGCGTAGAACAGCGCCCCCATGAGCGGATCGAACGTCGGCCGCCCGGCGACGTTTTGCCGCCACAGCGGATCGCCGCTGACGCCGAACATCCCGGCGATCCTGACGCCGTTCTCCACCACCGGGCCCACGTCGCCGGCCAGCAGCGCTCGCAACGGCGCGTCAACCTCGCCGATGCGCACTTCAGCGTCGGGGTTGGAGCGAAGGTAAAGAGCCAGCGGCGCGGCCACCAGCAGCAGCGCCAGCCAGAAGAGGGCGATACCCCGCCATAGCCGCCGGAACAGCGGCCGGTGGAACAGCGCCAGATAAACCGTGTAGAGAGCGAAGAAGATCGGCACAGCCCGCGCGGCCATGTAGGTGTGGATGCTCAGCCCGGCCAGGACACCACCGGCCAGCAGCCATTTGGCCGACGAGGCGCGGCGGCCGTCCTCCGGCGGCATGGCCCGCCACCAGGCGCAGGCCGCCAAGCCGGAGAAGACGGGCAGTGAAATGGCCCGCAACGCCAATCGGCTATAGAACACCGGCCAGAACAGCACCGCCAGGAACACGGCCGACCACAGCCCCACGTCCGGACCGAACAGCCGCCGCCCCAGCGCGTAGGCCACGGACACCAGCAGCACGCCGAAGTAGGCCGACGGCAGGCGCAATGCCAGCGCGTGGTCCCCCACGGCCGCGCCGAACGCCGCCTGCAGGTAGTGGTAGAGTGCCTCGTGGCCGTACGCCTCGGTGAAGTAGATGGCGTGGTTGCCGGCCAGGATGTCCCGGTTGATCAGCCAGTGGGCGACTTCGTCGTGCTCCAGACCGGGCGGCGACGCGCCGATCGGCGTGGGGAAGTTGTCGAGGGCGACGAAGCGGAAGGCGGCGGCGACGAGCAGAATGGCGACGAGGAGCGGCAAGCGCCGGCGCGAGGCCACGGACGGCCGCCGCCCCTCGCCCGTCACACCCCGTCTCATTCCTCGCCCCACCCCAGCCGCCGAACCAGCGCGCCGGGCATCAGCGCCGCCATCGCCGCCCGCTCGTCGGGCTCGATGATGCGCAACCCAAACAATCCCGCCAGATAGACGGCCGCCCCCAGACCGAGGCCGACGAGCAGATGCGCCTGGCTGCCCAGCCAGATAACGCCGATCATCAAAGCCGTCAGCAGCGCCGGCCGGGCCACCAGACGCAGCCAATCCATGCGCATGTCCCGCTGCCGCAGGTAGTAGGCGAAGATAGCCATGAGCACCACTTCGGACATGACTGTGATGATGCCCGCAGCCACGAAGCTGTAGCGTGGGATGAAGATCCAGTTGAAGATGATGTTGAAGCCGACGGCCAATACGAAGGCGCGCGGTTGCATCCGCTCCAGTCCCAGGGCGATGAGGACGTAGTTGGTGACGCTGTTGAGCCAGCCGAACGGGATAGACCAGATGATGACCTGCAACGCCACCGCCCCTTGCGGGAGGAACTCGCTGCCGCCGAGCAAGCCGATGAGCAGCGGCGCGGCGAAGGTGGTCAGCGCCGAAATGGGCAGCGCCAGCAGCAGCATCAGCTTCAGCGACATGCGGTACATGCGCCGCGCCGTGTCCATATTCTCCATGATGGCCCGCGAAATGACGGGGAAGAGAGCCAGCGTGAAGTAGGACGGGATGATCTGCAGCGCGTTGAACCACTTCCAGGCGCTGTTGTACCAGCCGACGACGACCTCGCCGTTTAGCAGCAGTTGGCGCAACAGCAGCACGTCGATGGAAATGAAGATGGTCTGCAACAGGTGGATGAGCATCAGCGGGAAGCCGAGCCGCACCATGCCGCCCAGCATGCCCCGATCGAGCGCCCACGGGCCGCGCAAGTCGAAGCGACGCGCCGCCGGAACGAGCAACAGCAGCAGGGTGATGAGGTTGACGATGATGGAGACGGCCGCCAAGCCCACAAAGCCGAAACCGGCCAGCAGCGCGGCCACGCCCAGCCCCACCTTCAGAATGGTCGTCACTGTCGACATAGCCGCCGGCACTTCGGCCTCTTCGTGGACGTAGAAAAGCCCGGCCACGCCCAGCGCCCAGCCGGAGATGACCATGCCGATCATCATCAGGACGATGGCCGTCACCTCGGCCGTCGACAGCGGGTTAGGCCCCTGCGAGGTCAGGAAGATATAGGCGACGATCGGCAGCGCGGCGACGATCGCCGTGACGACGCGCAAGAGACTGGAGTTGAACAGGAAGCGACCGGCGCGGCCGCGATCCTGCGACACGTCGCGGATGAGCAGGATGTTGAGGCCGTAGTTGGCGACGATCTCGAAGATGCCGGCCGTGGCGATGGCCGTGGCAAAGCTGCCCGAGTCGGCCGGGCCGAGGAAGCGCAGGTAGAACGCGGCGAAGACGAAGTCGATGCCCTTGTTGAACAGGTTGAGCACCATCGGCGCGGCCGAGTTTTTGGCGATGCTGCGCGTCGTGGTGGCCGTCGACTCAGGCCGGTAGAAGCGCCGCCACGCCCAGACACCCAGCCCGAAAGCGAGCACCGTCAGCCCCATGAACGACATCAGGCCGCCGAGCTGGAAGCTGCGCGGGCTGTAGCGGAAGCGCACGATCCATTCACCCGGTTCGCCGTCGCCGGGCGGCAGGCGCACGCCGCGGAAGTTTCCGTTGACGCGGGTGATGTCCACTTCCGTCTCGGCCTCCTCGCCGCTGTCCGCCGGGCGAGCGTAGGCGCGCCAGCCGGGGAAGTAGCTGTCGCTGAGGACGAGCCACGCCGGTTGTTCGACGGCCGCGCGGACGACGACCTGGTTGTTGCTGCTGCTTTCGATTGTCGCCGGGCGCAGCTCGCCCGGCTCGGCCGCGCCAGTGGCTGGTTCGCTCGTCTCAATGACGACGTGGCGGCGCGGGTCGTACTCCGTCAGCGCGGCCGGCGCGACGGCGGCGTGGACCTCGGCCGTCCGCGGCAGCAGGTAGGCGCGCGGAGCAGCGCCCAGGTTTTCGTAGATGACCACGCCCTCCCCTTCCCACGCGGGCCGGAACTTGGGCGACTCGATCGATTCGGTCGTGATGACGTACTTCACCGCCAGCACATCGAGCAGCGGCGACTCCAGCGCCGCCGCCGAGCCGATCGGCTGGATGCGGTTGAACGGCAACCCGTTCTGCGGCTCGATCGCCCCCATGTAGTCGGTGAACTGTTTGGGGATGATGGAGTCGTAGCCGCGGACGTCGGGCAGGTCGTGGAGCCAGGGGGTGTTGGCGTTCAGCGTGCCAGCGCCGGTGGGGTCGTAGGTCGTGATGCGCCAGTCGCCGGGCTGGTCGTTGAGCCACTGGACGGCCGCGGGGGTGAACTCCAGCAGCGCCGGGTCGACGGCGGCGTTGAAACCGGCGCCGGCCAAAAAGAGGTCAACGACGATCAACCCACACGCCAACCAGACCCAAAGCCGGCCGCGACGCGCCAATAGCAAGACGATGCCCGAAGCAACGAGCAGCCCGCCGAGCAGCAGCAGTTGCCAGAAGAGATAGGAGTAGAAGAGCTCGGCCGACGGAAAGGCGAAAGAAGCCCCCGCCAGACCGAGGAACAGCCGTTCCACCAGCGGCCGGAATGTCGGAAAGAAGATGCGGCTTAGCAGCGTGGCGGCCAGCACGAGCATGCCCGAGGTCAAAGCGAGGAACGAGAGCAGGCGGACGATGCGTCGCGTGCGGTTGGCGGCCGAGGGCGGCGTGGCCTCGCGGGCGGCGGCGATCTCGTCCACGCCGAAGCCGGCCAGCGCGGCCACGGCCAACGCCAACGGGAAGACCCAACGGAACGGCGTGTGTAGCTGGTTGATGAACGGTAGACCGTAGTAGAGCAGCGCGTAGAGCGGCGTGCCGAAGATGAAAGCCAGCGAGAAGAATGACAGCACGGCCATGAACCACAAATGGGCCGAGCGCGCGGCCGGCAGCGCCCGCCGCCGCAGCAAGGCCGCCAGCCCCGCCACCGCCAACAGCAGCGGCAGGATACCCAGGTAGGTGGCCCCCTCGACGTAGTTCTTCGTCCCCCAGCTGGTGGTGTAAGCCCCGTACGGATTGAGGCCGCCTTCGTGGTTCAGCTCCACCGGCACGGGCCGCCCGGTGAAGGCGTCGCGCACCGTGTGGTGGGTTGGGTTGCCGTAGAAGTTGGGCAGGGCGAAGGTCAGCGCGCCGCGCATTGGGTAGGCCCAGCCCAGCACCTCGTCATAGCTGGCCGAGCCTTCGCGGAAGTTGACACGGCCGACTTCGAACAGCGGCGCCAGCTGCAGCGAGGCGATGAGCAGGCCGACGGCCACCATGGTCGCCAGCCAACCGGCAGCGCGGACGGCGAGAAACGTGGGGCGCAGCCCGGGCTGCTGGGTTGATGGGTCGGACCCTCGCGGGATGTTGCGCACATGCCGCCACTGTGTCACCAGCCGCCAAAGGGCGTAGAGACCCATGACCAGCAGCGTGTAGTAGGTGAATTCGGCGTGGCCGGCCAGTACTTGACAGGCGAGGCCGACCGCCCCGGCCGACGCCCACAGGAGCGCCCGCCCGCGCCCGCCCGGCGGCCCCATTGTCGTCGTAATCACCTTTTCGATGGCCGCCAGCAGCAGCGGCAGCCAGACGACGGCGGCGGCGATCATGGGAAAAACGGCGGCGCTGATGATCAGGTATTGGCCGCCCTGGTAGACGAAGCCGGCCAGCGCCGCGCTGCCCCGTCGCATGCTCAGGACGCGGCCGAAGAAGTACATCGCCACGCCCGCCAGCCACACCTGGCTGAGCACAAACCAGCCGTAAGCCTTCGCCAGCGGCAGGATCAGGAAGAGGATGCTGAACGGGTAGAGGGCGGAGTGCTGCCCGTTAGCCAGGAACGGCGCCCCGGCGAAGAGGTACGGATTCCACAGCGGGATCTCCCCCCCAGCCAGACTGGTATTGACGAAGCGCTTCCAGGCGTAATTTTGGATGATGAGGTCGCCGATGAGCGCGTTGTGGGGCGGCGTGGCGTCGAATTGGGCGGCCGAGGCTTGCCACGGCGGCCATTGGAACAAGTTGTCGGCCGGCAGCATCGTTCGCGGGCCGAGGGTCACACCGGCGTAGAGAAGCAGAGGCAGGATCAGGTAGGCCAGAACGACGGCGATGTCCGGCCAGAGGGCGCGAAAGCGGGCGCGAATCATGCAATGGGCTCTTTGGTGATGCGAAAGACGCAGGCCGGCGCGCCGACAGCCCGGCACTCCGTCTGAACGACCTGGAACTCCTGCCCCTTGCCGAAGGCGCTGAGCGCCTCTTGCAGCAGCCCGGCATTCAGGTGGCACAGCGGCGACTTGGCTTCGCGCCCCCAGCAGACGGCACAACGATCGATGCTGTAGTCGTAGTACGCGCCGTGGTCGGCCACGCGGTGGGTCTGGTCACTGTGCTGGGTCAGCAGCCGGGCCAGCGCGGGAATGCCGATCTTCAGCCGCGTCTGCAGCGGCAGCAGCCGGAAGGCCAGCTCGTTGAAGCCGGTCGGCACATCAAAGACGGCGGCGACGCGGTCGTACATCGCCCGGCCGCTGCGCAAGGCCAATCCCCTGGCCCCTCGCGGCCCGTAGATGACCTCCATGGCGCGGTTCAGGTTAGAAGCAGTGGCCAGATCGAAGCCCAGCGCCAAGTCATTTGGCGGCGGGTTTTCGATGTAGGCACCCCAGCCCGTCAGGTTAAGCAAGGCATTAAGCCCGTTGCGGCCGATCGTCTCTTCCAATGATTCCAGCAACACGCGGCCGAGCCGGTTGGCCAGAAAGTAGCCGCTGGGGGATACAAGATTTCTCACTAATAGATTCCACGCAAGCAGACTCCCGGCCCACAAGCCGGACGGAAGCCAAGTATAGACGGATGAATAGTGGATGCAAACGTCGCTCCAGACTGACGACCGGGACATCAGCCGGTATAATGGGTCCATGGCTCACGCGACGATGAACTTCCCGCCCGACTTTCTGTGGGGCACGGCAACCTCTTCCTATCAGGTGGAAGGCAACAACATCAACAGTGACTGGTACGCATGGGAGCGCGAAGACCCGGGGCGCATCCTGGGCGACTTCGGTTGCGGCCTGTCGTGCAACTGGTGGGAGAACGCCGAGCGGGATTTGGATCTGGCGGCCGAAATGGGCAACAACGCCCACCGGCTGTCGCTGGAATGGAGCCGCATCGAGCCGGAGCCGAGCGTCTTCGATAGCGAGGCCATCACGCGCTACCGGGCCATCCTGCAGGGCTGCCACGACCGCGGCCTGGAGCCGATGGTAACGCTCCACCACTTCAGCAACCCGCTGTGGCTGGTGGAGAAAGGGGATTTCAACAGCGACATCGTGGCCGACTACTTCCGGCGCTACACGGCCAAGGTGGTGAGCGAGCTGGGCGATCTCGTGCCCAAGTGGATCACGATCAACGAGCCGATGACCTACGCCGTGCTGCGCTATCTGACCAACGACTTTCCCCATACCCATCGCACCGGCTTCGGGGCGCTGTTCGAGGGGGTGCGCAATATGCTGCGCTGCCACGCCGCCGCCTATCACGCCATCAAGGCGGAGTATCCGTCGGCGCTGGTGGGCACGGCCAACAACGTGCAGGTGTTCGAGGCCCGCCCCGGCGGCAACGCGCTGGATCGCTGGTGGGCCGGGCAGGTGCGCCGCCTCTACAACGACAGCTGGCAGGACGCGCTGCACACCGGCCGCTACCGGGGCATCGTCGGCTCGCGACGCATCGACAATCTGGCCGGCACCTACGATTTCGTGGGCATCAACTACTACACCCGCTTCTATCTGCGCTTTCCACCGCCGCCCGGCTTCGTCGAGCGGGAATGGGGGCCGGACGCCATCGTCAGCGACGGCGACTACGGCGAGGTGTACGCCTACGGACTCTACCGGATGATGGAACACGTGTGGCGACGGTACAACGCGCCGATCTATATCACCGAGAACGGCGTGCCCGACGCGGCCGATCGCATCCGTCCCGCCTTCCTGCTCGATCATCTGCGCCAGGTGTGGCACGCGATCAGCTTCTGCTATCCGATCATGGGGTATTACCACTGGTCATTGGTGGACAACTTCGAATGGGAGCGCGGCTGGACGCAACGCTTCGGCCTCATCGCCGTCGATCCGGTAACCCAGGAGCGCACGTGGCGGCCGAGCGCCCGGCTGTATCAGGAGATCTGCCGGAGCTTCAGCATCAGCGACGACATGGCCGCGCGATATGCGCCGGAGATGTTGCCGGTGATGTGGCCGGGAGAAGCGCCTCAGCCGCGCGAGCAGATTTAGACCTGACAGGTGGACACACGGCGCAATTCGATTGACCGAGGCCACGATACGCCCACCTGTCAGGTCTTTCGGGACATTCCCAGCCATCGCGCAGAATGTCACTTTGTGCTATAATGCTCCGGCTAAAATTGTATCGAATCCTCGGCCGCCCACCGGACGGCCGTCGCCCGTGGTCTCACCGGGGGCGCACCCTATTCATTTGGAGACAACCGATGTCAGGACACTCAAAATGGTCCACCATTAAACACAAGAAGGCCGCCAGCGACGCCAAGCGCGGCAAGATTTTCACCCGCATCGCCAAGGAATTGACCCTGGCCGCGCGCGAAGGGGGTGGCGATCCGGCCGCCAACACCACGCTCCGGCTGGCTGTGGCCAAGGCCAAAGAAGCCAACATGCCGAAGGACAACATCGAGAAGGCGATTAAGCGCGGCACGGGCGAGATCGAGGGCGGCGAGCTGATCGATGCCGTCTATGAGGCGTATGGGCCGCACAGCGTCGGCATCCTCATTGAAGTCGTCACCGACAACCGCAATCGCGCCATTGCCGACGTGCGCCATGCCGTCAGCAAGTACGGCGGTAGCATGGCCGAAGCCGGCTCCGTCTCCTGGCAGTTCAAGCGCAAGGGGTACATCAGCATCACCGACAAGGTTGACCAGGACGAGCTGTTCATGGTGGCGGCCGAAGCGGGGGCCGACGACGTGCAGTTCAACGACGGCGTGACCGAGATCTACGTCGAGTTGGACGCCTTCCGCGCCGTGCAGGAAGCGCTGGAAGCGGCCGGCTACAATATGGATGAGTCGTCGCTCATCTATGACCCCAACTCCCCGATCGAGCTGGGGCATGCGGAGTCGCTGCAGGTGATGAACCTCATCGAGCACATCGAGGAGCTGGACGACGTGCAGAACGTCTACTCCGCGCTGGAGATCAGTGATGAAGCAATCGCGGCGATGGAAGCTGCGTAAGAAGGGATTGGGGATTGGGATTAGCAATTGACCGCGCTAATCCCCAATCCCTAATCTCCTATCTCTTCTTCTATATGCGCATCCTCGGCCTCGACCCGGGCACGGCGACGACGGGCTACGGCATCATCGACGTCGATGAGGGGGAGTTGCGCATGGTCGATTTTGGCGCCATCACCACCCCCGCCGGCGAAGCGCCGGAAGTGCGTCTCCAGTCGATTTTCCGGCAAATCAACCAACTTCTCGCCCAATTTAAACCCGATCGCGCGGCCGTGGAGCAGCTTTTCTTCGGCCGCAACATCACGACGGCGATCGCCGTGGGGCAGGCGCGGGGGGTGCTGCTGCTGGCGCTGGCCGACGCAGGCGTCCCGGTGGGCGAATACTCCCCGCCCAAGGTCAAAGAGGCGATCACCGGCTACGGCAAGGCGGACAAGGAGCAGATGCAGCTCATGGTGCGCCATCTGCTGAACCTGGACGAGACGCCCCAGCCCGACGACGCGGCCGACGCGCTGGCCGTCGCCATCACCCACGCGCGCTACGTGGCCTTCGAAGAGGCGATCGACGCGTCGTAGGCGGTCATCCTTCACATCCCCCTTGGCATGCGGTAAACTAGACGCTCTTATCGTTCGTTTCACTTTCCCAAGCCATGATCGCCTCAATCAGTGGATCCGTTCAAAAGATCGAATCGAACAGCCTGGTCATCCTAGTCGGTGGCGGCGTCGGCGTCCGTGTGTTGGTGCCGCGCACGGTACTTGAGGACGTGGGCAGCGTCGGCCGCCGCCTGACGCTCCACACCCACCTGCTGGTGCGCGAGGACGGCCTGACCCTGTTCGGCTTCGAGAACGAGGAAGACCTGCAGCTGTTCGAGGTGCTGCTGGGCGTCACCGGCGTCGGCCCCAAGGTGGCGCTGGCGATCCTGGGCACGCTCAGCCCCGAGCTGTTGAAGAGCGCCATCATGCGCGAGGAGACGGCCGTCTTGCAGCGCGTCCCCGGCATCGGCAAGAAGACGGCCGAGCGCATCATGTTCCACCTGCGCGACAAGCTGGATCTGAGCAGCGCGGCGACGACGCTGCCGCTGGTCAGCGACGTGGACGCCGACGTCATCGACATCCTGACCGGCCTGGGCTTCAGTATCGTCGAGGCCCAGGCTGCGCTCCAACACGTCCCGCGCGAAGTTTCGACGATCGACGCCCGCGTCGGCGCAGCATTGCAGCATCTGGATCAGGCATGACCCAATTCCCTTCACTCGACGGCTTCGGCCCAACGCGCCGCACATTGCAACTATACGCCAAGGTCATCACTGCCCTGCCCCGTGTCTACGCCCCGGCGCACCCCAATTGGTGGCACATCAGCCTCAAGGTCATCCCTGCCGGCCTCGTCACCAACAACGTCCCGTGCGAGGGGGGCGGCATTCTCTCCGCGCGGATGGATTTCCTGCGGGCCAACGTCGTGCTGGAGAGCAGCGACGGCCGTATCTGGGCCATTCCGATGAACGCGGGGCTGAGCGGCACGGAGATGGGGGAGCGGGTGTTGGCGGCGGCGGCCGAGGCGGGGCTGACGCGCGAGGTGGATCGCAGCCGCTTCGCCGACGCCGAGCGGGGCGTCTACGATGAGGCGATCGTCGGCCGCTTCTTCGCCGCGTTGGTGCGGGCCGACCGCGCTCTGAAGCGCCACGGCGCGCGACTGGGCGAGAAGGCCGGGCCGGTGCGCCTGTGGCCCCACGGCTTCGATCTGGCCATGGAGTGGTTCGGCTCGCGCGTCGTGGTTGCCGAAGAGGGCGAAGGCACGCTGGAGCAGCCCGCCCAGCTCAACCTCGGCTTCTATCCCGGCGAAGATGATGAGTCGTCGTACTTCTATTCCAATCCGTGGCCGTTCGAGGCCGACAAGCTGCTCCACCGCCCGCTGCCCGACGGCGCGCGCTGGCACACCGACGGGTGGCAGGGGACGATACTGCCGTACGCGGCCGTGGGTGATGAGGAGCAGGTGCTTGAGTACGCCGCGGCCGTTTACGACATCGCCGCGCCGCTACTGCAATAGTACAAATTCGATAAGGATAATGTACGTCTGATAGAACAACGACTACAATTTAATAGTCATTTTCTTATAACTTCACATCCAGGTGATGATGGTGCAAATAGCGGGCGATCATTTATCTTCTGCTAAAGTCGAAAGGACCTTGAAATTTATGAGTGGACCGATTATTTGACTCTGTTCGCATTGCTGCCCCCTAAACCTTATTACACGACATCTCCAACATATAGATATCGACTGGCATCAATAACGTGATACTCATTGTTACTGACAAGGCTTGACACGCTGGAGTTAAAATGATGAAACAGCTCATAACAGCGATCTACGAGGATGGGATCCTGCGTCCCCTTGATCCTGTCGAATTGGCCGACCGCCAGCAAGTGCGCATCCGCATCCTGGTAGAGGATCTAGAGGACGTGGAGCGCAAAATGGAACGCATGCCGGTTGAGTCGTCGCTGGTGGCCAAAGTCGGCTACGTGCCCGAGTACAAGGTGCTGGAGATCGAGTTCCAGGACGGCCGCAGCTATCAATATTTCGGCGTGCCGGAGCGCATCTACAAGGGGATTATGGCCGCCGAGTCGCGTGGCCGTTACTTCAACGAACGCGTTCGCGATGCCTACATCTATGGCCGAACGCGGTAGGCGATCGCATAACAATTCGTCTCATCCTTACGACCAATCCATCTGTATCCATGCAGCCACGCTGTGGCGCACCACACCGCTCATCTCACGGCTGGGCAAGTGCAGCCGGCCGTTGCCGGGTAGATTGGCGAATATCACCGGCTCCATAACAGCCAGTCGTTGTGCTTGAACCGATCCCCTGCCCGCGCGCGCCAGGGTGTTATAATCCCTGGGCGAATCTGCGGGCGAAATCGCCCCACCATCACGATATCGAGGAGCCAAAGGCCGGACAGCATGACCACGAGCCACAACGAAAATAGCCGCATGAACCGAACGCGCGAGCGTATCCGCCGGCTGAGGGAAGCCCGCCGGACGGAGAGTCTGGGGCGAATCGCGCGCGACTACGCCGTCATGGTGGTCGGCAGCGCCATGCTGGCGGTCAGCATGCACCTGTTTTTCATCCCGCACCTGCTCGTCGCCGGAGGGTTGAGCGGCACGGCGCAAATCATCAACAATTTCACCGGCTGGCCGATCGGCACGCTGTCGTTCATCCTCAACATCCCGCTCTTCATCCTCGGCTGGGTCTATCTGGGCGGTCACCGCTTCCTGGCGCGGACGGTGTTTGCCTCGTTCGTCTTCTCGGCCGCGCTAGACGGCCTGCAATGGCTCTGGCCGGACGTGACGCTGACTGAGGACCTGGCGCTCAATGCCCTATACGGCGGCGTCACAGCCGGCGTAGCCGTGGGGCTGCTCTTTCGCGCCCGCTCCACCAGCGGCGGCACCGACATCCTGGCCCGCATCCTGGAAAAGAAGTTCGGCGTGCCACTCTCCCAGGCGTACCTCTATACCGACGGGCTGGTGGTGTTCCTGGCGGGATTGGCATTCGGCTGGGAGCGGGCGCTGTATGCCGTCATCGCCCTTTATGTCGGCGGGGTGCTGGTCGAGGTGACGCTCAACGGCTCGAACGTCATGCGCGTGGCGACGATCATCACCACCCAGCCCCAAGCCGTCGCTGATCGCATTCTTGCTGACCTGGAGCGGGGCGTGACTGACTGGACGGGGCGTGGCATGTACACCGGCGCGGAACGCCACGTGCTGCTGTGCGCCGTCAGCCGGGCCGAGACCGTGGTGCTGAAGGCGATCGTCCACGAGGTGGACCCGGCCGCCTTCGTCATCATCGGCCAAGCGCAGGAGGTATACGGCGAAGGGTTCGGCAATCTGAAGGAGAGCGCCACTTAACGGGTACAATACCGCGCGAGCAAGCGAGAGTATTTCCAGGAGAAAGATAAAGTATGAAAGTAAACGGAAAAGTCATCGTCGTGACCGGCGCGGGAAGCGGCATCGGCCGCGCGTTGGCGCTGGCGCTCATCCGCGAGGGAGCACGCGTCGCCGCGGCCGACATCGACGAGACGACATTGAACGAGACGGCCGCGCTGGCCGGCAGCGAGCAGGACAGAGTCAGCCTGCACGTGGTCAACGTGGCCGACCGCGAGCGGGTAGAGGCGCTGCCGGACGAGGTCATCGCCGCCCACGGTGCCGTCGACGGCATCATCAATAACGCCGGCATCATTCAGCCGTTCGTGCGCCTGAATGACCTGGAGTATGCCTCCATTGAGCGCGTGCTGAACGTCAATCTCTACGGCGTCATCTACATGACCAAGGCATTCCTGCCCCACCTGCTCAAGCGGCCGTCGGCCCACGTCGTCAATGTCTCCAGCATGGGAGGCTTCTTCCCCGTGCCTGGGCAATCGCTCTACGGCGCGTCGAAGGCGGGGGTCAAGCTGATGACCGAAGGGCTTTACGCAGAGCTCATCGACACCAACGTCCGGGTGACGGTGGTCTTCCCCGGCGCCATCGCCACCAACATCTCCACGACGTCGGGCATCGA
>CAYNOL010000017.1:0-31345 GCA_964398825.1 uncultured Ardenticatenaceae bacterium
TATGAAATGGTGGACTGATATATCAGGACAGGAACGCAGGTTGATCATCTGGTAATCCAGGTCGGTCAGCGTGCACTCGTAGCACGCGCCCTCGCCGGGGCGGAAGACGCGCACGATGCCCATGAGCTCCTGAATGGCCCCGTCGACCCACGGCCGGTCGACGGCCCAGCTGAAGCGGTTGATCGACAGGCGGGCCTCGCGGTTGTCGAGGCAGCCGACGACAGCGTCAACGTGGCGGAAGACGCCCAACCCCATCTCGAAGTTGATGTCACCGTGCCACGCCTTGACCTTCACATCAGGATTGATCTCTTTGGCCGCCTCGGCCGCGGCGTCGACTTTGCGGCGGCCGCGGTCGTCCGCCCGGAACAGCACCGAGCGGCTCAGATTGCTGTCCTCAATCGTGTCGAAATCGGCGATGAGGATGTTGCCGATGCCCATCAGGGCCAAATTCTTGATGACCTCGTTGCCGAGCGCGCCGGCCCCGACGACGAGCACCGTCGCGTCGCGGACGACTTCCTGCTTCCACCAGCTGATGTAGCCGAAGGTGTGGTAGCGGTCGCTATCGGGGTCGGTGATAACAATGATGTCCGTATCCGTCATATCTCCCTCAATTCGCCCACGCCTAGACCGGTTTGGTCAGCGTGGCGATGAAGTTCTCTGTTACGATAATCTGTCCCTCGGGCGCGTAGGCCACACCGATGCCGACGTGGGTCCATACCGGGTTCAGGATGTTGCCCCGGTGGTTAGTCAGTCGCCGGGGCTGGTTCATGAACGCCCGGTGCACCTCGTAGACGCCGCGCTGGCCGTGGCTGGCTGGGCCGTAGATGACGCCGATATTCTCGCCGCAAGCCAGATAGCTGATGCGGCTGCGGTCGAGTCGCTGGGCCACGGTTAATCCCTCGGGCGTGGCGTGGGCCACGTAGCGCCGTTCGAGCATGTCGGTGGCGTGCAGACGGGCCGCGTGGGCCAGTTGCGGGTGCCATTGCAGCGGCCCGCGCCCCATCCAGCGTGGGATGTGCTCGCCGCGCGCCTCGTTGACGAGGTTGAAGACGATCTGCTCCAGCGCGGCGATGACTTCCTCGCCGGCCGGTTCGAAGGCGGCGATGTCGGCCGCCGTCACCTGGATCGTGTGGCCCGAGCGGGGCGGCAGCGGCGCAACGTCGGGCAGTTCGTCGGCCCGCAGCGTCAGCACCGGCGGCGCGGTGACGCACTCGCCCTGCGACTCGATATCTTCGGCGGTCACCCGCAGCGGTTCGGCGTCGCTCATCACTCTGGCGGTCAGCTCTTCAGCTTATGGTAGAACGGCAGCGTGAAGTGCGTCCGGTCGGCGTTGAGCGTGATCGATTTGCGCTCCACCTCGCCGCCGAAATCGCGCGGCCAGGTGACGTCGACGTCGTAGGTTAGCCCCGCGTCGATCTGTACGGGCAGCTCGCAGATGAATTCTCCCTCTTTGTTCGTCGTGCCGGCCACATAGCGGCGGATGCCGCGCGAGCTGACGCGCACCTGCAGCCCGTAGAGGCCGGGGCCGTCGGGCCGCTCCTGCACGACGACCTGCAGCTTGGTTGAACGCAGCCCCCGGCGGTTGCGCGCTGCCGGCCGACCCCGCGACGGCAAGTTGGCCGTGGTGGTCGGGTTGGGCATGACGACGCGCGGCGGCGCGGGCGGTTGGTATGCCGGCCGCGCCGGTTCCTCAGTAGACGGCACGTCGATCCGCAGCGGCGGCTGGACCGACGGCGCGGACGGGCCGGACGGCGACGACAAATCTTCGTCGGTGATGCTGAGCACGCCGCTCGACGCGCTGCCCTGGCCCAGCTCATCGGGCGACACCTCGATCTCAGGATTGTACTCAGGGTACCGCTCCGGGACGGGTGTCCGGAAGTAGGGCGGGATGGGGGCGATAGGCGCGTCCGATTGCAGGCTGTTCAGCGTCGGCGCGCCGCCGACGGCGTGGGCCAGCTTGCGGCCGAGCTTGTCGCGGTCGGTGGCGCTGCGCTGCACTTCCTGGCGAACGAAAAAGGCCGCCCGCTTCAGCATCTGCCCCGCCGGGCTGTACGGCTCCGGCGGCGAGGCGGGGTCGAGGCGGTTGAGCAGGAAGTCGCTGCGCCAGGCGTTGGCGGCCACGGCCAGCGCCAGCCACGACGGCGCGCCCCCTTCGGCCGCCGACTGCGCGGCCGAGGTGGCGGCCAGCGCGGCCACTTCCTCGTTGTCCGCCAGCCCGCTCTCGCGCAGCAGGTTATAGAGGGCGATCCGCATCCCTTGCTCGTTTTCCATCGCCTGGGCGAAGCTGTGGCGGGTCGGCTCGTCCAGCACGTTGGCCGCCAGCAGCAGCGCGCGAGCGCGCGATTCGGTCATCGGCTCGCCGTCGGGATTCAAATCATGGTTTAGCCACTCGAGAAGGCGACCGGCGAAGACGGCCAGTTGCGCCTTGCCGGGAAAAGCCTGGATTTGCTTCTGAGCGGTTTCGTGCATCGCTAACTCCTTACCGAACGGCAGACCGCAAGCCCGGTCGAGGGCCTGCGATCCGCCGTCCTTTGCGACCGCGACTGGCTAGTTTAAATAGCCAGACCGGTCTCCAGATGATGAAGGCCGTCCCAAACGCGCATCAGCTCTTCCAGGTCGGAGACGGACTCCATGTCCACTTCCAGCGCCTTGCGCAGCTCCGGCTTGTGGAGATTGCGGTCGTGCTGGCGCAGCATCGGCTTGACCAACAGGTTGTTGAAGTCCCGCTCCGTCTTCACGGCCTCGAGCCAGAAGAGGCGGCGCAGGCGGGGCAGCAGGTCATCGTCGCTGAACAGGTCGTCGATGATCGAGGCGAAGATGCGATTGACCTTGACGGCGACGTTGTCGAGCAGGTCGGCGTAGCTCGTCTCCAGCTCGGCCGCCGGGGCCGCCGTCTTGCCCTCGCCCAGGAAGCTGATGTCGATGTCGGGCATCGCTTCGCCGGCGGGCGCGTCGAGGATGTTGATCTCGAACGTCTCCTCGGCGGGCTGTGGCGGGGCCTCGTTCGTCGCGCCGTCGGCCGCGAACTGGGGCATCGACGCGGCGATTTCGCGGGCTACGCGCTCGTGTCCGTAGAGGGCCACGTCGAGCAGGCGCTCGTTGGTCGGCAGGGCCAGCTCCTTCTCCCCCGCGTAGAGTCGGGAGTGGACGGAGCGATCCTCGCGCATCAGCTCGTACATCGTCGCCTGCTGGCAGGTGTAGCGGAAGTTGCGGCCGATGCGGCTGATGAGCGTCTTGTACGCCTCGTGCAGCGGCACGGCGTTCTCAACTTCGCCGGGGATGACATAGGTGTACTCCTGGTCGTAGCCGGCGCGCTCCAGACGGGAGTAAACCTCGTGGGCCTCCAGCGTCCGGTCCAGCTCGGCGGCGACGATGTCGGCCGCTTCGGGCATGAACTTGGAGACGGCGTCCTGCATGACCAACTCCACCTGGAACAGAATGCGCTTGATGGGCACTTCGATGCCGCTGGTGCCCCAGATCAGGTTGTCGTAGGTGACGTCGCGGCCGTCCCAATACTCGGTGCCGTAATTCTCCAGCAGCATCTCGACTTCGCGCTGGACGGCGTCCTGCACCATGCCCTTAATGCCGTTGAGCGTCGGCCGCAGCATCTGGCGGAAGCGCTCGTCGCTGTTGGTGCGGCTGCTCAGCTCCAGCAGGGCGTTGTGGAACGCCCGCGGCAGCTCCTTCTGCTGGCGGTTGAGGACGTTCTCGTAGCGGCGCTCCTGCAGCTGCTCCCAGCTGGTGGAGAAGGGGGGCTGGACGCCGCGCGCCGCCAACTGCTTCTCGTAGTAGAAACGCAGGGCTTGCAGGGCGTTGCGGGTGCGGGTGGCCGCCTCGCGCAACTGGCTGCGGACGCGCTCGTGCTGGATGAAGTGGATGAGGCTCTCGCGCAGCAGCGGCACCTCACTCAGCTTCAGCAGCGCTTCCTTCGTCTCCGGCTCCAGCGGGTCCTTGGTCGATACGGTACCCAATTGGTCTTTGAACACCTTCAAGATGCGTTCCGTCTCGCTGGCGAATTCGCCCGGCGCGTTTTCAGGATCCTGCACATAGAGGGCGGGCGGGGCCATGACCAGGAAGTAGGGGCGGTTGTGCCCCCGGCTGCTGTACCGCTCCCAGTAGTTGGGGGCGATGTAGCGGGTCACGTCTTTCACTTCCAATTCCGCCTCGGGTAGGCCGGAGTTGAGGCGGTCGAACGCCTGGCGCACGTTGGCGCCGTTGACGGCCAGGAAGATCTTCGACGCCGCCTCGTCCAGATCGCCGCCGCTGAGGCCGAAGAGGCGGTTTTCCTTGATCCAGTTCACGGCCGACAGCGACTTCATCTCGTCCACGCGCTGCCGTCCGGCATCGGTGACAAGGACGATCATCGCGTCTTCGCGCTTCATCTCCTCGAGGGTGATCGCCTCGTGCAGGCGCATACCCGCGCCCAGGCCGGGCACGTCGACGATGCGCAGATAGCCGTTCATCAGCAGGTTGGGCACGCCGGGTTTGGGGTGAATGCGGAAGGTGGCCGACTTGATGAGGCGAATCTGCCGCTGCTGGCTGCCCTTGAAGCCGTCCTCGCGCAGGTGCTTCAACGACTCTTCGTTTTCGAGCGCCAGGCTGAGCGGGGCCGGGGGGCCGTTCTTGTATAGATCCTTGTTGTTCTCATAGGAGTCGATGCAGTCCAGGATGATGTCGAGATATTCGTCCCGCTCCGTCTTGGCCTGCTCCTTGCGCGACTCTTCCAGCGCCTCGATGTCCTTGCGCGCCTGCTCGCGCTCAGCGCTGTTGGTGATGTCGAAGGATTCGATCTCGGCCAACTGGCACAAACGGCGCACGCGCTCGGCGAACTCGTCCTTGCTCCAATAGGTGAGCACGAGCGATTCAGCCTCGCCCTCGTCGGCTTGCTCGATGTAGACGATGGTGCCCGTCACGGCCGTCACCGCGCCGGTGGGCAGCAGGTTACGACCGAGCAGCGCGTTGATCAGCGTGCTCTTGCCCACGCCGGTGCCGCCGAAGAAGACAAGCGTATAGGTGCGTTGGGCCAAAATCTTTTGGGCTTCGTCGATGCTGTGCTGGGCCTGGGGGACGGCCCGAATCAGATAATCACGGGTGCGATCGATGGTGCCTTGCAGGTCAATCCACTGTTCCACCTGGGCGGGACTGATGAATGGCAGTTCTGCCAGAGATGTACGTAAAGATTCGTTGTCGTTTTTGCTCATGTTCTGTTCCTTGTCTCGCCAAAAACCTGTGCCGATGCTGATTGTTTCTGTCGGGAAGGGTGTTTTACGTCCGACACGTAAATAAGATCAGCTTGTTTGCTATCTACAATACGCCCCTCGGTCATAAAGGTTGCAATTGCATTTTAGATCATTTGCCGACGGAAGTAACCCATGGGCCAAGCTGATTATTTTAGTTTAAGCATTGGTGAAACTTTAGCGGCTACGGGTTTTTCCGTATTGCTATCGGCCGTCGCATATGTTATCCTAAATATGACGCAATGCGTCATAGAGGAGCGTTATGCCTTACAGTTATTTTAATTCATTTATAACCACGACCGGACTGGTGGTTAAGGTGCGGGCGATGAAGCCCGACGACGCCCCCCACCTGATCGATCTGTTCGAGCACATGGGGCCGGACAGCCGGTACAACCGTTTTTTGCAGTCCGTCGACCACGTCGGCATGGAGCGCATCTGGCAGGAAGCGGAGAAGATCGCCGGCGAGACACAAGGCCGCTCTTACGGGATCGTAGCTTGCGCCGATCTGCCCGAGCGCGATGACGTGGTTGTGGCTGCGGCGCGTTATCTGGCGACTGCTCCCAATCGGGCCGAGATCGGTGTGTCGGTGCGGGACGACATGCAGCGTATGGGCATCGGCACCGGCTTGCTGAATCTGCTCGCCCGGTGCGCGGCCGAGCACGGCATCACTGAGCTGACCGGCACCGTGCAAAACAGCAACGCCGGTGTGTGGGCCATGTTCCGCAAGCTCGGCTTCCGCATGGAGCGGGTGCCGCAGGGCAGCTACTCTGAGGTCACGCTGTTCCTCGAAGAGCCGGCGGCCGAGCGGCAGCGGGCATGTCCCGATGTGGCCGCCGACTTCTCACCAGAGTCGAAGCTGGTATGGTAGGAGCAACAACGGTTCGGCACAGAGTTGCCGCAGCGCCTCGCCGCCAAGCAGACGGCCGAGCGCTTCCAGCGAAGCGCCCTTCCCGGGGTCGGGCAATGTGTATCGTGAACTCGTGGCGGGCAGATTTCTGACCGGGATGGCGTGAATATCATCGAACGGAAGGGCGGCCAACTCGGCCGCCTTTTTGATTGCGTCCAGAAAGTCACCGTGGGCGTCCACCAAACCGATCGTCTGCGCCTGTCGTCCGGTATAGACGCGGCCGCCGCCTATCTCGTCGACGCGCTCTACCGGCAGCCCCCGCCCGCGCGACACGACCTCTTTAAACTGCTCGTAGATATGGCTGATCGTGCGCCAATGGATCGCTTTCTCTTCCGGCGTCAGCGGGCGTGAATCGCGGTAGAGCCCGGCGTGCTCCCCCCGCTCGAAGGTGACGCGGTTGATGGCCAGCCGGTCATACAGCGCCTCGGCGTTGAGACGGGCCGTAACGACGCCGATGGAGCCTGTCATCGTCGCCCGCTGGCTGATGATGTGGCGGGCCGGGGCCGAAACATAGTAGCCGCCCGAACCGGCGACATTGCCCATGTAGACAACGACGGGGATGCGGCCGACCAGCCGTTCCACCTCGCGGCCGATGAGGTCTGAGGCCAGCGCCGAGCCGCCGCCGGAGTCGACGTGGAAGACCAGCGCGGCCATGCGGCGTTGCTTGCTCGCCCGGCGAAGCTGGTTGACCAGCGTCTGCTCCCCGGCCACAGTATCGCCGATGAGCGGAATGGGCAGTTCGATCGGCGGCCGCCGGCTGGCCCCCATGGCGATCAGCCCTTCCAGCGAGACGACGCCGACGAAGCGCCGCCCGCGCCGCCGGGGTTTCTCCAACATTAGCCGCCGGGCCTGGGCCCACTCCTTCAGCATTACCTTGCGCTTCTTTTCGTCCAGCTCGCCGGCGGCCTCGGGCCGGGCCTGCTTCTCCAGCCACAGCGCGAGCTCGTCGTCGTAGGCCACGCCGTCGACCAGACCGGCGTCACGCGCTGCCTCGGCCGTCAGCGGCCCCGCGTCGATGAGCCGCCGCAGCGCCGCCTCGTCCAGCCCCCGGCCGGCAGCCATGTCAGTCACCAGCATGTCGTACAGATCATCCAGCAGCCGGTTGACCTGCTCCCGATGCTCGGGCGAGATGTCGTCCCGGCTGAAGCGATCCATGGCCGTCTTGTAGGGGGATATCTGCATCACCTCGGCCTGCACACCCACCCGCGCCAGCGCGTCTTTCAGGAAGGTGAGCTCGCTGAAGAGGCCCAGCACCTCGAATTGGCTGCCGGGCGGGATGATGATGCGGTCGGCGGCCGTGGCCGCGTAGTAGTGGGCCAGGTCGACGTAAGGCGTGTAGACGATCACCTCTTTGCCGGCGGCCCGCAGCCGCGCAATGGCGGCGCGGAAGTTCTGCAACGTGGCGGGTGCGGCCGACAGGCGGCGGAAGACGAGCACCACGCCGCGAACGTTGTCGGCGTCGGCCACGTCGCGCAGTTGCTCGTTGAGCGTCTCCAGGCTGAGCGGCTCCGGCGGCAGGGGGAGACGTCGCTCCAGGAAGCCGCGTTTGGGCGCGGCGCGCTCCGGCAGCGGCCCACCGACGGGCAGCACCACGTAATCTACCCGTGCCTTGCGCGCCCGCTTGACGGCGTTACGCAGATGGATGCCGAAGATCGACAAGCTGTCCAACAGGTCGCGTCCAATTTGGCGGCCGTCGCCGGCGCGGGGGGCAGAATCTTTGCTGTCTTCGATTATCGGTTGAATGGGGTCTTCCATAATATTTAACTCGGCGCCCGCTTAGGCCTGACAGGTAGGCGCATCAACGCACTTCGTCCATGCCGACCTTTTGTGCGCCCACCTGTCAGGTCTGGTCGACAGGAGTTTAGTCACTAAACCTGAATCAGGTCAAACAACACTCTCCTTCTTCTCTGGCCTTTCAGATACAGGGGAGATACCATCGTCGGCTCAAGAACACGGCGCAGTCACAAAGGGAAATAACCATGTATCTGGAAGTGGGCTCCGTTCTGATTTTCGCCAACGGCGAGGTGGATGATCCAGCGTGGATCGAGCCCTACCTGGCCGGGGCGCGGGCCGTCATCGCCGCCGACGGGGGCGTGCGACACCTGTTACCCCTCGGCCACCTGCCCGACGTGCTGATCGGCGATCTCGATTCACTGCCAGGCGGCACGGCCGAATCGATGCCCGAATGGAACACCGAGATCATCCGCCACCCCGCGGCCAAGGATGAGACGGACCTGGAACTGGCGTTGCTGTTGGCCGCGCGGCGCTACCCGGGCGCGAAGCTGCTTGTTATAGGCGGCTTTGGAGGCCGCCTTGACCACACGCTGGCCAACGTCATGCTGCCCGCCCACCCCGAGCTGCGCGACAGCGCGATCTACTTCCTCGATCAGTTCCACGCGGCATGGCTCATCACCGGGGAGAGCGTTATCGACGGCCAACCCGGCGATCTCGTCTCGCTCATCCCGCTGGGCGGTTCGGTGCGCGTGGCCGAGACGACGGGGCTGCTCTGGCCGCTGACCGGCCAGGCGCTCGTCTTCGGCCCGGCCCGCGGCATCAGCAACGAGATGACGGCCTCCCGCGCCACTGTCCGGCTGGAAGCAGGCACGTTGCTGTGCATCCACTCGTGGCACGACGCGCCGCCCGCCTGATCCCGCTCGACTGGATAACCTCGCCCCATTCGTGATATACTGCCCCGCGCCGGTGGCAGACTACCCGGCTCAATAAAAACTGCGGCGGTCGATGCACCCGCCTCAACAAAACAAGGAGACAACCAATGAGCGAACTGGATTCCACGGCCGTCGCCCCCAGGGCGGCGGCCGTTACGTTTAGCCGCGTCGGCATCATCGCCGTCGCATCCTACGCGGGGGCACAGATGCTGTCCGACATCGCCAGCCTGAAGATCGGCGTTGTCGTCGGGCTGGCCGTCGACATGGGCACCTTCGTCTACCCGATCACCTTCACCCTGCGCGACGTTGTCCACAAGGTGCTGGGCAAGCGCAACGCGCAGACCCTCATCATCATGGCCGCCGTCATCAACCTCATCATGGCCGGCTATCTGGCGTGGGCTGCCGGTGTGCCCAGCGATCCCGATTGGGGGTTAGGGGAGTCGTTCAGCGCCGTTCTGGGCCCGGTGTGGCGCATCGTCGTGGCGTCGATCATAGCCGAGATCGTCAGCGAGCTGATCGACACGGAGATCTACCATTGGTTCGTCACGAAGGTGACGACGCGCTACCAATGGGCGCGAGTGCTGAGCAGCAACAGCGTCAGCATCCCCATCGACAACCTCATCTTCGCCTTGCTGGCCTTCGCGCCGCTGCCGGGCCTGGAGAACAGCCCCCTCAGCTTGCCGTGGGACGTCGTCTGGCAGATCTTCCTGTTCAATCTGGTCGTGAAGTTCGCCGTGACGTTGGTCAGCCTGCCGCTGATCTACACGACCCCGGACGCGGACTGGAAACAGCGGGCTGAGGAAGACCGCTAGGACGCGGCCGACAGCGTCGCCAATTGGCCGCAGCCGGCGGCCACGTCGATGCCGCGCCGCTGGCGCACCGTGCTGGGCAGACCGTACTCGGCCAGGATGGCCTGAAATCCCTTGATGGCGGGCAGATTGGCCGGGCGGCCGTCGAAGCCCGTCGTCGGGTTGAGCGGAATGAGGTTGACGTGGGTGTCCAACCCGGCCAGTAGCCGCCCCAGCGCGTGGGCTTGCTCCGGCCCATCGTTTTCCCCCTCGATGAGCGCCCACTCGAAAAAGATGCGGCGGCCGAGCGTCTCGCTGTAATCGCGGCAAGCGTCGATTAACTCAGCCAACGGCCAGCGGCGGGCGGGCGGCACGAGCCGGGCGCGCTCGGCGTCTGTGGCCCCATGCAGGCTGACGGCCAGGCGCATCGGCCGCCGCTCGGCCGTCATCCGGCGGATGCCGGGCACGACGCCGACGGTGCTGACGGTGATGAAGCGCGGGGCGATCGCCAGTCCGCGATGATCCATGACTGTGTCCATAGCCGACATCGACGCGTCGTAGTTGTGCAGCGGCTCGCCCATGCCCATGAGGACGATGTTTCGCAGCGATTCGCCCCGCTCGCGCAGCACCCAGGCCACGTGGACGACTTGGGCGACGATCTCGCCCGGCGTGAGGTGACGGCGGAAGCCCATCTGCCCCGTGGCGCAGAAGACGCAGCCCATGGCGCAGCCCACCTGGGTACTGACGCAGGCCGTCGCCCGGCCGCGGAAATACATCAGCACCGTCTCGATCGCTTGCCCGTCGGCCAGCCCGAGCAAATATTTGCGCGTGTGGCCGTCGGCGCTGTCGATGTGGCTGAGGGGTCGAAGCGTGCCGGTGGTCGTCTCGGCCGTTAGCCGCTCGACGAGCTCGGGGCGCAGCGTCGGGATGTTCTCCGGCCCCTCGGCCAGGTCGCGGTACAGCCCGGCCCACAACTGCCCGGTATAGTAGTCGCTGAACCCCCACCCGGCCAGCAGCTCACCTATAGCGGCGCGGCTCAGATCGTAGAGGTTGATCAGCTTGTCGGCGTTGGTAGACATCAAAGCGATTGTAGCCCGCCAAGCGCTTGCGTTCAACGGGGACGAAGTGAGGAACCACAGATTGCGCAGATTTTGAAGAGGAGAGTGGGAGATTGAGAGACCGAGAGATAAGAGAGTGCGGGATCGCGCAGTCTCACACTCTCCCAGTCCGCCAGTCTCATAATCTCCACCCCCAATCTCTTCTTCCAGGAAATCTGCCCAATCTGCCCAATCTGCGGATAATACATCTTCCTCTTAATCCGATTAATGTGTGGTTTCTTCTGCTGATTACCAATGATCAAGTTGTTTAGCTGGAACGTCAACGGCCTGCGCGCCGTTCACCGCAAGGGCATTTTCCTCGATTGGCTGGAACGAACGCAGCCCGACATCCTCGGCCTGCAAGAGACCAAGTGCCACCCTGACCAACTCGATAACGCCTTGCTCAACGCGCGTGGTTATCATGCTTACTGGGCGGCGGCCGAGCGGCGGGGCTACAGCGGTGTCGCCCTGTACAGCCGTCGGCCGCCCCTCACCATGCGCGAGGGATTCGGCATCGACGAATACGACCGCGAAGGGCGCACCATCGTGGCCGACTACGGCGACTTCGTCTTCATCTCCGCCTACTTCCCCAACGGCAGCCGCGATCACGCTCGCCTGCCTTTCAAAATGAGCTACAAGGCCGACTTTTTGGCCTTCATCGAAGGGCTGCGGGCGCAAGGGCGGTCCGTCGTTTTTTGCGGTGACATCAACACCGCGCACCGGCCGATCGACCTCGCCCGGCCGCGCCAAAACCAGAACACCACCGGCTTCCTGCCCGTTGAGCGGGCGTGGCTCGATCAGGTTGTCGAGCTGGGCTATCTCGACACATTTCGCACTCTCTACCCTGACAAGGAAGGAGCCTACACCTGGTGGTCGCAGGTCACTTTCTCCCGGGCCAACAACGTCGGCTGGCGGCTGGACTACTTCTTCGTCACCCCCGACCTGTGGCCTCGGGTCATCGACGCCGAGATTCATCCCGACGTCCTGGGCTCCGACCACTGCCCGGTGAGCCTGACGCTCGATTTCGACTGGAGCGGGGAGTGATATGGACGCCGGCCGGGGGATGAGCCGCCGCGAGGCGTTGGCGTTGGGTGTGATCCTGCTCGTCGCGGCCGTGGTGCGCATGGGCTGGCCGGGGCTGACGGAGTTCAAGGCCGACGAAGGGCGCCTGCTGACGGCCGCGCTGACGATGAGCGACGGTCACTTCGCCTGGCGCGGCATCAGCAGCTCGGTCGGCTTTCCCAACGCGCCGATGAGCGTTTGGCTCTATTCGATCCCCCTCTTCATTCGGCAGCACCCTTACGCGGCGACCTTGTTCACCGGCTTGCTGAGTGTCGTCGCCGTTGGGCTGACCTACTGGCTGGCCCGCCGCTATTGGGGGGCGCGAGCGGCCGTGGCGGCGGCGCTGCTGCTGGCCGCCAGCCCGTGGGCCATCCTCTTCTCGCGCAAGATTTGGGCGCAGAACCTGTTGCCGGCGTTCGTCGTCGGCTGGGCCATCGGCGCGGCGCTGGCCTATGTGGATGGGCGGCGGCCGTATCTCATTCTCCACTTCGTCTGTCTGGCGGTGGCCGCGCAGATTCATCCGGCGGCGCTCGGCCTCGTCCCGGCGACGCTCATCTACCTCATCGTCTTCCGGCGGCGCGTCGATTGGCGCTATCTGATCGTCGGGGGCCTGCTGGCGGCGCTGACGGCCGCGCCGTTCCTCTGGTACTTGTGGGGCCGCTGGCGGGCCGAGGGGGGCTTGCCCTTCTCCACCGGGCAGTCATCGGCACAGCTATCGCCCGACTCTCTTCGGGCGACGCTCGAAATCGTTTCCGGGCAAGGGTATCGCGGGCTGGCCGGGGATGCGTTCGCCGGACTGCCGGGCGAGTGGCTTGTCCAGGCGGCGGCGCTGGCTGTAGCGCTGGCCGGGGTGGGGGTGGCGGGGTGGCTCGTCGCGCGGCGGTGGGATGAGCCTGCGTCGCGCGTGGCGTTCATCGGCCTGGTTTGGTTGCTGTCGCCGGTGATCTTCTTCGCCTGGCACCGGACGCCGGTCTACATCCACTACTTCATCGCCTCGCTGCCGGCCGCCTGCTTGCTGGCCGGCATGGCCTTCGACAGAGGGAGCGAGGCGTTGCGGCCCGCGGCGCGGCGGGTTGCCTGGGGCGCGCTGCTGCTGTTGGCGGTGGCGCAGTTGGCCGGGTGGGGAGGCATGATGACGGCCATCGCCGCCAACCCGCTGGCCGGGGGCTTCGGCGCGCCGCTGGCGGTGAAGCTGCCGGCTGCCGACCGCGCCCGGGCGTTGGCCCGGGAGACGGGCGCGGCCGAGATCCTCGTGGCCGGCGACGGCGCCAATCCCGAGCAGGAGGATTTCCCGGCTGAGTTCCGCGCGCTGCTCCATGGCGAGCCGCTGCGCTACGTCAATCTGAACCGCGAAGCCGTCTTTCCCGCCGCGCCGGCCGTCGTGCTGCTGGGCCTCGACGCCGACGACGGTCCGTCTTCCACCCGGCCGCTCTATCTGGCCGCGGGGGGCGAGCCGGAGACGTTCCCCGTCCCCGGCACGGCGCTGGCCTACGCAACATTGGCGCTGCCGCCCGCCGCCCAGCCCGCGCCGGGCGTTTCCCTGGAGCCGGAGCCGTTGCTGGCCAACTTCGCGCGCTTCTATGGTTTCAACCCGCTCCGGCCCATCGACGGCGGCGTGGTGTGGGATGTCTTCTGGCGGCCGGCCGACCAGCCCGACGCGGCCGACTACCACCTGTTCAACCACTTGCTGGACGGCGGCGGCAACCGCGTGGCCCAGGCCGACGGCGCGGCATTCGGCAGCGAGCAATGGCGGGCGGGGGACGTAGTCATTAGCCGCTTCCTGTTGCCGGTAGACGGTTTGCCCGATGGGCCGCTGACGATGCGCGTGGGCATGTACCGCTTCCCGTCGCTGGCGGCCGTCCCCGTGCTGGATGAGGCGGCGAACCCGGCCGGCGACGCGGTGGAGCTCCCGCTCAGCGATTGATTCGTTCGTCGGTCAGGTATTCGCGCAGGTCAAAGTCGGCGCGCGGCCGCAGGTCTTCGCTCCCCACCCGGTTGGCGGCCACGAGGCGAGCGGAGATTTGGGCCAGCGGCTCGCCCGTCTCGGGGTGGGGCGTGTCGGGCAGCAGCTCGGCCACCGGCACGGCCACATGGGGGTAGCGCAGCAGGTCGGGGTCGGGAATGTGGCGCGCGCGGCCGTCGGCGGGTACATAGTCGAACACCCAATCATTGTACAGGGCGATGTCGAGGTCGATGGTGCGCGGGGCGAACTTGTCGGCCGTGCGCCGTCGCCCCAACTGCTGCTCGATCCCGGCCAGCAGCGTGTCCTTCAGCTCGGCCGCCGTCCGGCCGGTCAGCAGAGTGACGGCGGCGTTGAAGTAGCTGGGCTGGGCTTCTGTGCCGACGGCCGCTGACTCGTAAACATGGGAAGCATCGACCAGCTGCGCCGACTCGCCCAGCAGCCGGACGGCCTCGGGCAGCATGCGCTCCTTGTCGATATTGGAGCCCAGGCTGATGACCACGCGGTGCAGTTCAGGCATCGACAGCGCCTACAGGCCGAAATCTTCGCGCGTGCGCTCGATCTCGATACCCACGGAGCGGGCGAATCGCAGCGCCCCCGGCTTCTCGACGCGCACCTGCACCCGGTTGACGGGGTAATCCTGCAGGATGAGGCGCGCGATCTCCGTCACCAGCTTCTCCACCAGGAAGAACGACGACGCCTCGACGAAGTCGATGACCTGCTTGCTGATGTCCTTGTAGTTGGTCGCGTCGGCGATGTCGTCGCTGTCGGCTGCGCGCCGAACGTCGGTATAGATGACGATATTGACCAGGATATCCTGCTTCTTGACCCGCTCGTCGGGGTTGATCCCGATGATGCCGCGAATCAGCAAATCCTTGATGATGACCTTGTCCATTACTTTCCTTCCGTTATGAGCCGGGTGGTTTGCCGCGTATTGTCCCTTCCAGATCGACGAGGCGGGCGAACTCCTGCATCGACGTCGAGTTGCGGATGCGCACGCGCCGCCACTCGAAGCGGTCGTCGAAGCCGTGCCAGCTGCCGTTGGCCGTCGTCACCGCGCCCCAGAAGTCGAGTTCCTGCAACACCTGGATCGTCTCGGCGTTGTAGGTGCCGCCGGGGTAGCAGAAGTAACGCGGCCGATAGCCGATGTGGGCGGCCAGCGTCTCCTGCGAGCCGAGGATCTCCCAGATGAGGCTGTCGCGCGATTTGGTGCTCAGATCGGGGTGAGTGCGCGAGTGGGACTCGATGCGCTGGCCGTTGCGGGCCATCTCCTCGATCATCTCCCATGTCATGTACCCTTCGCGGCCGAGATCGACGAACTCGGTGACGACGAAGAAGTTGCCCTTGAAACCGTGCTCCTGCAGGATCGGGTACGCCTCGGTGTAGTTGTCGAGGTAACCGTCGTCGAATGTCAGCAGCACCGGCTTCTCCGGCAGCTCAGTGTGGGCCACGATAGCCGTCGACAACTCGTAGAAGTCGATCGGCGTGTAGCCGTTTTCCTTTAGATAGTTCATCTGCTGTCGGAACGAGTCGGGCGAGACGGAGAGGTCGACGCGGTAGATGTCGGCGTTGGGCGGCGGCTCGCTGACGTAGTGGTACATCAGAATAGGCACCTTCAGCGTCCAACTGTAGATGCCCCACGGCGTGGGCATCGGCTCATTGACGATGCTCTCGGCCGTCGCCTCGACCGTGATCGGCGGAGTGGGCGGATTGGCCGCGGCCGTCTGTGTGGCGATGATCGCCGCGGCGATGGGGTCGACCGTCGACGTCGGCGGCGGGGTGGGGGAGGACGGCGCGGTCAGCGTCTGGGCCGGCGTGGGCAGCGCCGAGGCCGGCGCTGCCGTGGGGCTGGGCGGAGCGGTTTGGGTCTCGACCGTCGGCAGGGCGGCTGCCGGCTCGGCCGCTTCCCCGCCGCAGCCGGCCAATAACGCGGCCGCCGCGACGAGCCATACCCATATGAAAAACAACCGGAGCCACGAGCCGCCGGTTGGTGGAATTCGCTTTGCCAACACTCTAACTCTGCGCATATTGTCTGACAGAATAGCCAACGGCGATCTCTCCGTCAAGCAGTCGCGCCCTTTGTTCACCCTGTTGCTTATTTCCGGTTGCTCGACGGTACCACCAAGGGCATTTATGACGAAAACCTTCATAAAAATTGACAGTTGTCTATCGGACTGATAGAATCATGTCTATATTTTCGGGATGAGGAAAGACAGCATTATGGATATTCAGCAGTTGGAACTGGTTGATGTTGAAACCGTCTATTTGACGGAAGCGGCCGCGGAGACCGTCCGTAACCTGTTGGTCCAGAAGAACGTGCCCGACTATGGCTTGCGTGTTTTCGTGGCCGGCGGCGGTTGTTCCGGCATGCAGTACGGCATGGCTCTGGAAGCCGAAGCGCGCGATTACGACCACGTCATCGAGAAGGACGGCGTGAAGGTCTTCGTTGACCCGACGAGCATGATGTATCTCAATCAGGCGACTATCGACTACGTTGACAGCATCATGGGCGGCGGCTTCAAGATCGAGAACCCGAACGCGGTGACTTCTTGCGGTTGCGGCACTTCCTTCAAGACGAAGGACAGCGGCGGCTACGCCGAGAGCGGCGGCGGTTGCGGCTACGGCCACTAATCAATATTACACACCGATTCATGAAGGGTGGTGGTCATGCGTGGCCGCCACCCTTTTTTTCTTTCACGCAAAGGGGCGAGATGAACCCACGATATTTCACTGTCGAAGAGGCCAACGCCGTGCTGCCGGAGCTGGAGCCGCTCGTCGGCCGCTTGCTCGATCTGCGGGCGCGCGTCAGCCACGAGAGCCGGGGCATCGTCGACGTGCTGGGCGATCTGCGCAGCGACGTGGGCGGCCCGGCGGCGTCGCGCATCACGCAAGGGTTCAGGGAGATCGAGGCGTTGGTGGCCCGCATCCAGTCTTACGGCTGCGTGCTGAAGAGTTTGGAGTCGGGGCTGCTCGACTTCTTGTGTGAGCGCGACGGCCGCGACGTCTACCTCTGCTGGCGCTATGGCGAGCCGTCGATCCAGTACTACCACGAACTACACAGCGGTTTTCAAGGGCGGCGGCCGGTTTGAAATCTTTTTAACACGAATTTGCACCAATGGAAGACACGGATAGGCACGGATAGAATTTAATTATCCGTATGAATCCGTGAGAATCCGAATTAAATAGATTTTTAACCAGCATGCCGGTGGATGAAAGCGATGGCCTCGTCGCGTGTGGTGACGTCGCCCACTGCTTGTGCCTCTTCCAGCATGGCGAGCAGGCGGCCGATCTCGTGGCCGGGCGGACGGCCGAGCTCGGTCATAATCACCCGCCCGTCGAGCAGGCGGGGCGGGGCAACGACATCCTCATGCTCAGCGAAGTAGGCGTGGAACAATGCGCCGACGACGTTGCGCAGCGACTCCCACTCTGCGCCGTCCCCCACGCCGCCATAAGTCCCCAGGTGGTCGGCCAGCGACAGCAGCCCGACATCCAGCCCCGCCTCGCGCAGCGCGCGGTAGTAGCGGTAAGTGGCCTTGCGCGAGGGCAGTCGTTTATCGAGGGCCAGCATCAACGGCCGCATGTGACCCGCGACAGTTGTGCGCACCCGCCGGACGGCCTCGTTGCTGAAGCTATAGGCTGTCAATAGTCGGGCAGCCATATCGGCCCCGGCGGCGTCGTGGCCCAGGAAGCGGATGCGGCCGCCCGCCTCTTTCGTCTGTGTTCGCGGCTTGCCCACGTCGTGGAGCATCCCGGCCCACATCAGCAGCAGGCTCCCCCGGAATCCGCCGTCCGTCGCTTGGTCCAAGTGTGCTCGCAGCCCATCACCGTAAGGGGACAGCAGCGCAGCGACGTCCTTTTCCCAAAGCTGCTCCGGTAATGCCCCAATGACCAGACCCACGACGGCCGTCAGATAGCGCAACACGGCCAACGTGTGGTGATACACGTCCTCGGTGTGGGGGGCGGACTGGGCCACGTTGAACATGGCGGCCACGTCGGGCAGCACGACGGGCAATAGGTCGAGCCGGCGCAGCAGCTCGATGCCGTCATGGGGCGCGCCGTTCGTCAACAGGCGAGACAGCTCGTCGCGGATGCGCTCGGCCGAGGTGCGGGTGGCCAGCAGCGGGGCGGCGGCCGTCGCCGCGGCGGCCGTGGCCTCGTCCAGCGCGAAGCCGAACTGTGTGGTGAAACGCGCCGCCCGCAAAGCACGAACAGGGTCTTCTTCAATTGAGCGCTCGTGGACAGCGCGCACCCGCCCCGCCTGCAGATCGCTCAGGCCGTCGTGGAGATCGATGACGTCACTGGGCAGTTGCCCCCCCACGGGCGAGGCCATGGCGTTGATCGTGAAATCCCGGCCCAGGAGGTCATCTTCCAGCGTCGGCCCGCGAAAGCGGGCGATGTCGATCGTCAGCTCCTGGCCGGGGATGATGACGCGGCCGACGTCGCGTTCGTCGTCGAGGGCGAAGGCGGGCAGGCCGAGCGCGTCGGCCAGGCGGAAGGTGAGGGCAATGGCGCCGGACGCCACGACGAGATCGACGTCATGGACGGCCCGGCCCATGAGGGCGTCGCGCACCATTCCGCCGACGAAGTAGACGGGCTGCTCCTGCGCCAGCAGCAACGGCCGCAGCCGCTGCACGATCGGCGGGAAGGGGGAAGAGGCTTGCCCGTCCACGGTTGGGGCGCGGCCGAGGCGGCCGCTATTCCAGTAAGTGCGCGAACACGGCCGGCTTCAGCACGGCGATGAACGGCAGATTGCGATACAGCTCGTCGAAATCCAGCCCATACCCCACGACGAACTCGTCGGGGATGTCGAAGCCGATGTAGTCGACGGTCACATCGATCTCCCGCCGCGCCGGTTTGTTCAGCAGCGAGCAGATGCGCAGCGACGCCGGGGAGCGGGCCATGAGGCTGCGCCGCATGTAGTCCAGCGTGTTGCCGCTGTCGATGATGTCTTCGATGATGAGCACGTTGCGGTCTTCGATGGGAGCTTTCAGATCCATGATGATCTGCACCGCCCCCTTGCTCTTGGTTCCCGAGCCGTAGCTGGAGATGCCCATGAAGTCGATGCTGTGGGGACGCTTCATGGCCCGGCTGATGTCGGACAGGAAGACGAACGCGCCCTTCAGCACGCAGATGAGCATTAAATCATCCTGGTCGGCGTAGTCGGCCTCGATCTGCGCCGCCAGCACTTTGATCCGTTTCTGCAGGCTTTCCTCGTCGATCAGAACTTTGTCGATATCGGCCCAGATGTCGCGCATGGCTTATCACCCTCCATTCATTGCCAACGAAGTGGTTGCGGGCATTACCTGGTGGCACTTGCGGCAGCGGGCTTCGTACACCTCGGCCGCGCCGACGAGCACCACCGGATCATCGAACGCCGCCGGCTGCCCCTCGATGAGGCGCTGTGTGCGGCTGGCGTCCTCGCCGCATACCACGCATATGGCGTGCAGCTTGCTGACGTCCTCGGCGCGAGCCAGCAGCTCGGGCATCGAGCCGAACGGCAGGCCGCGAAAATCGAGATCGAGACCGGCACAGATGACCCGCTTGCCCTTCTCGGCCAGCGCCTCACACACGCCGACGATGTCGCTGTCGAAGAACTGGACTTCGTCAATGGCGATGACATCGGTGGCGTCGTCGACGGCGGCCAGGATCTCCGTCGAGCGGCCGACGGGCTGCGCCTCGAAGTGCAGACCGTTGTGGGACGTCACCTTCTCGACGTGGTAGCGGGAGTCAATGGCCGGCTTGAACGCCTGCACCTGCTGGCGGGCGATGACCGCGCGGCGCAACCGGCGGATCATCTCCTCCGTCTTGCCGCTGAACATGCTGCCGCATATCAGCTCGATCCGCCCGCGCGGGTGGGTGACATGGGATTCCGTCATCCTGCTTCTCTCCTGCTAAATAAAAAAGGCAGATACGTCGGGAACGTATCTGCCTATTATCCTCGGGATCGGATATTCGTACAAAATCGGCCGTTGGCCTGCTGCTTAGTCGATCAGCTCTTCGTCGCGCATGTAGCGCCGGATCTTGATCAGCGCTGCGTGGCCGACGCCCTGCAGAGCCAGCACCGCGTCGTCGCCCTGCTTCAGCAAGTTGAGCACGTCGCCGACGGTGGATAGCCCGGCCTGGGTCAGCGCGTTGTTCACGCGCGTGCCGAGTTCCATCTCTTCGATGGCGAAATTCTCCGGATTGCGCTGCTGCTTGACCGTCTCGGTCTGGGTCTGGATCTCTTCGCGCTTCTGCAGACGACGCATGAAGCGATCGACCTGACCCTCGGTGTCCATCAGGCGCTGCGTCCCCGTATAGAACGGGTGTGTGCCCGACCAGACCTCAACCGAGATCTCCGGCTTCGTCGAGCCGACGGTCATGACGACTTCGCCGTCGACGATGACTTTGGCGTCGGGGTACCACGTCGGATGAATGTTCTCTTTAGCCATTCCGTGTTACTCCTAGGCGTTCTCGGTCTGGGCCGGATAGACGCTGACGACCTTGCGGCCGTAACGATTCTCAAACTGGACCTGGCCGTCGATCATCGCGTAGATCGTGTAATCGCTGCCGACGCCCACGTTGTTGCCCGGGCGATATTTCGTGCCCTTCTGGCGGACGATGATCGTGCCGGGGCGAACGACTTCGCCGCCGTAGCGCTTGATGCCCAGGCGCTTGGCGTTGCTGTCGCGGCCGTTGCGGGTGGAACCGCCACCTTTCTTGTGTGCCATGTTACATCTCTCCTAAAATAATACCGGCTACCCGGCGACGATTTCGTCGATGCGCAGTCGCGTATAATCCTGCCGATGACCACGACGACGGCGGTAGCGGAGCTTCGCCCGGTACTTGAAGACGAGGATCTTCTTGCCCCGATACTGCTCGACAACAGTCGCTTTCACGGTAGCGCCTGCCACGGTCGGCTGACCGATCTGGAAGGAATCTCCGTCCGCGATCAGCAACACGTTGCTCAGTTCCACCTGGTCACCGACTTCATAGGGCAACTTTTCGACAGAGAAGGTATTGCCCTCTTCGGCGCGGTATTGCCGGCCACCACTTTCAACAATTGCGTACACCTTAACCTCCACAAAGAACCGGCACCCGTACATGATGCCGGCTTCGTCACTTATGACATGTTGTTTACTGTTCGAGACGCAGGCGTGGTTGGTCGACCCACGTCACGCGAATGTGAATTATAGAACGATTCCGCCCGATTGTCAAAGCCCGCTAAGGGGGAAAATGGGGGTGTTTTTACCTGAAGGATGCGCCTGCCCCGCGCATTTGCTATACTGCCCTCCATTGTAGCACAGAGTTCCGCAACCGAACCGGCACAGCACCGTGCCAAGCCGCTGGGAGAGATGACGAAGGATCTGGTCGAAGGGATAGAAGACGAGTCGGCGCTGATCGAGCGTGCCAAGCGCGATCAGGAAGCCTTCGGACAACTCTACGAGCGGTACTCCCAACGCATATACCAATATATATATTACCGCACCAGCAGCGAACCCGACGCCGAAGACCTGGCGGCCAAAACGTTCATGCGTGCCTGGCAGCACATGGGCAACTACGATGACCGTGGCGTGCCGTTCTCGGCTTGGCTCTATCGCATTGCCCACAATCTCGTCGCCAATTGGCACCGGGACCGCAGCCGGCGCAAAATTATCTCGCTCGATGACCTGGGTCGTTGGCAGGTGAACGAAGACGGGCCCGAGGCGGCGGCGCTGATGGCCGAGGACCGGGCGGCGCTGCTGCGCGCCGTGCGCCGGCTGCCGGCCGACCGGCAGGAGCTGCTGACGCTCAAGTTCGTGGAACACCTTTCCAACGCAGAGATCGGCGACGTCATGGGGCGCAGCGAAGGGGCGATCAAATCGCTCTATCACCGCACGCTCCTCACACTGCGCGATGAGCTGCAGCACGAGATCCCGCCGGAGACGCGCGGCTCGCCCATTCGCAAGCTGTTCGGCCGCCTGGGCGAGCGCGGATCTTCGCGCGAACGGGGGCGAGATCGCGGCTAACAGTTGCCGCTAAACGGGATCATATATAGTATTATGCCGCGTGCCGGGGCGTTGATTTCCTGGACCTAGAACTGTTATTAGTGGAGATGGCGTTTTGAGAAACAAGCAATCATTGATTACCTGGGGAATAATCTTTGCTGTCCTCATTGGGAGTGGCATCATGACGATCCTGCTGCCGGCGATGTTCACCGGCGAGGCGGCGACCACCCCCTTGCCGCGCGAGACGTCGATGGTCACCATCCCGTTCCCGGTGCCGGTTGGCGGCCGCTCCGACATCACCCTGGCCAGCTGGCAGATCATGCTGGGTCTGGCGCTGCTCATCCCGGCGCTGGTCATCGGCGCGGGGCTGACGCTGGCCGTCCTCTACATCATCCTCTCCCGTCTGGTGGCCAACACGACGACCAGCCGCGACTATCAGGAAAGCACGGCCGCGCTGCAGAAACAGTACAACGATCAGGTTGCCCGGATGCGTGAGACCCGCCCGGTCAGCACCGCACCTGAATCCACCTGGCGACGCTGGTCAGTCATCACGACTGCCTTGTCGATCATCATGTTCGTCGCCTTCCTCGCATTGCTCTCCGCAAGTCTAATCTTTCCGGACAGCCATATCGTCCGTAACGCCTCGATCTTCAACGTCGGTTCGCTGCTGGTGCTGATCGCCACGGTCATCACGCTGATCGCTCTTGCCGTCTGGTTGCGCTCAGACAAGATCGCGGCGCTCAACCGAACCGATAGCCTCGCCATTCCATGGGACTTCATCGCCGTGGTCATCACGGGGCTCCTGGTTGTAGGATTGGGCCTAGGGGTAGTTGCGTTGGTGAACGCCCCTTAGTAGAATCCCTTTCGCCTGGGCCGGGCGCGAAAGGGTAGGCTTTGCTCAACTAATTCCCCGCCGGTTTATCCGGTGATTTTGTGTGTTGCTTTTTGGGTTCGGCCGCCACATCGTGGTCACCTTGTGGTGTTTGCTGTTTGGGTTGGGGCCGGGATAGGTTCGATATCCGTCCGGCACTATTTGGTTGTTGAGGATCTGGATCTATCTGAGTAGGATGTTGGAATAATGGGACGATTTAAGCACTTTATCTACGTTATCATCCTGGTGATTCTGGCGACGGTCGGGCTGCGATGGGCGTTCGAATATATTCTCGCGCTGCCCCCCGCGCGTAGCGCCGAAGCGGTGCCGATCGACAACATGTTCGACGGTCACTTCTGGGTCATCGCCTTCCTCTTTGCGCTCATCATGGTGATGATGCTCTATGGGGTGAGGGTGTTCCGTCGTGAGGACGGTGATGAGACGGACGGCCCCCACATCCATGGCAACACCAGGTTGGAAGTCCTGTGGACTATCATTCCTCTGGGGGTGGTCATCGGCTTCGGCTTCTGGGGCGCCGTCGTGCTGGATGAGATTATGGACCCCAAGCCGGGGGAAATGGTCGTCGATGTCGTCGGCCGCCAGTGGAGCTGGAGCTTCACTTACCCCGAGCAGGACAACGTCGGCTCGGCCGAGTTGGTGCTGCCGGTCAATCGCACGGCCGTGCTGCGGATGAACGCCGAGGACGTCATCCACTCCTTCTGGGTGCCGGAGTTCCGCGTCAAGCAAGACCTTGTCCCCGACCGCGAAACCATCTTGCGCATCACCCCCACCGAGCCTGGCAGCTACCGCCTGCGTTGCGCCGAGATTTGCGGCCTGAACCACACCCAGATGGAAGCGGATGTCATCGTCGTCAGCGACGCGGACTTCCAGGCCTGGGTAGACGAGAAATCGGCCGCGCCCGCCTTTGCCGATATGACGTCCGAAGAGCGCGGCGCCTACTGGGCCAGCGCCGAGGGCTTCGGCTGCGTAGCTTGCCACTCGCTCGACGGCGCGGCCAGCGTCGGCCCCACCTGGCAGGGTCTGTACGGTATGGAAGAAGAGATGACCGATGGCTCGGTCGTCGTCGCCGATGACGAATACCTGATCACCGCCATCCACGAACCGAATGCCCAAGTCGTGGCCGGATACAATCCCAATATCATGCCACAGAATTATGAAGAGCTGTTCGCCGCGCGCGAGCAAGAGATCGCCGACACCGAGGGCGTTGACCTCGACATCACGGCCGATCTCATTGAGTTTATCAAGACGCTACAGTGAGCGCCGATAGATAACAGGGAGCAGACAGATGTTCAAAACACTTAGAGTCCTTCTAACCTCTGCATTGGTAAAGGGCCTCGTTGGGCAAGCGATAGCCTGGGCGTTGGGATACGCCTTTGTCGTCGCAATGCGCGCGCTGCGCGGCATGCCGACTCCCTGGCTTCACGAGCCGGCTGTGGCCTTCGGGGCGATTATTAGCGTCATCGGCTTCCTCGTTGCGGCCGGTGTGCTGACTGATTGGCTGAAGTGGATTGTTGGCAAGCGGACGCCACTACGCCACGGCCCGCCGGAAGGCCAGCCGGAGTGGTCGCGCTACTTCAACGTCGATTACAACCACAAAGTCATCGGCATCCAGTACGGCGTCACGGCCATTCTCGTGCTGCTGATTGGCGGCCTCTTCGCCATCATGTTCCGCATCGAACTGGCCCAGCCCGGCATGCAATGGCTGTCGAACGACGTGTTCAACACCTTGTTCAGCGCCCATGGCATCGTCATGATCGCCGGCAACCTGTTGGGCGTCGGTGCGATGGTCAACTACCTCGTGCCGCTGATGATCGGCGCGTCGGACATGGCTTTTCCCCGGCTCAACGCCTTCAGCTACTGGGTGGCCATTCCCTCGGTGGTGCTCATCCTCGCCGGCATGGCCGTCGGTGGTTGGGACACCGGTTGGGTCGGCTACGCCACGCTGAGCTTGCGCGCGCCGCTTGGTGTGGTGCTGTTCCTGCTCGGTTTCTGGATCAATGGCTTCTCGTCAATCGCCAGTTCGCTCAACATGTTGGTGACGGCGGCGACGATGCGGGCCAAGGGCATGACTTTGTTCCGCATGCCTATCTTCGTTTGGGGCGCGGCCGCTGCGTCACTCATCCAGTTGACCGCCACGCAATCCGTCGCCGTCGCGCTGACGCTATCGGTGGCTGAGCGCACGCTGGGGCTCAACTTCTTCGACCCGACGGGCGGCGGCAATCCGGTGCTCTACCAGCACCTCTTTTGGTTCTACAGCCACCCGGTGGTCTATGTCTTCATCCTGCCCGGCCTGGGGGTCATCAGCGAACTGCTCCCCGTCTTCGCCCGCAAGCCGCTCTTCGGCTACCGTTGGGTGGCGCTGTCGAGCATCGGCATCGCGCTGGTCGGCTTCTCCGTTTGGGCCCACCATATGTTCACTTCCGGTATGCCCGACGCGCTGCGCATGCCGTTCATGTTCTCGACGATGCTCGTTGCCGTGCCCACCGGCGTCAAGTTCTTCAGCTGGGTGGCGACGATTTGGGAAGGCAAGCTGCCCAAGAGCGCGCCGACACCGCTCCTGTTCGTGCTGGGTGCTATCTCAGTCTTCCTGATCGGTGGCGTGACAGGCCCGATTTTGGGCACCGTTCCGACGAACCTGCACCTGCACGACAGCTACTGGATCGTCGGCCACTTCCACGCGACGATGTTCGGCGGCTACATTTTCCCGTTCTTCGGGGCGCTCTACTACTGGTACCCGAAGATCACCGGCCGCATGTACAAGGAAAGACTCGGCAAGCTCCACTTCTGGCTCATGGTCCCCTCCTTCTGGGTGATGAGCATCGGCCAGATGAGCGTCGGTCTGTTGGGCATGCGCCGCCGCGTGGCCGACTACGACGCCGCGCTGGGCATCACCACCACTCACGTATTGATCACGCTGGCCACGCTGGTCATCGGCTGGTCAGTGCTGATCATGATCTACAACTTCATCACGAGCGCGCGGACGGAGCCGGTGGCCGATCTGAACCCGTGGCGTTCCCGTTCGCCGGAGTGGCAGATCCCGTCGCCGACGCCTGAGTTCAACTATGATGTACCGTTCGAGGTGGTTGGCGAGCCATATGATTATGGTCTGGACGGGTCGACGTATACGCGCGAGCTGGTGCCTGCGCCGTCAGGCGACTAATTAGGGGAGAGGAAACAAGAGATGAACGACAAGAAAGCGGCTGCCTACCGCCTCGGCATCATCAGCCTGGTTATCCTGGGCGTGCTGACTGCTGTCGAGTACTTCGTGGCCGTCTATATGGATTCGCTGGTGCTGCTATTCATCATCGCGTTGGTAAAGGCAGCCGTGATCATCCAGAACTTCATGCACATTTCCCGGCTGTGGCGGGAGGAGAGTCACTAGATGAGCGCTGTAACCGCCCACGAAGTGGACCACGACACGCACCACGAAGGCGCGCCCGAAGTACCCTATTCCACCCAACTCCGCTCCAACCGGCTGGGGCTGTGGCTGTTCATGTTCTCCGAGGCGTTTTTGTTCGGCGCCTTGCTGGCCACGCGCTTCGTGCTGTGGGGCAACACGCGGCCGGCCCTGAGCCAGGAAGTCGGCCTGTTTGCCACCGTCATCCTGCTGCTCAGCAGCTACTTCATCTACCGCAGTGAAGTGGCGGCGGCGCACGGCGACCATAGCAAGTTCCTGAACAGTGCACTGATCTCGGCCGCAATGGGCACGCTTTTCCTCATCATGGTGGTGATCATGGAGTGGAACGTGTTCGGGCTGAGCGGTGACCTGTTCGGCATCGAGCTGTTCGGCCATCTGAAGCCGTCGGACGGCGTCTATGGCGGTGTCTTCTTCGCGCTGACCGGCGTCCACGCGCTGCACGTGCTCAGCGGTATCGTCCTGATCCTCATCGTCTGGTGGAACGGCCGTCGTGGTTTCTATACCCCCGAACGCCATTGGGGTGTCGAGGCCACGGCCGTCTACTGGCACTACGTCGACGTGGTCTGGGTGTTCGTCTACCCGGCCCTCTACCTGATGGGGCAAGCCGTCTAAACAACGACGCGAGACGGGGCCACGGCTGAACATTGGGTAAGCCGTGGCCCTTTTCGATCCCCTTTCGGAGCCACTCCGGCTACAATCCAATCCTATGGACCCCATTGCTCGGGCGGCACTCTCTTCATGGGACTGGCGCCCCGAAGTTATTATCACCATCGTCACCCTCGGAGCGCTGTTCGTCATCGGCTGGGTGCGGCTGCGCCGCATCAGCGGCGGGGCCAAGGGCGCGCGCTCGCTGGGCGCGGCATGGCGGCCGGTGGTCTACATCTCCGGCCTGCTGGTCATCGGGCTGGCGCTGCTGTCGCCCATCGATGTGCTCGTCCAGCATCTTTTCTTCGTTCACATGATCCAGCATTTGCTGCTGATCCAGCTCGCCCCGTTCCTGCTGCTGCTGCCAAACCCGATGCCCTTCATCCTGTGGGGCTTGCCGGCGCGCGGCCGTCGCGTGGCGGGCCGGATGCTGAACAACGTCCTCCACAAGGAGTCGACGGCGGGGCAGATCTTGCGCAAGCTGACCAGCCCGGCGCTTGTCTGGTTCATCATGTTCGTCTTCATCATCGGCTGGCACGATCCCAATCTCTACAATCTGGCGCTGCGCAGCGAGTTCGTCCACGACATCGAGCACATCACCATGTTCGTGGCCGGCATGCTTTTCTGGTGGGTGGTCATCGGTTCGGGGCCGCGCCTGCACAAGAGCATGAGCCGCCCGGCCAAGATCGTTTTCGTTTTGGCCGCCATTCCGCCCAGCATGGCCCTGGGCGTCGTCTTGGCTTTCAACCAAACGGTCATCTATGAATTCTACAGCGACATGCCGCGGCTGTGGGGCATCTCTGCCCTCGATGACCAGCGGCTGAGCGGGGTCATCATGTGGGTTCCCGGCGGCATGATGCACATCGTCGTCATCCTGGGGCTGCTCTACCAGATGCTCTCTGTAGAGGAGCGCAAACCGACCCAAGTGGACAAGCCCTGGCATTCGGACGAGGTATTGGCCGCGCCGGGCGCGGCCGTCGGCACAGGACACGGAAGCAGCGTATGAGCAAAATGGAGGCCGTGGCGCGGGCGCTGGTGGGCCGGCGCTGGTGGTGGGTCACGATATTGGTCATCGCTCTGATGATCGTGTTGGCGCGGCTCGGATTCTGGCAGCTCGATCGCCTTGAGCAGCGTCGGGCGGCCAATGCCGAACTGCGCGCTGCACTCCAATCCGCACCGTTCGACCTGAACGATCGCGTCGATGAGTACAGTGGTGTGTCGCCCGGTGACATCCCTACTGACCTCACAAATCGGGATGTGTTGGCCAGTGGATCATTCGACTATGACAACCAGCGCATTCTGAAACTGCAATCGTACAACGGTATGGCCGGCGTGCACCTGATTACCCCGTTCGTGCTGGAAGGGACAGACACGGCCGTGCTCGTCAATCGCGGCTGGATCCCCGACGCTGCCTACGCCGCGGGCGAGAAGTTCGCCGACGAGACAGGGGCGCGGACGATCGAGGGGTATGTGGCGCTGACCGAGACGTTGATGCGGCGCACGGCCGATGCTGTCGTGCCCGTCAGCCCCGGGCTGGAGCTTTTCCGGGTAGATATCGCCGCCGTCGAGGAAGAGCTGCCCTATCAACTCGTTCCATTTTACCTTGTGTTGCCCCCCGAGGGCAGCATCCGCGACGAACTACCAGTGCGCGTGCCCAAGGAAGTCGATCTATCCGAAGGCCCGCATTTGGATTATGCGCTGCAATGGTTCATATTTTCAATCGGCTTGGGTGTTGCCTACGTTATTTTTGTTAATCGCTCGCTGAATCAAACGGCGCCGAAGGAGAAAGAGGCTTCAGCCGAGGTCGGATGAGGTTCTGCTAAATACCCCTGTCACCATATTGACACCCTCAGGTCACCCGCTAGAATACGGATGCTCAACGGCCATAGGCCCCCATTCACTGTTCTCGCACCGCCGGCGGCACTGGGTCGCCGGAACCTAGAAGACCGGGAGATTGCCACATGGTATCTGTAGGACGACTGCGCGAAGGCTTGCCGTCATTGCTCCTTGTTTGGGCCATGCTACTGGTCGCCACGAGCGCGATCCTGAGCGCGGATCTCATGGACGGCTTGCACGTCCTGCCCATTGTCGCCAGCCTGGCACTCCTCTTCGGGTGGCTGTTGGCCAAGAGCGTCTTCTCGGATCGCACCGCTCACTTGTTCGCCCTCGTCTACGGTCTGTTCTTCATCTTCTTTTTCGTCGGGGCCACACTCCCCTACGACGGCACGTGGCGCGAGCGCGTGCTGGACCTGGTCTCGCGTCAAATGGAGTGGGTCCAGAAGCTCGTCGACGGCGGCACCAGTCGCGACGGCATCATTTTCGTCATCCAAACGACGGCCGTCTTCTGGATTTTGGGCTACCTGGCCGGTTGGTACACCTTCCGCCGGGCGCACGTGTGGCGCGTCATCATCCCTACCGGCATCGTGCTTCTTAGTGTCGTCTATTATTACAACGGCCCCCGGCCGCTGCTTATCTATCTGGCCGTCTACACGCTGTTGGCGCTGTTGTTCGTGGCCGTCACGCACCTGTCGGCCGAGCAAGCAGAGTGGCGGCGCGCCGCGGTTCGCTATGACCAGGGCATCCAGTTCGACTTCGTTCGCGCCGGACTCATCGCCGCTCTCTTCGCCTTGTTGCTGGCGTGGAGCCTGCCGGGGCTGAAGGCCAGCACCTCAGTCAGCGACATCGTCGTCGGCGCCAGCACGCCTTGGCGCTCCTTCCAGGACACATGGACGCGCCTCTTCTCGTCGTTGCGCTCCTATGGCGCCGGGGCATCCGACCCATACCAGAACACCATGGTGCTGGGCGGGCCGCGCACAGTGGGCAACACATTGGTCATGGACGTCCACGTCGAGAAAGAGCTGCCCTACGGGGTCTACTGGCAGGCGATCGCCTATGAACGATACGCCGACGGCCGATGGCATGCGGCCGAGAATGAGATCGACGACGAACTCATCCATTACCCCGATGACGGCCCGCTGGACCTGCCAACCTCACAAGCGCGAACGATCATCACGCAGACGGTGACTAACTATTTGCCCAATTCGAGCTTCATCTACGCCGCCCCCGAAGTCATCAGCAGCGACCGGCAGCTGCTGATCGACGGCACGTACAACCCCGACGGCGATACGGTGGTGACGGCGCTGCGCTCTCGCTTCATCCTGCGGCAGGGGGATCAATATCAGGTGGCTTCGCGCGTGTCGGTGGCCGATGCCACCGGCTTGCGAGCCGCTTCGGTTGAGTACCCACCATGGATTCGTGAGCGATACCTGCCGATCCCCGACACGATCACGCCACAGACGATCGCCCTGGCCAACGAGTTGACCGCCAATCTGTCGAACCCGTACGACAAGGCGATCGCCGTGCGCGACTACCTGCGCTCCCATATCGCCTACAACGATCAAATCGACGCGCCCCCACCGGGTGTCGAGCCGATCCACTACGTGCTGTTCGACAACCCGGAAGGGTACTGCACTTACTACGCCTCGGCGATGGCCGTCATGCTGCGGTCGCAGGGCGTCCCGGCGCGGGTGGTCAGCGGCTATGCGCTGGGCGATTACGACGAGCCGACGCAATCTTACCGCGTGCGCGCCGTCAACTCCCACAGCTGGGTTGAGGTCTATTTCCCCAACTACGGGTGGATCCATTTCGAGCCGACGCAGGCGATCCCGGTGGCCGAGCGGCCGACATCAAGCACCGGCGAGTTTGCGGGCGCCGTACCATTGGCGGAGCCGTTCGGGGCTGAGGGCCTGAACGACGAAGCCCCACAGAATGACTTTGAGTCGGGTGGCGGTCTCCTGGACAGCCCGGCCGAGCAGGAAGCGGCCGCCGTCGCGCAACGAGACGTGCCGTGGTGGCAGATCATCGTCGGGTTGGTGCTGTTGGGCGGGGCGGGGGCTGTGCTCTTCGCGGGCTACAACTACAATCGTCGTGTCGAGTCGGACGTGGATCGCAGCTACGGCCGCCTGGGGGATTGGGCGCGCTGGTTGGGCATCCCCTGGCGCTCCACCCAGACACCCTACGAGCAGGCCGACACCCTCATCGCTGCCGTACCCGACGGCCGGCAGCCGGTGCGCAATCTGACGCGGCACTATGTTCTACAGCGCTTCAGTCCCGGGAGGGGGCAGGATGAAGCGTTCGATCCGCTGCAGGAGTGGAAGCAGTTGCGGCCGGTGCTGATTCGAAAGCAGATCGTCAAGATTCTCAATCGCACAAAAAATAACTAGCTCACTCATTCCTGCCTGAGCAGCCACGTGGACAGGAATGTCTGCGTTACCGACGTGCCTCTGCTATAATCCACTTGCCCTTGACGCGGCGGCATCGTCCTGATGCGAGTTCGGCCGCGCCCATGGATCACACTGTGGACGAACAGAAGCCCGCCACCCCCACGGCCGCCCTTGAAATGCTCCTGCGCCATATCGAGCAGTGCCTGACTTCGCTCCATGAGCAGCAGCGCGGTTTGATGCGCGTGCGGCCCGAGGCGGCGCGCGCCACAGCCATACGCGGCACGGGGTTGCTCTCGCGCCAACTGGACGAGCTGCGCGCGCAAGCCCGCCAACTGGAGCAGATGATCGCCCACCAAGCGACGGAGCAGGGGCGGTTGCAAGCTCTGCAAGAGGTGGGCGCGGCGATCAACTCCTCGCTCGATCTCGACGTGGTGTTGCAGCAGGTCATGGACGCGATCATCAGCCTGACCCGCGCCGAGCGGG
>CAYNOL010000018.1:0-8032 GCA_964398825.1 uncultured Ardenticatenaceae bacterium
GTTGACGGAGATGACCAGATCGAAATCGGCTTCCGACATCTGCTTGACCAGTTCGCCGTCCTTCACCTTCACCAGCGTGCCGTCGCGCAGCACGCCGGCGTTGTTGACCAGCACGTCAACCCGGCCGTGGCGGGCTACCACGCCATCGACGAACTCGCCCACAGCCTGCCGGTCGGCGACGTTGACCTTGACGAAGCTGGCCAACGGGCCGAGCGCCTCGGCCGTCTGGCGACCCAGCTCCTCGTTCAGATCACAGATGACGACGACGGCTCCTTCCTCGGCAAACCGTTCGGCCGTGGCCTTGCCGATGCCGGCCGCGCCGCCGGTGACGATACAGACCTTGTCTTTTAAGCGCATGGCTTCTCCTTCTGTTGTTGAGGTCTTGCTATGGTTGGTTATAGCACGTTGAGGTTACTGAGAGGTTACGTTTGGGAAAAGACCTGACAGGTGGGCGCTGAGACGCCCAGCACGGCCTAAGGGGTTTACCGCGCCCATCTGTCAGGTCTGCAAAGAGCGTCCTCAGCCTCTCAAAAACTCCGTCAATGCCGCCATAAACTCTTCCGGCTTCTCGACGTGGGGGCTGTGGCCGGCGTCGGCGATGACGACCTCGCGGTACGCGCCGCCGTTAGCCTGATATCTGTCCAGCACCGCACGCGTCTGCGACACCATGGGCTGCGGCGGGAAGATGTCGTCCCCCGGCCAGCCCGGCACTGCGCCCAGCTTGCCCAGCGTGCCGAAGTCGAACAGCGACATGTCGGCGACGATCTGGTCACTGTCGCCACGAATCCACAGCACCGGCGGCTTGTGGTCCATGTTGATGATGCCGCTGAGGTTCATGTACTTGGGGCTGGTGGCGTTGATCGGGCCATAGGTACCGGGGGCAACGTTGGGCCAGTTGGCCGACGGCGTGTAGTCGCCGGGGTAGCGTTCGGTGCCGATCTTCTCCAGCAGCAGCGAGTCGAGATAGGCGTCCTCGCGTGCGGCCGTGAAGGGGGGCTTATAGTAGAAGGTGTTGATGACGTTGCGCGGGCTGTTGGGGTCGTCGCCGCTGCGGTCGCCGGTTTGGATGCGGCTGACGAATTCGGGGTTGACGCTGCCGCCGCCGGAGCCGGCGAAGTCGTCGTAGTTCGGCGCGCCGTCGTTGCCCTTTGTGCCGCCGAAGCCGTAGGGGCTGACGGGGTTGACCAGCGTCATCGACAGCACCAGGTCGGGGTAGAGCTGGGCGAATTGCATCACCGGCGCGGCGCCCAATGACCAGCCGACGAGGTGGGCGGGGCGGTCGCCCAATTCATCCGACAGCGCCTTCAAGTCCTCGGTCCAGTCGAGCGGGCCACGCGTGGCGTCGACGGTCAAATCTTCGGTGTCGCCGTAGCCGCGAAGGTCGGGCGCGATGGCGCGGTAGCGGGGCGGCAGGGCCAGCATCGTCTCTTCCCAGAAGGTCGAAGATGAGGCGTTGCCGTGGATGAAGACCACCGGCTCGCCGTCTTCGGGGCCGCTGAACAGCACGTGGGTGTTGATGCGACTGGTGGGGATCATGCGCGAGGTGATGCCGGGTAAAGTGGGGACAGTTGCCATTGGGTTCTCTCCTTGGTTGGTTGTTACAGACCTGACAGGTGAGCGCATTTGGGCTCTGGTTTTCCTGACATGTTTGTGCGCCCACCTGTCAGGCCTTCTGGTTGTCTGACAAATATCGCTCACGCAGCTCCCGCTTGAGTATCTTGCCCGCCGACGAAATGGGCAAGGCGTCGAGAAAGACGACGGACTTGGGCACCTTGAACTTGGCCAGCCGCTCGGCCATGAAAGCCAGCAGCTCAGCCTCGGTCGTCGTCGCGCCGGGTCGTGCCAAGACGTAAGCCCGGCCCACCTCGCCCCACTTGGGGTCGGGCAGCCCGACGACGGCGCACATCAGCACGGCCGGATGCTGGTAGAGCACCTTCTCGATTTCGGCCGGGTAGACGTTCTCGCCGCCGCTGATATACATGTCCTTCTTGCGGTCGACGATGTAGAAGTACCCTTCGTCGTCATAGCGGGCCACGTCGCCGGTGTGGAAGTAGCCGCGTTCGTCGACGGCGGCGGCGCTGGCCTCGGGGTCTCCGAAGTAGCCGGAGCAGTAGCTCGGCCCCTTCAGCACCAGTTCCCCTTCTTCGTCCGGCCCCAGGAAGCGATTATCTTCGTCGACGATGCGCGCATCGACGTAGAAGTTGGGGCGGCCGATGCTGCCCGCCTTGCGTATGGCGTCCTCGGGCGCGAGGGCGAAGATGCCCGGCCCGAACTCGGTCATGCCGAAGCCCTGCTTGAAGCGGATGCCCTTCTCGCGCGTGTACTGCTCCACCAGCGGCACGGGCAGCGGCGCGCCGCCCGACGTGCAGAAGCGCAGCGATGACAGGTCGGCCGCGTCCCAATTGGGTGCCTGGGCGATGAGCTGGTACATCGTCGGCACCGCGCCGAAGATGGTCACCCGCTCCCGCTCGATCAGCTCCAGCACCAGTTGGGGATCGAATTGGCGCATCAGAATCGTCGCGCCGCCGAAGATGACTTGCGGCAGCGTGTAGACGAACAGGCCGCCGGTGTGGAACATGGGGAAGACGTTGAGATAGATGTCATCGTGGGTCACGTCGTGGATGACGGTGTTTAGCGTGTTCCAGGCGATCATCCGGTGCGAGACCTGGGCCGCCTTGGGCAATCCTGTCGTGCCGCCGGTGAAGATGAGCGCGGCGATGTCTTCGTCTTCCAGGTCGGGGGTGGTCACCGGCGCGGCCGAGGCGTCGCGCAGCGCCGTCTCGAAGAGGACGCTGCCGCCCGTGCCATCGCCGCCGGTGTGGAAGTAGTGACGGATCGCATGCGGCAGGTCATGGAGCCGCTGCTGCAATTCGGCCACATTGGCCGTCATCTCCTCGGAGAAGATGAGCACCTTCGGCGTCGTCTGGGCCACGATGTCGGCCAGTTCGTGGGGGTGCAGCCGCCAGTTGAGCGCGGTATGGATCGCCCCCAGTTTGCCGCAGGCGAAGAAGCAGTCGAGATGCTCCACGCCGTCGTGGGCCAGAATGGCCACACGATCCCCCTTGCCCACGCCGGCCGTCTCCCGCAGCCGGTTGGCCAGCCGGTTGGCGCGCTCGTTCATCTGCCGGAATGTCAGCCGCCACTCGGGCTGCTTGCCGGTGTCGATGATCGCCAGCCGGTCGGGGGAGTAGAGCTCGCGCCGTCCCAGATAGTCACCGATGTACATGGCCCACCCCCCGCCGTCAGTGCGTCCACTGCCAGACGGACGCGGCCATGCTGATGCCGCCGCCGCTGGCACAGAACATGACCTTCTCGCCCGGCTTGGGCCCGCGGCCGTTGTTGATCGCGTCGTCGAGAGCCATGACGACGCACGGCGAGCCGGTATAGCCCCACTTGTCCATGACCCAGTGCGCTTTCTCCAGCGGCTGACCGAGCAATTCCATCATCGCCTCGATCGTCCGCAGGTTGAGCTGGGTGAACAGGAAGTGGTCGATGTCGTCCATATGCAGCCCCGCCTTGTCGAGCGCGCCCTGCATCAGCTTGGGCCAATACTCGGTGTTGAACGTGCGCGGAAACTTCTTGACGAAAGCCACAGTCGGCGGGCCGTAGGTGGCCACGTTCTCCGGCGTGCTGGGCAGGGCCGCGCCGCCGCCGTAGATGCCCAGCGCGTCGTAGTACTCCCCCTTGGCCAGGAAATTGCTGGCCAGAAAGCCGGGCGTGTCCCCCACGCCGAGCACGGCCACGCCCGCGCCGTCGGCGAACAGGTTGGCCGTCTTCTTGTCGCTCAGATCGAGGAAGCGGCTCATGCCGTAGCCGCCGGCCACCAGCACGTAGTTCATCGATTCGTCGGTGGCGATGTAGCGCGCGCCCTGGTCGAGGGCGGTCACCCAGCCGGCGCAGGCGCTGTTGACGTCGTAGGTGCCGGCGTTGACCGCGCCCAGCTTGTGCTGGACGACAACCGACGTGCCGGGAGACAGGTAGTCGGGCGTGTCAGTGGAGACGATGATGAGGTTGAGCTGCTCGGGGGCCACGCCGGCGCGGGCCAGCGCCACGCGCGCGGCCTCGACGATCAGGTCGGATGTCGTCTGTTCGGGCGACATCCAGCGCCGCTCGCGGATGCCGACATTGGCGACAAGCCAGTCGCTGGTCGACTCGCCGATGAGCTGGTCGATCTCCGCATTGGTGATGACGCGCTCGGGGACATAGCTGCCGGTGGAGAGGATTTGTGCGATTCGGGTCATGGGTTACCTGTGTCTGGTTTTGTTATTGGAGATTAGCGATTAGGGATTGGAGATTAGCGATTGGGAGACTGGGAGATTTAGAGACTGTCCACTGAACACTGGTGACTGAATACTGGACACTAATCCCCGACACCCTCTTCACTCGTAATTCGTCACTCGTCACTCGTCACTTCCTCTTCGGCCGACAGCGCCACGAAGCGGCGGATGAACTCTACAGCCTCTTCCCAATGGACGAACGGGGTTTCCTCGTTCGTCTGCACGTTGAGGATGGAGCCTCGAACCGTGGTGTTGGCCGGGGGGCCGGAATGGATGAATCGAACGACGAAGGACGTGATCGAGAGTGCGTTGTCTTCCAAGTGCGTTACCTTATGTCATGTGGGCCGGTGTTGAGCCCGGCCGAACAGCCTGTGTGATCGCCGGGGCGCCTCACCGGCCTGGGTGTGTAGCCAATACCTTAGCAGAGGGAGGCTACCGGGGGGTTACAGGGCGGCGGGGCCGAGTGGCCGCTCGCCTCACTTGGCCAGCTTTTCGAACAGCGCCGTCGTCTCGGCCGCGGGGGAGACATCGAGCTCCTCTTTCAACGTCTGAACGCAGCGATGGTAGATGCGGGCGATCTGCCCGTTGTCCCCCATGCCGTCATAGGCCAGCATCAGGTGGCGGTAGGCGCGCTCCCAGCAGTTGTCGGCCGCCAGAATGCGGTAGGAGAGGTCAACCGCCTGCTCGTAGCGCTGGTTGGTGACGTACAGCTCCGCCAGCCGGTCGGCGGCCGAGAGGAACAACACTTCCAGCCGCTCGCGCTCCCCCGCCGCCCACGTCTCATACAGCGCCTCGGGCAAGTAATCGCCCTTGTAGAGGGCGATGGCCTCTTCCAGGACGGGAATCGCCGCTGTGGGATCCTTCTTCAACAGCGCGTTGGCTTGGGTCACGACGGTCGAGAACTCCTCGGCGTCAAGCCACAGGTCGGCTCCCGGGCGAATGCTGTAGGCGCTGCCCTCGCGGCAAATGAGCGCTGACTCGGAGCCGGGGTCGCGCTCCGGCTCCAGCACGTGGTAGAGGGAGTTGAGCGTCACCTTGAAGTTGCGGCCGGCGGCCGACGGCTCCATGCCCGGCCAGAGGTATTCCAGGATCTGGTCGCGATCCAGCGCCGAGTGGCGGTAAGTCAGCATCAGCTGGAAGAGCTGCCGCGCCTTGGCCCGCCGCCAGGCGTTGGGCGGCACGGCTGTCTCGCCGCGCCAGGTGGCGAAGCCGCCCAGGGTCTGGACGCGCATGCGGTACCCCGGGTGGTGGGTGATGCGCCCCAGCCCCAGCGCGGTCAGCAGACGGGTAACGTACTCCACCCGCCACCCCTTCTCGCGGGCCAGCACCAGCATCGGCGTGAAGATACGCTCGTCGGGCGGCCCCAGCAGCGTCGGCCGGGTGAAGAGAAAGTCATAGCCGTTCTCCTCGGCCGAGACCAGCGTTAGCCGCAACTGCTGGGCCAACAGGTCGGCTTTGCCCTGGCGGAAGTAGACGTAGCACAGCCACAGCCGCGCCGCGCACGCGCCAAAGGTGTCGGAGCACTCCTGGAATCCCTGCAGCGCCCGGCTGAGCCATGATAGCGCCTCTTCGTAGCGGCCGGCCATGGCCAGCCCCGCGCCCATGGCCACGCGAGTTAGCGAGGCGATCCACTCGTCACCGGCCGACTGGGCGATGTCGATGCCCTCGCCGGCCGCCTGCAGTGCCCGCGCCAGGTCGCCGCTGTAGCCGTAGACGCGGCACAACCCCCAGCTCGCCTCCACCATGAGGCGCGGCACGGCGATCTCCCGGCTGATGGCGATGACCTCTTCGTACTGCCGCCGGGCCAAATCGTACCGCTCGGGATCGTCGAGCAGGGCGATGGCGTGGCCGAGGCGCAAATGGCCGACGGCGATCATGAACGGGGATTGCAGGTCGGCGCTGCGGCGCGCGCCGATCTGGGCGTACTCGTGGGCTTCGCGCCCCAGACCAAGCAGCGAGTAGACCAATGACAACAACAGGTGGGTCTCGCGGTGGGCGCGGGGGGTCAGCACCGGTTTGACGCGCTCGGCCTCGGCTCGCTCCTCCAGCTTGCGCCGCGCCTCCTGCAGCCGTCCGGTGCGCAGCAGCACACGGAACAGCAGTTGGGAGTCAGACGGGCTGGCGTTGCGCAGTTCGTCGGCCTGCTTGCGGTGTGCCTCAGCTTCTTCGATCTGGCCGGAGTTGAGCTTGTTCTCGGCCAGCAGCTCGTACATGCGGGCGCGCATTTCCGTGCCTTCCAGCCCCTCGCTCAGCCGGATCGACTTCTCCAGCAGCGCCTCGGCCTTGCTGGGGTTGACCGTGTCGAGGTAGACGCGCGCCTGCCCGCGCAGCGCCCGGCTGATGCCCTCGGCCTGCCCCCGCTCGCGCCAGGCGGCCTCGGCCTGCTGGTACCAGCCCAGCGCCTCCTGGAAGCGACTGCGCAGCCGGGCCAGTTCGCCCAGATAGAACAGCAGCGCCGGATGGCTCTGCAAAATCTCCGGCTGCAGGCCGCTCAGGTAGGACGCAAGGGTGTCGAGCCGGCCGGTGGCCAGCAGCTGCACGCCGTAGGTATCGAGCAGCGAGGCCGAGCCTTCCCGGTCGCTGGCGCGGAACATATGGTAAACGGCCTCGTCCAGATCGCCGCGCTGCCGGAAGTAGCCGGCGGCCAACACGTGGCTGCGCAGCCGCTGGTCGGGGCTGGTCAGTTGCTCCAGGAAGTTGTGGAAGATGTGGTGGTAGCGCATGTTGCCGTCGCCCAAATCGACGACGAACAGGTCGATGCGCCGCAGGTAGGCTAGCATGGCCGCGCTGTTGCCGCCAATTTGCAGCGCGTCACACGCCTCGGGGGTGATGACGCGCAGCACCGACGTAGCTCGCAGGAACTCCTGCACGTCGGCCGGCTGCCCCTCAAAGATCTCCGTCGCCAGCAGATTAAATAGCGTGTCGAGGCTCGTCGTCTGGTCTGACAGAACTTCCTCGACGGAGCCGAACGCCCCGCTGCGCAAGTTTTGCCACACCAGTTGCAGGGCGATGGCCCATCCTTCTGTGGCCTCATAGAGGTGCTCGGCTTCGTCGGGGGTCAGTGCGTAGCCGTAGGCGTCGGCGAACAGGGCGGCGATCTCGGCCGCGGTGAAGGCCAGCGCCGTGCGGTCGATCGACAGCACCGCCCCCTGCGCCTTCCAGCGTGGCAGGTTAGGCAGCGAGATGGGTTGTCGACCGGCGAGGATGACGTGGAGATCTGGCGGAGCCAGCGCCACCAGCCGATCGACGAGCTGGGCGATTTCCGTCGCGCCGACGGCCAGATGGGCGTCATCGAGCACCAGCAGCGTCGGTTCACTCAGACCGAGGCTCAGGCTGTTGAGCAGTTCGTCGAGGACGCGCGCCGACGGCAGCGGGCTGCTCGTGCCGTCCCACGATTCGAGCAGGGCGATGGGCAGATCATTGAGGTGGGGGATGCCCAGCCGGGCGGCATGACTCAGATGAAGCAGGAAGACGAGCGGATCGCGGTCTTCTTCCATCATTTGGTACCAGATCGTCGGCCGTCCCAACTTGGCCAGCGCGGCCAGGGCCGTGGTCTTGCCTGAGCCCGCGCCGGCCTGCACCAGCGTCAGCCGGTGGGACAGCGCCTCGGACAGCAGCCGCGAAACGCGGGCCCGCTCCAACGTGCGCGGCCCCGTACGCGGCGGGATGATCTTGGTACGGACAACGGTATCCAGACGGCTCATGGCGGATAGTAGCTATTGTAATCATTTCGCCATGAATCTCCCAACGGGGGA
>CAYNOL010000018.1:8132-23187 GCA_964398825.1 uncultured Ardenticatenaceae bacterium
CTTCAATCTGTGTAATCGCTTTCCATCTAACTCAGTGGAGGAATATCGCCCGGACGCAGTTGTCGGAGCGGGTGCGGGATACCTCGAAGGCGGTTGTGGCCTGGTCGAGTGAGTAACGGTGGGTGATGGGGAAGGCCATGTCCATGCGGCCATCCTGGGCCATGCGCAGCAGCTCGGGGACGTAGCGGTGGCCGTGCTGCTGGCCGGCGCGGATGGTCAGCCCTTTGTTGATCACAGCCCCCATGGGGAACTTGTCAATAAATCCGGCGAAGACGCCCATGACCACCACCGTGCCGCCCTTGCGGCAGGCGCGAATGGCCTCGCGCAGGGCGTAAGGGCGATCTGTCTCCAGCCGCAACGTCTGCTTCACCCGGTCGTAAGCCCCTTCCAGCCCGCCGCTGTTGGCTTCCATGCCGACGGCCTCGATGCAGATGTCGGGCCCGCGGCCGCCGGTCATCTCGACCAGCTCCGAGACTACGTCCACCTCCTCGAAGTTGAGCGTCTCCGCGTTGCACTCCTCGGCCGCCATCTGCAGCCGGCGCGGCACACGGTCGATGGCGATGACCCGACCGGCGCCCATCAGCCAAGCGCTTTTCATGGCGAACAGGCCCACGCCGCCGCAGCCCCAGACGGCTACCGTCTGGCCGGGCTGGATGTTGGCGTAGTCGGCCGCCATGTAGCCGGTGGGCACGGCGTCGGAGATGAGCATCACCTGCTCGTCGCTGAGCCCTTCGGGCACGACGAAGGCCCCCACGTCGCCATAGGGCACGCGCATATATTCGGCGAAGCAGCCGGCGTAGCCGCCGAAGCCGTGGGAGTAGCCGAAGAAGCCGGCCGGAGACTGGGCGTACATCTTCTCCAGTACCCAGGCGTTGGGGTTGGAGTTGTCGCACCAGGATGTGTTGCCCTCGGCGCAGAAGGCGCACTGGCCGCAGCTAATCGGCGACGGCACCACGACGCGGTCGCCGGGCTTCACATTGCGAATCTCTTTGCCCACCTCGACGACTTCGCCCATGAACTCGTGGCCGATGATGTCGCCCGGCTTCATCGTTGGGATGACGCCGGTATAGAGATGCAGGTCGGAGCCGCACACGGCCGACATGGTCACCCGCAGGATGATGTCGCGCGGGCTGACCATGATCGGGTCGGGCACGTCCTCGTAGCGTAAATCGTGGATTCCATACCAACATACGGCTTTCATGAGTTATTGCTCCTGTCAGCGTGGCGGCCGTTTTGCCCCCTCAGCTGAGCGCGCTGCTCTTTCACTTCGTCGATGCGGCCCGAGGTTTGGCCGAAGATCGTCGGAACCTCGCCCGTTTCCATGACCTGCTTGAAGCGGCGCAGATCGTCGCGCACCTGCTGCCACGGCTGCTCGCCGAAAAGCCGGGCCAAGGCGATTGAGGCGGAGCCGAGCGGCGGGTGGTACTCCAGCACCACGTCCACCTCTGTCCCGCCGAAGCCTTTGGCGTCGCGGAAGGTGACGCGGCCGCTGTTTTCGATCATCGCTCCCGGCAGCGAGCGCCAGGTGATGAGTTCATCGGGGCGTTCCTCGACGATCTCGGCGTCCCATTCGACGCTCTGACCCAACGGCGCGGCCGTCACCCAATGGGAGCGACGGCCGCCGTCACTGACAGTCACCTCTTGCAGATGTTTCATGAAGCGGGGCAGGTTCTCGAAGTTGCGCCAGAAGGCGTAGACCTCGGAACGTGGCCGGTTGACAGTGACCGACCGATGGACGATCAGTTGCTCTTCGTCGGCCGGGGAGCGGTGGATGTTGAGCATCTCATAGACGGGATCTTTGCCGGCCAGCCCGCGATAGAGCAGATAGGAGCTGCCGGCGGCCAGCGGCACCTTGGCGGCCGTCGGCCGGGTCAGCGCCAGGTAGAGGGCCAGCCCGCCGCCCACAAGCGAAAACAGCCGCTCATTGTCCCCGACGTTGGTTTCTACTTTTGTATGGGGGGTCATTATGTCCTTCCCTTTCCTGATAAGTGGTGGGGCAACGAGACACGTTGGCCCACGTTGATACGATTGGGTCTGAACACATTGTATTTGTTGGGCAGGGGCGATATGTGTGCCCGATGCATACCTGTGGGATAGGGAATGGGATACCTATCCAAACGACACCGGGGCAGAGCGGTCAGCAGGCACGAAAAAACCCTGCCGGATAGCAGGGTTTCGATCAGGCGGAGAGGGTGGGATTCGAACCCACGGTGACCTCACGGCCACAACGCTTTTCGAGAGCGCCCCGATCAACCACTCCGGCACCTCTCCGAGCCGTTGGATAGTATATCGTATTTGGGGGATTTTTGCTACTGTCCAGTGGCCAGTTTTCAGTATTCAATAGGTCAGTGGGCGAGTGAATCAGTAGGTCAGTAGATCAGTAGGTCAGTCTCCCAGTCTCTTGGTCTCTACTCCCCAGTCACTGCCGCAACTGCCGAAAGAACCGCTGCAGTAGTTCCCCCGCATCGGCCGCCAGCACGCCGGATGTGACCTCGACGCGGTGGTTGAACGCCGGTTCGCTCAGCACATCGATGATCGTGCCGTCGGCGCCGAAGCGAGTATCCTTTGCACCGTAGACGAGCCGCGTCAGCCGCCCCTGGATCATCGCCCCGGCGCACATGGGGCACGGCTCCAGCGTGCAGTAGAGAGTCACGCCGATGAGCCGCCAGTTGTCGAGCCGCGCGGCCGCCTGCCGCAGGGCGATGATCTCAGCGTGGGCTGTGGGATCCTGGTCGCTCTCCTTACGATTATAGCCCGCGCCGATGACCTCGCCCTCGAGCACCGCCACCGCTCCCACCGGCACCTCGCCCAACGCCATCGCCTTCCGCGCCTCATCCAGCGCCAGCCGCATCCACATCTCATCCATGACGATATGAAACCACAGATTGCACAGATTTCACAGATTAAGAAGAAGAGAAGTCATCCGCAGATTCAGCAAGTTCGGCAGATTTGAAGAAGTAGAGCGCAAATGATGCCGCTTGACGCGGATTCTCGCTGCTTTTACCTTGCTCCGAGCGAATCCATGTTCCATCTTTTGTAATCTGCCCAATCTGCCCAGTCTGCGGATCAATCCTCTTCTTCTTAATCCGGGTAATCTGTGCAATCTGTGGTTCCTTTCTTCTTCTGTAATCCACTTTTCACTTCGGGCCGTCCATTCTATGGTAGAATGAAATGGGATGAGCGACGCAGATCGCGTTCGGCACTCATCGTCTGATTTCCTCGCTCAATGGAACCAACATCGCTCGTCCGTCGTCCTGATAGTATAGAACGCTCGCGCGTGCGGGTTTGCCGCGGCGCGTCTCGCCCTTTTGTTCACTCAAACGAAGGAGCAGTCAAATTTCCATGAACGCATCCAAAGCTACTCGTGTCTTGTTTATCTTCTTGGCGCTTCTGTTGTGCCTTGTCGCCTGCCGCCGCGGCGCGCCGGAAGCCGTCCCGACTATAGAAGTCACCGAAGCGGCCGTCGCCACGACCGCTCCCGAGCCAACTGACGCCCCGCCGACGGCCGAGCCGCAAGCCCCCACCGGCGAGCTCGTCGCGCGGCCCGTGCCGCTGGAAGCCATTGACTGGGCCCCACAGGTGATCGCCAGCGATCCCCTGCCCGGCCAGGAAGTGGCCAACGACACGCCCATCACCCTGCTGTTCGACCAGCCCATGGACCAGACCACCGTCGAGTCGGCCTTCTCCATCGAGCCGGCGATCAGCGGCGAGTTGAGCTGGCCCGCGCCGAACACGGCCGTCTTCACCCCCGCGGAGCCGCTGGCGACGGGCGAGGTCTACAACGTGCGCGTGGCCGACACCGCCAGCTCGGTCAACGGCATGGCGCTGGAGCAGCCCGTCGAGTTCGCCATCCAGGCCGCCGGCCCACTGCGCGTCACGCAAACCGTCCCCGAGGACGGCTCGCGCAGCATCGGCACCGACGCCATCGTCACCGTCGTTTTCGACCGGCCCGTCGTGCCACTGGTCAGCTCCGGCGAGCAGACGGGCCTGCCCCAGCCGCTGACCTTCGACCCGCCCGTCGACGGCACCGGCGAGTGGACATCGACCAGCATCTATCGCTTCTTCCCCGAGCCGGCGCTGGCCGGCGCCACGACCTATACCGTCTCCGTCGACCCCGCGCTGACCGACGTCACCGGCAACTCGATCGAAGGCGCGCCGTCGTGGAGCTTCACCACCGTCAGCCCGACGGTTGTCACCGTGCAGCCGGTGAATGGGGCCGTCCGTGTCGACCCGACGCGGCCGATCACCGTCACCTTCAACATGCCCATGGACCCGGCCACCGTCGAGGCGGCGCTCAGTCTGACTGAAGCGGGCGGCGCCGTGACCACGGTCGAGTACGAATGGCTGGAAGAGGATCGCGCCGTCGTACTGACGCCGGCCGTGCCGCTGCCGCTTGAGACGGTCTTCACCTTGCACGTGGCCGCTTCGGCCGCCTCGGCCAACGGCGCGGCCACCATGACCCGCGAACACACCAGCACCTTCACCACCGTCCCCTTCCCGGCGGTCATCAACACCAGCCCGCCCGACGGCACCGTCGCCAACAACTGGCAGCGCGGCATCAGCATCGAGTTCGCCTCGCCGATGAACGACGAGACGATCGACGGGCAGATCGTCATCTCGCCCGACCCCGGCGACGTCGACTACTTCTTTAACCAATGGGAAGGGGGCTATTCCGTTTATATCGACTTTGAGCTCGTGCCGGGGCAGCTGTATACCGTCACCGTCCCCGCCTCGGCCACCGACCCCTACGGCAACACGCTGGGCGAAGATTACACCTTCACCTTCACCGGGGCCGCCTGGCCGCTGATGGCCTCGCTCAACCTGCCGTTCCAGCTCGCCCAACTGAGCACCAGCTTCCCGACTGACGTGCAGATCATGCATCGCGGCGTCAGCGAGTTGAACGTGGCTCTCTACGAGGTCGCGCCGACCGACGACCTCGTCTTCAATCCGTACCGGATGAACGAGCGGCAGCCGAGCGGCGAGCCCATCTTCGAGACGACCATTCCGGTCAACGAGACCAATAGCCTACTAGACGTCGTGACAGCGCAGCTGGCCGGCGGCGGCACGCTGCCCCCCGGCATCTACGAGCTGCGGGTCACCGCCCCCGGCCTGTCGAGCGAAGAGAGGTGGTGGCAAAACCGCAATGTCGTGCTCATCGTCGCCGATACCAACATCGTCGTCAAAGAGATGTTCAACGAGGTCCATGCCTGGGCCACCGACCTGGAGACGGGCCAGCCGGTCAGCGGCCTGAACCTGACACTCCACCGCCGCACCGGCGTCGTGGCGGGCACGGCCACCACCGACGCCAACGGCTTCGCCCGCTTCGACTACGAGCCGCGCAATCAATACCTCGACGGCGTCGCCGTGGTCAGCGGAGAGGCTGGGGCGCCCGGCTTCGGCATGGCCTTCTCCCAGTGGGCCGGTGACGTGAACCCGTGGCTCATGGGCATCACGTCCGACACCGGCCCCGAGCAGTCGATCTACGCCTACATCTACACCGACCGGCCCATCTACCGGCCGGGCGACACGGTCTACTTCAAGGGCATCGTGCGCGAGCCGAACTTCGGCCGCTTCGCGCTGCCCGATCTGTCGGAGCTGGAGATCACGATCAGCCCTGCCTTCTTCATCGAGGGCAGCTCCTTCGACGAGACCTTCACCGTCACGCTCGACGAAGACGGCGTCTTCACCGGGGAGTTCATCCTGCCCGACGACATGGCATTGGGCCCCTACTTCTTCAACATGGGCCAGAACTCCTGGCTGTCGAACCGCGAGTTCACCGTCGCTGAGTACCGCGCCCCCGAATTTGAGGTAACGGTCACGCCGGAGCAGACGGACGTCATTCGCGGCGAGACGACCCACGTCGTCGTCAACGCCACCTATCTGTTCGGAGGCTCGGCCGAAGGGCTGGACGTCCGCTGGATCGTCTATGAAGCTGAGTTCGCCCCCACCTTCGACGCCTATCCGGGCTATGTCTTCGGCGACTCGGCCAACTTCAACTACGACTTCGACCCGTTCTTCCCGGGCGGCGGCGGGCTGTCGGGCGAATACGTCACCGACGGCAACGCCGTGACAGACAGCGCCGGCAATGTGACCATCCCCCTGCCGGCCGACCTGCTGGCCGAAGTCGAGGAAGGCAGCCGCGTCCTCACCATCGAGGCGACGGTCAGCGGACTGGGCGAGATCCCGGTCAGCGGACGTGCGGAAGTGACTGTCCACGCCGGGCAGGTCTACGCCGGGCTGCGCACGCAGAGCTATGTGGTCACCGCCGGCAGCGAGATGACGATCGACGTCATCACCCTCGATTGGAACGGCGAGCCCGTCGCCAGTCAGGACGTGGAGATCGTCTACTACCAGCGCGACTGGGTGAGCGAGCGCGTCATTGAGTTCGGTTTGCGCAACACCCGCTGGACGCCGGTAGACACTGAAGAGAGCCGCGAGACGGTGACGACCGACGCCAACGGCCGGGCAACCACCTCGTTCTCCCCCCAGTCGGGCGGCACCTACATCGCCGTGGCTACGGCCACCGACGCCGCCGGACGCGCCAACATGAGCAGCCGCGCCTTCTGGTCCGTCGACGAGGCGTTCGCCGGCTGGCGCACCGACCCCAACCAGCGCTCGCTGGAGCTGCAGCCCGACAAGACTGAGTACCGCATCGGCGAGACGGCGCGCATCCTCGTGCAATCCCCGTTCGCCCAGCCGGTCAACGCCTGGCTGGTCATCGAGCGCGGCAGTGTCATCGACCAGCAAGTCGTCACGATCAACGGCAGCGAAGTGCTGGAGATTCCGATCACCGAGGCGTTCGCGCCCAACGTCCACGTCACCGTGGCCGCCGTCAAGCCGGTCAACCTCAATGATCCCGACTTCCCGTATGCCGACATCCGCGTGGGCTTCACCGAGCTGACCGTCCCGCCCGACCCGTTCGCCCTCAACGTCGAAATCATCCCCGGCGCGGCCGAGTACGGCCCCGGCGACACGGCCACCTTCGAGGTAATCGTCACCGACCAGTCGGGCTCGCCGGTGCAAGCCGAGGTCTCGCTGTCGCTGGTCGACCTGGCCGTGCTGCTGCTGAAGGAAGACAACGCCCCCCACATCCTCGACGCTTTCTACGCGCCGCAGCCGATGCGCAGCAACATGGGCTCCGGCCTGCTCATCACCGGCGAGGGGCGCGCCGTCGAAGAGCCGCTGCCCGGCGGCGGCATGGGCGGCGGGGGCGGCGACGGCGGAACAATGGACTCGCTGCGCCTCGATTCCGAGGACGGCGACGTACGCCGCGACTTCAAGGACACGGCGTACTGGGAAGCCAAAGTGATGACCGACGCCAACGGCCGCGTCTCCGTCGAGGTGCCGCTGCCGGACAACGTCACCACCTGGCGCATGCACAGCAAGGCGGCCACGACCGACACCCGCGTCGGCCAAGGCAGCGCCGACGTGCTGGCCCGGCTGCCGCTCATCATCCGCCCGGTGACGCCGCGCTTCTTCACCGTCGGCGACACCCTGTCGCTGTGGGCCAACGTCAACAACAACACCGACCAGGCGATCGAGGCCACGGTCAGCGTCGAGGCGTTGGGGCTGAGCATCGACGGCGACGCCGAGCAGACCGTCTCCGTGCCGGCCAACGGCCGCGCGCTGGTGACGTGGCCGGTGACTGTCGAGGACCTGCCGATGGCCGACATCACCTTCCGCGTGGAAGGGGGCGGCTTCAGCGACGCCAGCAAGCCGACGCTGGGTGTCGGCGACGAGGCGCTGCTGCCCATCTACCGCTACGACGGCCGCGACTTCGTGGCCACCGCCGGCGAGCTGGACGAGGCGGGGCGGCGCGTCGAGGCGCTCATCCTGCCGCAGGGCGTCGATACCCGCCACGGCGAGGCGCTGGTCAAGCTGCAGCCTTCGCTGGCCGCGGCGCTCATCGAGTCGTTCGATATCATCAACGACCCCGTCTTCCCGTTCATCGAATGTGCCGGATCGCTGGCCGACCGGCTGAAGCACAACACGGCCATCGAGCGAGCGTTGCGCGACCTGAACATCGATGACGCGACCCTCATGGCCGGACTGACCACCCAGAACCCGTCCGACGCCGGCAAGCTGGCCGCCTTGCAGCAGAGCAACGGCGGTTGGGGCTGGTGCTTCAGCACCACGGCCGACCCGTGGATCAGCGCCCAGGCGCTGCTGGCGCTGCAGCGCGCGCGAGACCTCGGCCACGAGGTGGACGCAGGCGTCATCGCCAGCGGGGCAGACTTCGTAGAAGAGCAACTCGACCCCGTCGACCAGCTGGGCGAGGCCAGCGAGGTCAACCGGCAGGCGTTCTTCCTCTACGTGCTGGCCCAGACCGGAGCCGATGTCGTCGAAGACGCCGACGAGCTCGTGGAAGAGCACCGGGCGCTGCTGGATCCGTACGCCAAGGCGCTGCTGGCGCTGGCCTACGAAGCCGCCGGCGCGTCGGGCGAGAACCAGCAGTCGCTGCTGACCGATCTGAACGACGAAGTCATCATGAGCGCCACCGGCGCGCACTGGGAAGACGAAGAGCAGGACTTCCTGAACCTGAGCAGCGACATCCGCGGCACGGCGATGGTCATCGACGCGCTGTCGACGCTGCGGCCCGACAGCCCGCTGCTACCACCCGCCGTGCGCTGGATCGTGGTGGCTCGCCAGGCCGAGGTGTGGCCGTCGCTGCACACGACCGCCTGGGCCGTCACCGGCCTGAGCAGCTGGATGGTCGCGTCCGGCGAGCTGGAGCCCGACTACGCCTACGAGCTGCAGGTGAACCTGCAGACGGCCGCGTCCGGCTCCTTCACACCCGACGACGCCACTGCCTCGCAGGAGGTGGCGATCCCGGTCAGCCAGCTGTTGACCGGCGAGAGTAACTTCTTTGACTTCCGGCGCGGCGAGGGGGACGGTCGTCTCTACTACACGCTGCGCCTGAACAGCGCGATCTCGATGGAGAATCTTGACCCGATCAGCCGGGGCTTCACCGTGGAGCGGCGCTACTACGACGCGGCCTGCGACCCGAACGAGGGCGGCTGCGAGCCGATCGAGAGCATCGCCGTGGGGCAGCGCGTCCGCGTCGAGCTGACCGTCATCGTACCCAACGACCGCACCTTCGTCATGGTTGAAGACCCCATCCCGGCCGGCACCGACGCCATCGATCCCAATCTGTTGACCAGTGAATCGGGGCTCGGCGGCAGCATCGTCCCTGACCGGGGCAAATTCGGCCGCGGCTTCTGGGGCTGGTGGTACTTCGACCACATCCAGTACCGCGACGAGAAGGTGGTGTTCTTCAGCCAGTTCCTTCCGGCCGGAACGTACCAGTACTCCTACTACCTGCAGCCGAACATTCCCGGTACCTACCAGGTGATGCCGGCCACCGCGCGAGAGGATTACTTCCCCGAGGTCTTCGGCCGCTCGGAAGGAGCGATCTTCACCATCACCGAGTAAGCCGCGAGGCGAATTGAGTTAGAGTGAGAAACCGAGTTTTCAAGAAAAAACTCGGTTTCTTTTTTGGGGAAGAGATTGGGGATTAGAGATTAGGAGAGTGAGAGACTGCGGGTTTCAACCCACCCGCATCGAGGAGAGTGGCCCACTGACTTACTGACCTGCTGATTACTGAAATTGAACCCATTCCCAAACTTCTGGTAAACTATATTGAGTGATAGCCCGACTGCGTCCCCGCTTCCCCGCCCTCATGCTGACCCTTGTGTTGGTCATTACGCTGGCGGCTTGCCGGGACGACGAAAACGGCGGCAACTTCGAAGCCAACGACCAGGCCATTATCACCTGCACCGAAGAGTGCGCCGTCCATGGGCAGTGTGGAGCGCTGCCCAACGACCAGCGTGTCGTCCTGGCCAGCGAGGGTGGCCCGGCCGTGTGGCTCCACAATCGCTTTTTCATCGACGGGACTCTGGTCAACGTCCTCGAAATAAGCCACCGGGAGCTGATCGCCGCCCGCAACCGTGTGCCGCTCATCGCCGAAGCCACTCCATTCCCCCACGTCTTTTATTTCGTCACCGGCGAGGACGTCGGCGGCACCAAGACGGCGTGGGTGTCGAACTGGTGCCTGGCGCGGCCGTAGCGTCGCGCGGCGGCTTGGGGTTGGGGCCGTGCGAGTCCGTCCGTCGGGGGCGCAATAAATACGTATGAACGGTGAAGATCGCCAAATCCTGGAAGAACTGCTGGCCGCCCAGAAGCGGCGCGAGCCGGTCGTGCTGGCTGTCGTCATTCGCGACCAGGGCTCTGTGCCGCGCCACGCCGGCTCCAAGATGCTCATTTACGGCGACGGCCGCACCCTCGGCTCCGTCGGCGGCGGCGAAATGGAGTCGCGCGTGGCCACGGCCGCCCGCGACGCGCTGCGCGACGGCAAACCCCGCGTCGTCCCCTACTCCCTCGTCGATCCCAAGCGAGGCGACCCCGGTGTATGCGGCGGCAACGTCGACGTCTACGTGGAGCCCTACCCCGCGCCCCATACGCTGATGATCCTCGGCTGTGGCCATGTGGGGCGCTCGCTGGCCACTCTCGGCCGCTGGCTTGGCTTTCGCGTCGTCGCCTGGGACGACCGGCCCGAGCTGGCCACGAGCGACAACATGCCCGACGCCGACATCGTCGCCGGCGGCAGCGCAGTCGACTTCTTCGCCGCCCACCCGATCGACGAGCGGACGTACATGGCTTTCGTCACGCGCAACGTCGGCATCGACCGGCAGGCGTTGCCGATCGCCCTCGACTCCCCGGCGGCCTACATCGGCGCCATGGGCAGCCGCCGCCGCTGGGAGGAGACGAAGCGCCTGCTCGTGGCCGACGGCATCCCGGCCGAGAAACTGGCCCGCGTCACGTCCCCCATCGGGCTGGAGCTCAACGCCGAGTCGCCCAATGAGATCGCCGTCAGCATCATGGCCGAAATCATCATGGTCCAGCGTGGCGGAGATGGGCTGCCAATGGCCCGTCGCCTTCAAAGCGCTGAGACTACTTAACCTACGGGGCGACAGAACCGCCTCGCCAGATCCAACTAATACATTATGTTTAGCCACCAATCCCACCCCACCCTCGAACGATACGAAATACCGGCCGACCTCAACGCGGCGCTGGCCCTGCTGGCCAAGCACGGCGCATCGGCCCGGCTGGTTGCCGGCGGCAGCGACCTGCTGCTGGAGCTGGAGCGCGGCCAACGCAAGGACATTAGAGTGCTGATCGACGTCACCCGCATCCCTGGGCTGAACGAGATCAGCCGCGACGCCGACGGCCTCATCCACCTCGGCGCGCTGGTGACGCACAACCAGGTTGTCGCCTCGAAGCTGATCTTCGACCACGCGCTGCCGCTGGCCCAGGCGTGCGTCGAAATCGCCTCGCCACAGCTACGCAACCGCGGCACGGTGGCCGGCAATCTGGTGACGGCCAGCCCGGCCAACGACACAATTTCCGCGCTGCGGGCGCTCGATGCGCAGGTCATTCTGGCCTCGACCTGCGGCTGGCGCATGGTTGACCTGAAGCAGTTCTACACCGGCGTGCGCAAGACGGTGATGACGCCCGACGAAATGCTCGTCGACATCGTCGTGCCGCCGATGGCCGCCGGCGCGCGGGGCATCTTCGTCAAGCTGGGCTTGCGCCGGGCGCAGGCCATCTCGGTGGCCCATCTGGCGGCCGTGCTGGAGTTCGGCGACGACGGCGCCGTCAGCAAGGCGCGCATCGCCCTGGGCAGCGTCGCCCCGACGATCGTCGACGCCGACTCGGCCGAGTCCTACCTCGTCGGCAAGCGGCTGAGCGACGACGATATCACCGTCGCTGCCGGGCTGGTGGCCTCGGCCGCCCGCCCCATCGACGACGTACGCGGCCCGGCGTCTTACCGGGCGGAGATGATCGAGGTCATGGCTCGGCGGGCGCTGCTGGCGCTGCGCGACGGCCGCCAGAATGAGATGTGGCCGCATGATCCCGTCATGCTATGGGGCGAGACGGGCGGCCTCTTCCCCACCGGTGAGCGGTACGCGGCCAGCTTCGGCCCCGACACGCCGATTGAGAGCACCGTCAACGGCCAAGCCATCAGCGCGACGGGCATGGAGAAAACGCTGCTGCGTTGGCTGCGCGAGGAAGGGCTGCTGACGGGCACGAAAGAGGGATGCGCCGAGGGGGAGTGCGGTGCCTGCACTGTCTTCCTCGACGGCATGGCCGTGATGGCCTGCCTCGTCCCGGCGGCGCGCGCCCACGGCGCGGAGATCGTCACCGTCGAAGGGCTGGCGACCGACGGCGACCTGCACCCTATCCAGCGCGCCTTCATCCAGACCGGCGCCGTCCAGTGCGGCTACTGCATCCCCGGCTTCCTGATGTCGGGGGCCAAGTTGCTGGAAGAGCAGACCGCGCCCGACCGGACGCAGATCGAGCAAGCCTTCACCGGCAATCTGTGCCGCTGCACCGGCTATTACAAAATCATTGAAGCCGTCCACAAGGCGGCCGAGCAGATGAGCTAACAGCAGCCCAATAGAGGAATCCATGACCGATCAAATATTTCGCTCCCGCGTCATTGAGCGAGTCGATGCCTATCAAAAAGTGACGGGCGACGCCCTCTACTCGGGCGACATCACGCCCCCCGATCTGCTCCATGGCCGCGTCCTGTTCAGCGGCCAACCCCATGCGCGAATGGTGTCGATGGACATCAGCGCGGCCGAGGCGCTGCCCGGCGTCGTCGCCGTGCTGACGGCCAAGGACGTGCCCGTCAACGAATACGGTCTGGGCGTGAACGATCAGCCTGTGTTCGTCGGGCTGGGCAGCAGCAACCCGTATGCCGACGTCAGCCTGTGGGAGGCGGACCACATCGCGCTGGTCATCGCCGAAAGCGAAGCGATCGCCGGCCGCGCCTGCGCCCTCATCCAGGTGGAGTGGGAGCAGCGACCGATCATCACCGACGCCCGCGAGGCGATGAAGGACGAGCTGGTACTCCAACCGTGGCACGGCAGCAATATCCTCAAGCATTACAAAATCCGCAAGGGGGATGTGGACGCCGGCTGGGCCGCGGCCGACGTCATCGTCGAAGGGGAGTACTACGTCCCCTACCAGGAGCACGCCTATCTGCAGCCGGAGGCCGGCGTCGGCTACATCGACAACCAGGGGCGCGTAACGGTGGAGATCGGCGGCCAGTGGGCGCACAAGGACCAGCAGCAGGTGGCTCACGCGCTCGGCCTGCCCGTCGATCAGGTGCGCATCATCTACCCGGCGATCGGCGGTGCGTTCGGCGGCCGCGAGGATATGTCGCTGCAGATCGTCCTCGGCTTGGCCGCCATGCGTCTCAACGAGCGCGGCATCCGCCGGCCGGTGCGCGTCATCTGGTCACGCGAAGAGAGCATCATCGGTCACCATAAGCGCCACCAGGGGTGGATCAAGACTCGCTGGGGAGCCACGCGCGACGGCAAGCTGACGGCCGTGGAAGCGGAGCTCATCCTCGACAGCGGCTCCTACGCCTATACCAGCCCCAAGGTGCTGGGCAACGCCAACCTGATGGTCACTGGGCCGTACGAGATCCCCAACGCCCACGTCGACAGCTACGCCGTGACCACCAACAATATTCCCGGCGGCGCGTTTCGCGGCTTCGGCGGGCCCCAGGGCTCTTTCGCCGCCGAGAACCAAATGAATAAGCTGGCTGAAGCGCTGGGGATCGATCCGGTGGAGCTGCGGCTGCGCAACGTGTTGCGCGAAGGGAGCCTGCTGACGACGCAGACGCCGCTGCCGCCCGGCGTCAGCATGGCCGAGGTGATCGAAGCGGCAGCGGCCGAGGCGAACTGGGGCGAGGAAGCGACGAGCGACGAGCGACGGGCGACGAGCGGGCCGCCCCTCTACCATTCGCTCTTCCAGAGCTTGCCGGCCGATCCGGGCAGCATCCGGCGGGGACGCGGCTTCGCTTGCGCCTTCAAGAACGTCGGCTTTTCCTTCGGCGCGCCGGAGCAGTGCGAAGCGATCATCGAGCTGCACGGTGGCCGGGACATCGAGCGCGTCGTTCTGCGCCACGCCGGGGCCGAGGTGGGCCAAGGGGCGCACACGGCTTTTAAGCAGATGGCGGCCGCGGCCGTGGGTGTGCCGGTAGAGATGGTCGAGATGGATTTGTCGGACACAGCCACCAGCGGCAACTCCGGCTCCGTGTCGGCGTCGCGCATGACCTTCATGGCCGGCAACTCGATCCGCAAGGCGGCCGAGGAAGCGCTGGCCAAGTGGACGGACGAAGACCGCCCGGCCATCGCCCACGCCACCTACCACGCACCGCCCACCCAGCCGTACGACCCGGAGACGGGCGTGACAATGCCTAACTTCAGCTACGGCTACGTGGCCGAGGTAGTCGATCTGGCAGTCGACATCGAGACCGGCTTCATCCACGTCGAGCGCGTCATCTGCGCCGACGACGTGGGCAAGGTCATTAACCGCACCAATGTCGAAGGGCAGATCGAGGGGGCGGTCGTCCAGGCGCTGGGATACGCGGTGCTGGAGAATCTGCAACTGCGGGACGGCCGCGTCATCACCCCCTTCCTCAGCCAATACCTCATCCCCGGCATCCGTGACATCCCCGGCCGGGTCGATTCGGTGCTGGTCGAAGTGCCCGATCCCAACGGGCCATGGGGGGCGCGCGGCATGGCCGAAATGCCGTTCATGCCGTTGGCCCCGGCCGTCGTCGCTGCACTCCACGACGCGACGGGGGTGTGGTTTGATGAGATACCGGTGCTGCCGTGGAAGATAGTTGAGAAAATGAAGTGATAGTGAAAACCGAGTTTCTAAGAAGAAACTCGGTTTTTTCGTTGGCCCACTCTCATATCCACTTATATTAAAACCTGATTAGCTAAATGCGAATCCATTGTTGTGATTTTTTTTGCTATTCGCTAATAGAAAAGCGTATATCGCTTCCTCTATAACAAGCAAGTGTGACAGGCTTTGGCGAAACTACCGAAAGCCGAGTCGGCTGCTATCGTCCGTAAGCTGGAGGAAATCGCGCAGAATCCGTTTCGCGCCTGGCGTGAATATCGTGCCTTGTCCCAGCAAGCTCTGGCTGCTGCCGTCGGTATTAGTCCGTCGTATCTCTCCCAATTAGAAACGGGCC
>CAYNOL010000018.1:23287-31236 GCA_964398825.1 uncultured Ardenticatenaceae bacterium
CTGGCTGCTGCCGTCGGTATTAGTCCGTCGTATCTCTCCCAATTAGAAACGGGCCGACGCACCGGCACGGCCGATGTCCTCAATTCAATCGCCACGGAGCTGAAAATAGACCTAGAGGATCTGGTCTGACGACAGCCATCCCATTGCCACCCTCCCCTCTTCCCGCTACCATATCCCGTATGCTCTTCCGCGAACATCCCATTCTCATCCGCGGCGGCGGCGATCTGGCTACCGGCGTCGCCTACCGGCTCCACCATGCCGGCTTCCCGATCATCGTCACCGAACTGCCTAACCCGCTCGTCGTTCGCCGCCGCGTGGCGCTGGCGACGGCCGTGCTGGAAGGCGAAGTCGTCGTCGAATCGCTGCGTGCCGTGCGCGCCAAGACGCCCAGCGGCGCATGGGCGCTGGCCCAGACGGGTGACATCCCCGTGCTCGTCACGCCGGGCATTCCTAAAGAATGGACCGGCGACGGCCAGCCGGCAGTCATCATCGACGCCCGCATGGCCAAGCGCAACATCGACACCACGATCGATCAAGCTCCGCTGGTCATCGGCATGGGGCCGGGCTTCACCGCCGGGGTGGATTGCCATGCCGTCATCGAGACGAATCGCGGCCACCGGCTGGGGCGAGTGATTTGGGACGGCGCGGCCGAGCCCAACACCGGCACGCCGGGCATCATCGGCGGCAAGGGGCGCGAGCGGGTGCTGCGCGCGCCAGCGGCCGGGGCGGTGGCGTGGCGGCGCGACATCGGCGACCGGGTCGCTGAGGGGGAAGTGCTGGGCGAGATTAACGGTGAGCCCGCCAATGCCATCACCGCCCCGTTCGACGGCGTCGTGCGCGGGCTCATCGCCCCCGGCACCGTCATACCCGAGGGGCTCAAGATCGGCGACGTCGATCCGCGCGGCGACGTCGACGCCTGCTACACCATTTCGGAGAAAGCCCTGGCTATCGGCGGCGGTGTGCTGGAGGCGGTGCTCATCTACCTCAACCGCTCAGGGGCGTGACCATGCGCCGCGGATTGATAGTCTTGGGAGTTGTGGCATTGCTGCTTCTGGCGGCCTATGGCGCCGGGAGCTGGTATTTCTCTTCGCTTATCCTCGCCAACGACACGCAGAGCTTGGCCGGCGCCGCGGCCGATGGGTTTGAGCCGGCCGGGTTCGGCCTGCCCGAGCCGCAAGATGTGGTGATCGACGCCGGCGATGTGGCCCTCTCCGGCTGGCTGTTCGAGCATCCCGACGGCGATTGCGGGCTGATGTTTCTCCACGGCTTTCGGGGTACGCGCTACCATTCGCTGTATTGGGCGAGCATGTTCTGGGAGCGCGGCTGCCACGTGCTGGCCTATGACCACCGGGGGCATGGCGACAGCACGCCCGCCTTCCACACCTACGGCTACTATGAGAAGCACGACGCCGCGGCCGCGCTCGACTGGTTCGCCGCCCGCACCAGCCTCACGCGGGAGGACATTGGCGTCTTCGGCGTCTCCTACGGCGCGGCCACGGCGCTGCAAATGGCGCCGCTGACGCCCGGGCTGGCTTTCGTCGGCGCGGATTCGGCCTACAGCGAGCTGGAAGAGATCATCGACTTCCAGGCGCGGCACCAATTCCCCGTGCTTGGCCCGCTGCTGTTGCCGGCCGCCCTGCCTATGGCCGAATTGCGTGCCGGGTTCGACGCCGAGGCCGTGGCCCCCGAACGGACGATCGTCGAGACGGACACGCCGGTGTTGCTCATCCACTCCCTGACCGACGCCTACACACCGCCCTCACATTCTGAGGACATCTACGCCGCCGCCGATCCCGCCCGCGCAGTGTTGGTGTTGACCGATTGGGGTGCGCCCCACGGCCGCAGCATCTCCACCGACACGGCCGCCTACGAACAAATCATCGCCGACTTCCTCGCCGCCCACGCATCCGGCTTCGGCACGCCGCCCACCCCATGAGCGACGCTCGCTGGACTTTACCGGCCGCTCTCGGCATCGGCGACAGACCGGAGCTGGTAGCCTTCGTCGGCGGGGGCGGCAAAACGAGCCTGATGTTCGCGCTGGCCGCCCAGCTGCCCGGCCGCGTCGTCATGACCACCACCACCCGTATCTTCGCCGCGCAGATGAAGCGCGCCCCGGCCGTCGTCTACGAAAGCGATCTATCGCCGCTCGACGACGCGCTGGCCACCCATAGCCGGTGTCTCGTCGTCGGCCGCGTCGAGGGGGAAAAAGCGCTGGGTGTCTCGCCCGATTTGCCCGCCCGTCTACTGGCCCGGCCCGGCGTCGACCACGTGCTGGTGGAAGCCGACGGCTCGCGCATGCGCCCCGTGAAGGCCCCGGCCGCCCATGAGCCGGTCATCCCGCCGGGCACGACCCTGCTCGTGTCTATAGCGGGCATGGACGCCCTGGAAGGGGAGCTGGACGTCGCGGCCCACCGGCCGGAGTTGATCAAGGGCATGCTGAAAGAGGGCGACGCCTTTTATACCGGCGAACGCCTGACGGCCGCCGGGCTGGCACGGGTGCTGACCCACACAGATGGGGGGCTGAAGCATGCGCCCGACGGCGCGCGAGTGGTGGCATTCCTTAACAAAGTGGACACGGCCGAGCGGCTGATGGCGGCGCGGAAGACGGCCCAGCACGTGCTGAACGAGCGGCGAGTTTATCGGGTGGTGCTGGGAGCGCTGCACAGGGAGTCGGCCGTCGTCGAGGCGCAGCGGCGAGTGGCAGCGGCCGTGCTGGCAGCGGGCACGTCGAGCCGCATGGGGCGCAACAAGCTGCTCCTGCCTTGGGGCAACGAAACGGTGCTGGAGCGGACGTTGCGCAATGTCGCCGCTTCGAGCGTGGCCAGTGTCGTGGTCATCACGGGGCATGAGCATGAGCAGATTGTGACGTTGACAAAGGGGTTCGGGTCTGTAATGCGGAATGTAGACTATGCGAAGGGGATGTTGATCTCGGCGCAGACGGCCGCCCGACACCTCTCCCCCGAGTATGAGGCGATGCTCGTCGTTCTCGGCGATCAGCCGCTGGTCGGCCCCGATGTCATCGACGCGCTTCTGGCCGCCTACGCCACCGGGCCCCACGGCCTCGTCGCGCCGATGCATGGCGGACGGCGCGGCAATCCGGTGCTCATCGACCGGCGCTACTTCGCCGAGCTGCTCGGCTTGCCGCCCGACGGCGCGCCGCGCCTGCTGCTGCAGCGCCATGCTGACGATCTGCGCCTGGTGGAAGTCAACACCGACGCCATTCTGCAAGACCTCGACCGTCCGGAGGATTATGAGCGATTGCGGCCTTGAAGAACGGAACCCATAGATAAAGAAGAAGAAATAATTTATCCGCAGATTTGGCAGATTTTTGGGAGAGATTAGAGATTGAGGGAATGGGAGACCGGGAGACTGGGAGGCCGGGAGACTGGGAGGCCGGGAGACTGGCCTACTGACCTGCCGACTACAGGTGTTACAATCACGACGATGAAGCAAAACGACGAGATGACGGAGTGGCCGGTTAAGGTCATTCGCAGCGCGAAGCGGCACAAGACGGTGAACGCCGGTGTTGAGGACGGGGTGCTGGTGGTTCGGGCGCCGGCGTCGCTGAGTGATCAGGAGCTGGCGCCGATCATCGAGAAGCTGCAGAAGCGGTTGCGCCGGCGGGCTCGCACCGCGCCTCCGTCGGATGAGGCGTTAGAGGCGCGGGCGCGAGCGCTGAACAGACAATACTTTGGCGGCCGCCTGAAGTGGGCATCAATCCGCTACGTCACCAACCAGAATACCCGCTTCGGCAGCTGCACGCCGTCGACGGGCGTCATCCGCCTCAGCGACCGGCTGGCGTCGATGCCCGTCTGGGTGCGCGACTACGTGCTGGTCCACGAGCTGGCCCACCTGGTGGAAGCCAACCACGGGCCGAAATTCTGGAAGCTGGTCAACCGCTACCCGCTGACCGAACGAGCGCGCGGCTATTTGATGGCCGTCGGCATGGAAGAGCTCGACGGCGCGGCCTAGCCCTATTTCGACGTCAACAGCCGGTAGCCCCGGTTCCAGTACACCAGCGGCTTCACGTCGGCCCGAGGCACGCCGCTGGCCTGCACTTCGCCAATGTAGATGGTGTGGCTGCCGGCGGCGAAACGGGAGTAGATGGTGCAGTCGAGCCAGGCCAGCGCATCTTTCAGGATCGGCGCGCCGGTCACGGCCACATCCCATTCCCCCTCGGCGAAGCGGTCTTCGTCCTTCAACCAGGCGAAACGGTTGGACATCTCCATCTGGTCATGGGCCAAAATGTTGACGGCGAACGTCGTGCCGGCCGTTTCCAGCAGGCTGTAGGCGCTGGAGCGGTGATCGATTGAGATGAGGATAAGCGGCGGGTCGGGCGAGACAGAAGCGAAAGCGGACACGGTCAGCCCATGGAACGCCTCGGCCGCGGGGGACTTGATGGTGACGACGGTCACGCCGGACGGAAAATGGCGCAATACATCGCGAAAACTCTCTGATGAAATAGGCATAGAACAATCCTCTAGAATCCAGACCTGACAGGTGGGCGCGAGCGAATCCTTGGGATAAAATTTGAGCGAATCGCGCTCACCTGTCAGGTCTAAAGGTTTATAAATCCGTTTCTTCCGAACTAATCGGCAGCCAACCCTTCTCTGCCTCGCGGCAAACCCAAACAATCGCGCACTACCCCGGCGATATCGGTCAGATCATGGATCTCGGCCGCGAGGCGCGCGTGTTCGCGGCCGAACAGGATCGTCGGCACGGGGTTGCGCGTGTGCTGGCGGTGGCCTTTTTCTTCCAGGTTGCCGTGGTCACTGGTCAGGATGAGCAAACCGCGAGCTTCGTCCCAGACGTCAAACAGGCCGCCGAGGACACGGTCGATAAGCTCCAGATGGGCCACAGCCTCGGCCATTTCCCCCCTGTGCCCCGCCTGGTCGGTGGGCCAATGCTCGAAGAAGCTGAACTCATGGGCGGCGGCGATGGCGGCGATTTGGCGGCCCGCCTCGGCCGGTTCCAGCAGCGGGATGTCGTGGTAGCCGAGATGGTCGCGCCAGCCGGCGGCCGTGAAATCGGGGCTGACGGCGCGGCCGCGGCGCAGGTCGTCGGCCCCCAGCAGCGCCAACCCGGCGCTGGTGGCGGCCAGCGGCACCGACGACAACAGCCGCCGCCCGCTGCGGATGCCCTCGAAGTAGCGCTCCGGGTAGGGGGTGATGAGCGTCGCCCGGCCGCCGGCGGCCGTCACCTCGTGGAACAGCGTCCCGGCGCGAATGGCGTCGCTGACCGCGCCGTTGGGCTTGGGGCCGTAATGCTCGCCGACGATCCGCGGCACATTGCGCCCGGTCAAAATGGCCGCCTGGCCGGTGGCGCTCTGCGGGCGGCCGTCGACGCCGAGCGTGGTGTCGGTCGGGGCCAGCGAGGCGCGCGGTGTGGTGATGCGGCCGCGCTCGGCCAAATACCACCCTTCCCCCAGCAATCCGGTCAGATTGGGCAGCGACGCTCCCGCAAACGGGTTCTCGTTCGGGTCGGGGCGGCCGAGGCCAACGCCATCGAGGAAGAAAATGAGGACAAACGGTTTCTGCTCACTCATGTGTATCAACAATCTATCGTGATAATCCTAGCATATCCGGCTGCGTTATCCTATGGTTGAAATGGACAGAACGCGAATGACGTGGCTGAATGCAGACCGATATATAAATAGCGAGCAACCACGTCAGAATCATTCTATCGTAGAGTATAATCAAACGTGCTATGAGCGAATTCCAGGATGACGACGTCATCCTCATCAACGAAAATCTGTCGCTGCCGGAGTCGGAGTTGCGCTTTCGCTTCTCCACCGGCGGCGGGCCGGGCGGGCAGCACGTCAACAAGACGGCCACGCGCGTGACACTGCTGTTCGACGTCGCCAACTCGCCCAGCCTGGACGATGAGGCGCGCGCCCGTCTGCTGGATCGCCTCGGCTCGCGGCTGGATCGGCGTGGCATGCTCCACATCGACGTTCATGATTCGCGCAGCCAGTGGCAGAACCGGGCGACGGCCGTGGCCCGCTTCCAGCAGGTGCTGGCCGACGCGCTGGAAGAGCAGCCCGAGCGCCGCCCCACCCGCCCCAGCCGCCGCTCACGCGAGGAGCGGCTGGAAGAGAAGCGGCGGCGCAGCACAGTCAAGAAGGAGCGACGCTGGCGTTGGGGGGATTAGGTTCTTCGTTCGATGTCAGCGCCGTTCTGCGGTTGCAACCTGTCCGCATCTCGCACAGACTTTCAACACAATAACAAAAAGGGCAGGCGCGCGCCTGCCCTTCCCATTCTAATTATCCAACGCCCAAGCCCTTACGACTCAACCGTCTCCTCGTGCTCCACCAACTCCTCAGCCTCGGCCGGGGGCAGCGGAGCGCTCTCCAGCAGTGTGAACGTCAGCCCCTCGCCCGCCTCGTCCACGTCGATGCGGATGCGGTCGCCGGACTTGAACTCGCCGCGCAGCAGGCGGACGGACAAGGCGCTTTCGACGTAGCGCTGGATGGCTCGCTTGAGCGGCCGCGCGCCGAAGTCCTTGTCCATTCCCTGCTGGGCCAGCCAGCGCTCGGCCCGCTCGGTCAGCTCGATGCTCAAGTTGCCGTGCTCGGCCAGCCGCTCCTGAACGTCCTTCACCTGCAGCTTGACGATCTCTACCACGTCCTCTTCCGACAGCGGCTCGAAGATGATGATCTCGTCAATACGGTTGATGAACTCGGGGCGGAAGGTTTGCTTCAGCGCCTCTTCGATGCGCTTGTGGTCTTCCTTCTCCGAGGCGGCCATGCCGGCAAAGCCCAGCGCGCCCGACTTGCGGACGAACGACGTGCCCACGTTGCTGGTCATGACGATCACGGCGTTGCGGAAGTTGACCACGCGCCCCTGTCCGTCGGTCAGGCGGCCGTCGTCGAGCAATTGCAGCAGTGCGTTCCAGACGTCGGGGTGGGCCTTCTCGATCTCGTCGAACAACACCACCGAGTACGGCCGGCGACGCACCTGCTCCGTCAGCTGGCCACCCTGCTCGTACCCCACATAGCCGGGGGGCGCGCCGAACAGTCGGCTGACGGTGTGTTGCTCGCGGTACTCGCTCATGTCCACGCGAATCAGCGCGTCCTCGTCGTCGAACATAAACTCGGCCAACGCCTTAGCCAGCTCCGTCTTGCCGACACCCGAACTACCCAGGAAGAGGAACGAACCGATCGGCCGTCGCGGGTCGGTCAGGCCGGAGCGGCTGCGGCGAATGGCGTCGGACAGGGCGGCAATGGCCCGGTCCTGGCCGACGATGCGCTCGTGCAAGCGCTCTTCCATGTGCAACAGCTTGGCCGCTTCCGTCTCCATCATCTGGGAAATAGGGATGCCGGTCCAGGCGGAGATGACTTCGGCGATGTCTTCCTCGTCGACGACGTCGTCGAGCTGATGCTCGTTGTGCCACTCCTCGCGCAACTCGTTGAACTCGGTCTCCAGGCGCAGGCGCTCGGCCTTGCTGACCTGGGCCTTCTCATAATCGCGCGCGGCGCTGGCCTCTTCCTCGCCGGCCAGCAGAGCGTCGATCTCCGTCTTCAGTTTCTTCAGCTCCGGCGGCAAGGTGTGCAAGGCGACGCGCAGCTTGGCGGCCGCCTCGTCCATCAGGTCGATGGCCTTGTCGGGCAGCCGGCGATCGGTCACGTAGCGGGATGACAACTTGGCCGCGGCTTCGAGCGCGCCGTCGCTGAACGTCACGTTGTGGTGGGCCTCATAGCGGCCGCGCAGCCCGTGGAGCATCTCCACGGTGTCTTCCAGCGTCGGCTCATCGACGAACACCGGCGCGAAACGGCGCTCCAAAGCGGCGTCGCGCTCGATGTATTGCCGGTACTCATCCAGCGTCGTCGCGCCCACGCACTGCAGTTCGCCGCGCGCCAGGGCCGGCTTCAGCATGTTGCTGGCGTCCATGGCGCCCTGGGCTGAGCCCGCGCCGACGACAGTGTGGAGCTCGTCGATAAACAGGATGAT
>CAYNOL010000019.1:0-31138 GCA_964398825.1 uncultured Ardenticatenaceae bacterium
TGCTTTTCTCGATCTGCGCGCGGCTGCCGCCGTACAGCCAGACCGGATCCGTCAGATCGGGTGCGCCGACCTGCGGGTTGCCTTTCCCGTCCGCGCCGTGACAGGCGGCACAACTGGCGAAGTTCTCCTTGCCCAGCGCTGCCTTCACCGGATCGCCCGTTCGTCCGGAAAGGCTGAGCACATACTGCGCGACTTCCTCGACGCCCTGGCTGCCGAGGATCTCGCCCATCGGCGGCATGGCGCCGCGTCGGCCATCCAGGATGCTGGTCAGCAGGGTCTCGCCGTCGCCGCCATAGAGCCAGGCGCCGCCGGTGAGCCTGGGGGCGCCCAGCACCGGATTGCCGCGGGCGCTCGTGCGATGGCAGGCCGCACAGTTGTCGACGAAGAGCCGGTGACCCATTCCAGTGGCCGCCAGGTCGGTTGCGAGCTCTTCGACCGGGCGCTGCGCATAGCTGCTCATCAGCGGGTCGAGCCTGGCCTCGATCTTTGCCGTGTCGCGCGCAAGTTCACCCTGCGAGGACCAGCCGATCAGGCCCTGGTAACTGCCGAAGCCCGGGTACAGCACCAGGTAGCCGATGCCGATGACGAACATGGCGGCCGACACCAGGACCCACCAGAGCGGCAGCGGCCGGAAGTTGTTCTCGATCATCTCGATGTACTTGGCCTGGATGGCCCGGCGCTGACGGTAGAACTCCCCTTCCTCGGCCGACTCCGGCAGGATGCGGTTGATGATGACGCTGTCGACGGGGTAGTTGAACAGGCCGAGATAGCTGACGGCCCGCTCCGCCTCGCGCATGACCATCTTCTCCGGCTGCAGGACGACGCGGTAGCTGCTGACGGACGGGTCGCTCAATGTGGCTCGCAGGTCGGCCGTAGCCGCGTCGAGCTTGTTGATCGCCTCCAGCACCTCCGAAGGCCCTTGCAGCAGCTTTCCGGCGAATGGCTTCAGCGCGCGCATCAGAATGGCCGATTCCAGCTTGTTGACGTGGCCGGCGTACCAGCGGAAGGTGTCGGGCATGGTCAACAGGCGTATGGTCTCGCCCGTGGGCGCAGCGTCGATGATGACGCGGTCGAACTCACGCTCCTTGGCCTGCTTGTTGATGTGGAGCAGGCTGACGATCTCGTCCATGCCGGGGAAAGCCGACAGCTCGTCGGCCACGACGTTGTTAATGCCCGGCCCGCTGATCATGTTGGACACGAACGATTGCACTGTGCCCCAGTAATTGTGGATGTCGGCGACGACACTGATCTCCTGCGCCCAGAGATTGTCAGCCACCTGTGTGGGCACGGCCGTCAGCGGCTTGTCGAGCGAATCGGCCAGACTGTGGGCGATGTCGGTGCTGGCGACGAGTGTTTTGTAACCCAGCTGGGCGCTGCGCAGCGCGGTGGCCGCGGCCACCGTCGTCTTGCCGACGCCCCCCTTTCCCAAATACAAAATAATACGCATTAGTGAGTCAACTCCTTCATCAGGATATACGTTCGTGCTGGTATCCGGTTGCATGCCAGTGGCTGGGGTGGAAGGTCTCCAGCAACGATCCGCCGATGAATTCGCGCAAAATGGAGTCGTTGGCGATGAAGGCGAAATCGGATGCGGGCAGCGGTTCGAACCATTGCAGGAAGGCCAGCAACCGATTGGCCTCCAGCCGCTCCATGGTGCCGACTTCGACTTGCAGCAGAAGCGGCTCGGCCAGCGCCTTCAGCACCGACAGCTCATAGACGAGCGCCGAATTGAAGAAGACGTCGGCCGTGTTCTGGAATGGGAAGATATAGTTCTTCTCGCCGCGTCGCACGCTCTCCCAGCGGGAAATGGTCTGCGCGGCCGTGTAGCCCCGATGCGAGGCGTCGCGCACAATGCGCCGCAGCAGGCGCGTGTCGGTGGTCGGCACGCGGTTGTGCTTGTCCAGGTTGAGTTGGGTGAAAGCGGAGATGAAGATGCGATAGGTGGCCGACGGCGGCAGATTGGCCGTCAGCCGCGGGTTCAGCCCGTGGATGCCCTCGATAAGAATGACGTGATCCTTGCCTATCTCCAGCGGCGCGCCTTGCTCACGCAGACCGGTCTTGAAGTTATAGCGGGGCAGGATGACCGCCTCGCCGGCCATGAGGCGGCGCATATGATCCTGGAAGAGAACGACGTCGACGGCCTCCAGCGCCTCAAAATTGTAATTACCGTCGGCGTCACGCGGCGTCTCATCCCGGTTGACGAAGTAGTCGTCGAGGCCGATGATGACCGGGTAGAGTCCCTGGGCCATAAGCTGCAGGGCCAGGCGCTTGGAGAAGGTCGTCTTGCCGGCCGATGTGGGGCCCGAAACGGCCACCAGCCGGGCGGCGGGCTGGTGGGCGGCGATGTCGCGGGCGATGCTGGCCAGCTGCCGCTCATGCAAGGCTTCGGCGACGAGAACGACCTCCCGGCTGCGGCCGCTGGCGATCGCCTCGTTCAGGTTGGTCACATTGCCGACGCCCATGATCGTCAGCCAATCCTTGTAGGTCTGGAAGATGTCGGCCAGGCGCGGCTCATCCTCAAACGGCTGCAGGACGTTGGGCCAGCTGCGACGCGGGAATTGAAGGATGAAGCCGTTGTTATAGTGGCGCAGCGCGAACAGGTCTAGATAGCAGGTGCGCGAGACCATGAAGCCGTGGAAGTAGTCGCGCACGCCGTTCAACTCATAGACGGTCAGGTACGCCTTGCGTCGCCGGGCGAAGAGATTGGCCTTCTCGTGGTCGCCCTGCGCGCGGAAGAAAGCCAGCGCTTCGTCGAGCGGCAGGCGCAGGTTGAGGATGGGCAGGTCGGCCTCCACCAGCTCGCGCATGCGGCGGCCAAGCGCGGCCAGTTCGTCGTCGCTCAGCCGCTGGCCATCCCCCCGCTCGCAATAGTATCCGCCGAAGGGCATTGAGTGAAGGATAGTGATGACCTGGCCGGGAAACACTTCGTTGGCGGCGGCGATCATCAGGAAGCTCAGCGAACGGCGGTAGATGCGCGCGCCGTCGTTGGTGGCCGTGGTCACCGGCACGAGGTCGGCGTCTTCCTGCAGCGGGAAGCACAGCTCGCGCAGGCGGCCGTTCATCAGCGAAGCGACGACGCGCTGCTCCTTGGGCAGATCGGCGGCGAGGATGAACTCCTCGATCGGCGTGCCGCGCGGCCCTTCGAAGACGCGGCCGTCGAGGAAGCGAGCCTGGACGGTCGGCCGTAATTCAGTCTGGTATACCTCTGCGTTTGTGTTCATGACAGCAATATTCAGCGGGGGTTGCTGCCCCCGGCTTAAGTGATTTTCAATTGCACCGGCTCCAGCGCTTGGCCCTCGGGCAGCACGCCGGCGAGTAACAGCGGGTTGTCACCTGGCCGCGCAGCTGCTCCAGGCTTGGCAGGCAAGCCAGCGGGACGCGCGGGTTGGCGGGCGTGGTGTTGGCCGACTTGTCGCCCAGTTGCGCCCGCAGCGCTGCCTCCAATTGCCCAGTTTCGCCTATATCAACCCCGTCGGCAACAAACTCGACCCGCCCTAATGGTACCGCGCACCCGCGAATGTGGAACGGGCGGCCGTTGGCGTCGGCAAAAGCGTAGGCTGTGTGGCGGCGAAAATGCGTAACGCTCCTGGCGGCTCAGCGCCCAACACCAGCAGCCCCGCTCACCACCACCTCGCCAGCTTTTGGACACTCATGGGATCAGGCGCTCCGAACGAATGCCAAATCCGCCTGCCCCGGCGGCACGCGCCACCAACTCACCTGCCCCCGGCGTAGCAGCTTGCTCACCTCGTCGGGAGGCCCGGCGCGTTGGGGCTCGCGGACGGCCGCGTCGGGGATGAGCGCAGCGCTGACCAGCCGGCCCGGCGCTTTTGATTTCCCCTGCCCGTCGGCGGCGTAGACGGGATAGTTGGCGAGCAGCTCGAGATCGCGCAGGAAGAATTGCGCCGGCGCGCCCGACGGGGCGACACCAAACAGCTCGGCGCGGGGAAAGCGCTGGCCGTTGTCGGCGATCCATTGGTAGAGGCGACGGCCGCCGATCTCATTGCCCCAGTCATCGAGCAGTACCGAAGGCAGGATGTGGTGCTCCGGCCCTTGGCTCACCAATGCATAGAAGAGCTGCACAGTGCGGCCGGCGCCGGCGTCCAGCAACCTGACGGCGACGACATCCCCATCAACGACGATCTCGCCGGGAATCGACTCCATAACGATTTCGGCCATACTTTGCGCTCCTGGAAGTAGAATCAACCATGGATCGGCACGAAAAAAAACGGATTCCCTTCCAATCCGTTATATCCGTAACAATCCGTGCCAATCCGTGGTTAAAATATTCACGATAACCGCCACAACCTTCACCGGAGTGTAGCCAAGCGACAGGTCATTTACAAACGGCAACTGTTGCCCGTTCAACCGGCGAGGTCTATCATTCTTCTTCAACACCAATGAGTTGGAACCAGTGAGGCGATATGGATAATGAAGTGAATGACGGCCGTTGGCAGAGCGAGGCCGATATCCTGGCGACAATTGAGGAAGCGCGCGAATTGCGGCGTGCCGACGAGCTGGAGGAGTCGCAGGAGCTGTTGCTCGAGCTGCTGGAAGCGCAACCCAACCACGCGCTCGTCCTGTTCGAGGTGGGCGGCTCCTACGATGTCATGGGCGAAGAGGAGATGGCCATCCCGTACTACCGGCGGGCGATCGAGGCCGGTCTGGAAGGAGACGACTTGCAGGAGTGCCTCGTCTGCCTCGGCGTCACGCTGCGCGTCGTGGGCGAGAGCGAGGAGGCAGTGGAGATGCTGGAACAGGCCGTCGACGAATTCCCCGAGCGGAACAGCGGCCGCGTCTTCCTGGCCCTGGCCCATTACAGCAACGGCGACCCCGAAGAAGCGATCAGCATCCTGTTGTCGCTGCTGCTGGAGACGACAAAGGACGAAGACATCCTGAGCTACGCCGACGCGCTGGACTACTACAAAGACAACCTCGACGAAACGCTGGACGGCTGACATGAGGGCGCTGGGCTTTGAGGCGCACGGCGCGCTCGACCAGGTGCGGCTGCTGGAGCTGCCGGAACCCACGCCGGGGCCGGGCGAGGTGGTGGTGCGCATCCACGCTGCCGCGCTCAACCGTCTCGACCTGTGGGTGCTCGAGGGGTGGCCGGGGCTGAAGCTGAAGCTGCCCCACATCATGGGCAGTGACGGCGCGGGCGTCGTGGCCGCCGCTGGGCCGGGCGTCACTCGCTTCCAGCCCGGCGACCGGGTGGCGATCAACCCGACGATCTGCAACGACCCAACCGACTATTTCGCGCGACGCGGCCGGGACAACATGTGCGACGACTTCGCCCTCTTCGGCGAGCACGTCGACGGCTTCTACACCGAACTGGCGGCTGTCCCCGAGAGGAACCTGCTGCCCTTGCCGGAGCACGTGTCGTTCGAGACGGCCGCGGCCGCCTCGCTGGTCTTCGTCACCGCCTGGCACTCGCTTATCACGCGCGGGGGCTTGCAGGCCGGGGAGTCGGTGCTCGTCCTCGGCGCGGGCGGCGGCGTCAACACGGCGTCCATTCAGATCGCCCGGCTGGCCGGCGCGGGGCCGATCTACGTCGTCGGTTCCAGCGACGAGAAGCTGGAGCTGGCGCGGAGTCTGGGGGCCGATGTGGTCATCAACCGGCAGACGGCCGATTGGGGCAAAGAACTGTTCCGGCTGACGGGCCGGCGGGGCGTCGATGTCGTCGTCGACAACGTCGGCGCGGCCACCTTCGCCCACTCGCTGCGGGCGCTGAAGCGGGGCGGCCGGCTGCTGACCGTCGGCAACTCCAGCGGCGCGCGCTTCGAGATCGACAATCGCTACCTCTTCGCCAAGCATCTGTCGATCATCGGCAGCACCATGGGCACGAGCGCCGACTACGAGACGGTGATGAACCTCATCTTCGAGGGGCATCTGTCGCCGGTCATCGACACCGTCTACCCACTGGAAGAGAGCACAGTCGCCCTGCGGCGGTTGCAGGCCAACGAGGTGAGCGGCAAGCTCGTGCTGACCATTCAATAGGAGAGCAGCATGGCCGAACTGGGCAGTCACATCAATCCCAACAGCGCGGAGTTCAAAGAGAATTATGCCGCCAACAAGGCGCTGGCCGAGCAGTTGGCCGAACGGCAGCGGCAGGTGGCCAACGAGCGCTCGGCGCGAGTGGTTGATCTGCAGCGGCAGCGGGGCAAGCTGCTGGCCCGCGAGCGCATCGAGGCGCTGATCGATCCCGGCACGCCGTTTTTGGAGCTGTCGGCGCTGGCCGGTTGGGACATGTACGAAGGGGAAGCGCCGGGGGCGGGGATCGTCACCGGCATCGGCCGCGTCGCGGGCGTGGATTGCATGATCATCGCCAACGATCCTACGGTCAAGGGGGGCACCTACTTCCCCGAGACGGTCAAAAAGCATCTGCGTGCCCAAGTCATCGCCGAGGAGAACCGGCTGACGACGATCTATCTGGTGGACTCGGGCGGCGCGTTCCTGCACCTGCAGGCCGACGTCTTCCCCGACCGGGACCACTTCGGCCGAATCTTTTACAACATCGCGCGCATGTCGGCCGCGGGCATCACCCAGATCGCCGCCGTGCTCGGCTCCTGCACCGCGGGCGGGGCCTACATCCCGGCCATGGCCGACGAGACGGTCATCGTGCGCGGCAACGGCACCATCTTTCTGGCCGGGCCGCCGCTGGTGAAGGCGGCCACCGGCGAAGAGGTGACGGCCGAGGAGCTGGGCGGCGGCGACGTCCACACCCGGCTCAGCGGCGTGGCCGACCATCTGGCCGAGAGCGAGCCGGAAGCGCTGGACAAGGTGCGCGAGATCGTCAGCCATTTGCAGCAAGGGTTGGCGGCGCGGCCGCGGGGCGTGGCGCTGCCCGCCCAGGCTCCCGAAGAGCCGCTGTACCCGGCCGAGGAGTTATACGGCATCATCCCCGCCGATCCGCGCCAGACCTACGACGTGCGCGAGGTGATCGCCCGGCTGGTCGATCGCTCGGCGCTCAGCGAGTTCAAGGCGCGCTTTGGGCCGACGATCGTCTGCGGCTTCGCCCACATCATGGGCATCCCGGTTGGCATCGTCGCCAACAATGGTCTGCTGTTCAGCGAGTCGGCGCTCAAGGCGACGCACTTCATCCAGCTGTGCGGCCAGCGCGGCACACCGCTGTTGTTCATGCAGAACATCGCCGGCTTCATGGTGGGCAAGCAGTACGAGAACGAGGGCATCGCCAAGCATGGAGCCAAGATGGTGATGGCCGTCAGCAACGTCAACGTGCCGCGCATCACCCTGCTGCACGGCGTCAGCCACGGCGCGGGCAACTACGGCATGAGCGGCCGTGCCTACGATCCCCGCTTCCTCTTCTCCTGGCCCAACAGCCGCATCAGTGTGATGAGCGGCGACTCGGCAGCCGATACGCTGTGGATGGTGGGCAAGAAGCAAGTGTTCCACCAAATGGACGAACCGACCGAAAGCGAGATGCAGCAGGCGGAGGCGAAGTTCAAGCGGCCGATCCTCGAGCAGTACCGGCGCGAGAGCGACCCATACTTCGCCACCGCCCGCCTGTGGGACGACGGCATCCTCGACCCCGTCAAGACACGCACAGCGTTGGGGCTGGCTTTCGCCACGACGGGCATCGCCCCCCTGCCGGAGCCGGGCTACGGCACATTCCGCATGTAGACCAGGACAACCATGACCAGACACACGATAGTTCTCGAAGACGGCGCTCGCCTGTCCTATCTGGACGAGGGGGATGGCGCGCCGATCCTGTTCATCCACGGCTTCACCGGCACGGCGTTGGGCGACCACCGGGTGCTCATGGACGAGTTCCGGCCGAGCCACCGCCTCATCGCCCCCGATCTGCGCGGCTACGGGGCCAGTCGGCCACCCAATCGCACCATCACGCCCGACTTCTACCAGCAGGACGCGGCCGACATGGCCGCGCTGCTGGACCGCGTCGGCTGTGGCCCGGTCATCGTCCTGGGGTTCAGCGACGGCGCGGAGGTGTCGCTGCTGCTGGCGGCCGCCCGGCCCGATCTGGTGCGCGGCGTCGTCGCCTGGGGCGTCTGCGGCGTCATTTCGGCCGAGGAGGTGGAGTCGGTTCGCGTCTGGCTGCCCATCTCGGCCTGGGGCGAGAACCGGGCGGGATGGAAGCAGCGCATCATCGAACGACATGGCGAGGAGCAATTGGAGCCGCTGATCACCGGCTGGGTGGCGGCCGCCCACGCCATCTATGAGCGTGGGGGGAACATCTCGCTGGAGACGGCCGACCAGATCCAATGCCCGGTGCTGCTGCTGAACGGCGACGGCGAGGTGGGCAACACGCCGCGCGACTTCCGGCGGCTGGGTGAGCGCATCCCCAACGGCCGTTACGAGTTCGTCGCGGGAAGCGGCCATGCCATTCACAACGACCAGCCGGAGCGGCTGAGGCAAGCGATTTGGGGGTTTATTGAAGGGTTGCCGCGAGTATAGGAAGAGTCGTCAGGTCTGGATGAGTTCACTCCAGCGTCAACAAAAAAGCCACCAAATCATCGATCTCCCCCGTCGTCAGATCCGTCTCGTAATGCTGGTACATCACCCCCGGCGCGAACCCCTCGACGACATACTCATCCGGCGCCGTGATTGCGGCGCGCAGGTAAGCCTCGGCCGACTGGCCGGGCACGCGCAGCCCGGCCCGCGCCGCCACACCCGCCTGCGACGGGCCGACAATGACCACGTCCGGCTCCAACGAGTGACAGGTGATGCAGCCCGGCGCGTCGTTGGCGCCGATGAGCGGCCCGGCGAATAGCCTCTCACCGTTGGCCGCATCCCCCACTGCCCCCGTTGGGTCATCGTCGCCGTCTCCACCGCAGGCGAAGAGGGCCATCAGCAACGCCAAGAGTACCGCTGGAAAGATAAATTTCACACGCATGACATCCCCACTTGATTTGAAGATTGATGCCCCACAAGAATCGACGCGATCATATTGAACTTCTCGCTTGGGGGATTGATATGGCCTCGCAGATAGTGTATAATCTGTTCAATTCTTTTAGAATTTTTTGAAAGTTACGTCGCCTGCGCTGCCGCGCTTCCCAACCTTAGCAAAGTAGATCATCCATTCATTCCTTGCTACTATTATAGACTGACCAGTCGGTTTATATCCGGCAACAGGCGAGAAGGAAGAGTTCAGTGACAGATTTCGACAAGACCACGACCACCCGTGACCCCGGTTCGACCCGCGCCCGCATCCTCGACGCCGCCCTGTCGACCTTCTCACGCAAAGGGTACCACGACACACGGCTGGATGACATCGTCGACGAGTCCGACACGTCCAAAGGAGCGATCTACTTCCACTTCGCAAACAAGGAGCGGCTGTTTTTGGCCCTGGTCGATCAGTTCGCCGACCTGCTGGAGCGGCGCGTGCTTGAGGCGATCGACGGCAAGGCGGAAGGCATGGCCCGCGTTCAGGTCGCGCTGGAGACGGTGCTGGAGACGTTCGGCCGCTACCGTCGCCCGGCCAAGATTTTGCTGGTGCAGGCTGTCGGCCTGGGCAGCGTCTTTGAGAACAAACGCGCCGAAGTGACCGACCGCTTCGCCCGGCTGATCGAGACGTATCTGAAAGAGGCCGTCGCGCTGGGCCACATCCAGCCCGTCGACACCGAAGTCGTGGCCCACGCCTGGATGGGGGCGATCTACGGCATCGTCATCCGCTGGGTAACGACGGGCGAACCGGAGCCGGCGCGCATCATGAGTGGCCTCGTCCCCCTGCTGTTGCGCAGCGTGGGGTATGAGGCTGATGACGAACAGTAAGCATCATCGTTCGCAAGAGATGACGGACATGATTCGCACCCAGAACCAACGCGGAACGATACCACCAGAGCCCCTGGCCGTTACGCCGGAAGCGGAATCGGCATTGTGGGACACGCCGGCGCCCGTGCCGGATGTTGATGAAGCCTACCGTCTCGTCAGCCTCTTCACACCAGCCGGAGAGTTGGCTGCCGACGCCTTCCTCAACGAAGCCAACGGCCGCGAACGCTTCTACTGGTCTGAGCCGCACGGCGGGCTGACGTTGGCCGGGTCGGGCGTCGCCGCCGAGCTGCGCGTCGCCCCCGTGCTGGACGCAGAGGCGCAGGGGCAACAGTTGCCCGGCTACCGCTTCGAAGAGATCGGCTATCAGGCCGCCCGTCTGTTCCAGGGGGCGCTGGTCTACTCGGCCGGGGCCGGCGGCGATCCTGTCGAGATTAGCGCTTGGCGCGAGCATCCAGCCCGGCCGCGGCTGGTGGGCGGCTTCGCCTTCCAGGACGACTTCGTGCCCGACAACACCTGGTCAGCCTACAACCCCGCCCATTTCATCTTGCCCCACTACCAGCTCTTCCGGCTGGAAGATGAGGCGTTTTTAACGATCAACGCCCTGGTCAATCGCGCGGACGATTTGGAGACCACCGTCGCTGGGCTGCATGAGGCCCTGGCGATCCGGCTGGCGGCCGACTACGACGGTCAACCCCGCCCCATTGCGCTGGCCGATGTCGCCTACCCGATGCCCCCGGCGACGTGGCGAGAGATGATCGAACAGGCCACAACCGAGATCGCCGCCGGCGGGCTGGAGAAGGTGGTTCTCTCGCGTGTCTGTGAGATCCGGACGGAAGAGCCGATCGACGCGGCGGCCACGCTCGGCTATCTGGAGCGCCACTACGCCGACTGCTACCGCTTCATCTTCGAGCCCATCCCCGGCCATGCCTTTTTCGGAGCCACGCCGGAGCTGCTGATCAGTAAATCAGGCGACCGCATCCGCACGATGGCATTGGCGGGCTCGATCGGCCGAGGTCGCGCGCCGGAGCAGGACGAGGCGCTGGCTCAGCAGCTGCTGTCGTCGGCCAAGGACCGCCATGAGCACCAGCTCGTCGTCGATGCCATCCGCGGCAAGCTGGCCGACGCCACGGCCGAGCTCATCATCCCCGAGCGGCCGACGATTTTGCAGCTCAGCAATATCCAGCATCTGTTCACGCCGATCAGCGGCCGCCTCTACGGTACGCGCGTCAGCATCCTGTCGCTGGTGCGCCGGCTGCACCCTACCCCGGCCATGGGCGGCACGCCGCCGATCGCCGCGCTGGGCTTCCTGCGCCGCGTCGAGCCGGTGCCGCGCGGCTGGTACGCCGCGCCCATCGGCTGGATGAGCGGCGACGATGACGGCGTCTTCGCCGTCGCCATTCGCTCGGCCGTCACCCAGCACGCCCGGGCGTGGCTCTACGCCGGGGCGGGCATTCTGGCCACGTCCGATCCCGAGAAGGAGTGGGCGGAAACGGGGCTGAAGTTCCGGCCGATGCTGGGCGCGCTGGGCGTGGCGGAGGGGATGTAGCATGGATCTGAACGCGAACCCCAACACGGGCTGGATGTCGATCTTCGTCGACGAACTGGCCCGCAGCGGGCTGGAAGCGGTCTGCATCGCCCCCGGCTCGCGCTCCACGCCGCTGACGCTGGCCTTCGCCAACCAGCCGGCCGTGCGCATCTATCGCCACCTTGATGAGCGCAGCGCCGCCTTCTTCGCCCTCGGGCTGGCGATGGCATCCGGCAAACCCGTTGCCCTGGTCTGCACCTCAGGCACGGCCGCGGCCAACTTTCACCCAGCGGTCATCGAGGCGTACTACTCCCGCGTGCCGTTGCTGGTGCTGACGGCCGATCGCCCGGCCGAGCTGCGTGGCAGCGGCGCGAACCAGACGATCGACCAAATCAAAATGTACGGCGATCACGTGCGCTGGTCGGTCGAGGCGCCGACGCCGGAAGCGAACGCGCCGGACGTGGTGTTGCGCCACCTGCGGACGCTGGCGGCCCGAGCCTACGCGACGGCCGACGGCATCGTCAAGGGGCCGGTGCATCTGAACTTCCCGTTCCGCAAGCCGCTGGAGCCGGCGGGTGAGGTCAACGGGTACGGGCGGGAGGCTATACCCCCAGCGACGACGCGGCCGTTTACCCGCTTCGGCCGCCCCGCGCTGATGCCCGACACACAACTCATCGCCGATGCGGCGGCCGACATCGGGCAACGGCAACGCGGGCTGATCATCTGTGGCCCCAACTGCCCGGCGGGCGATTTCCCCCGCGCCGTCACCCGTCTGGCCCAAGTCACAGGCTTCCCGATCTTGGCCGATACGCTTTCCGGCGTGCGCCACGGGGACCACGTCTCCGACAAGGTACTGGGAGGGTATCATTTGTGGCTAGCGACGTTGGCGGGCGAATGCCCGGCCCCAGAAGTGATCCTGCGCTTCGGCGCGGTGCCCACGTCAGCCGCGCTGCTCGCCTATCTGGAGCAGGCTGCGCCCGATGTCCACTACCACGTGACCAGCGACGGCGAATGGGCTGACGATCTCCACATCACTCATACGTACATCCAGGCTGATCCGGCGCGGTTCTGCGACGCCCTGGCCGATGAGCTGACGAGCGCCGGACGCGAGACGAATCCAGCCTGGACGGCGGCCTTCGTCGATACCGAGCGGCGGGCGCGGGCGGCTGTGGACAGCGCTCTAGACGCCGCGTCGCTGTTCGACGGCGCGGCGATCAGCCGGGTGCTGGCGGCTCTGCCCGACGACACACTCGTTTTCGCCGGCAACAGCATGCCCGTCCGTCATATCGACACCTTCGATCGCCCCTCGGCCAAACGACTGACCGTCTATGGCAACCGGGGCGCGAGTGGCATCGACGGCAATGTCTCGACGGCGCTGGGATTGGCCGCCGGTTCGGGGCGGCGCGTCGTCGCCTTTTTGGGGGACATCACGTTCTACCACGACACGAACGGCCTGCTGGCGGCCCGGCAGTTGGGGTTGGATGTGACGTTTGTCGTCACCAACAACGACGGCGGCAGCATCTTCTACCGGCTGCCCGTAGCCCGCCACGAGCCGCCGTTCACCGAGTTGTTCCTGACCCCCCATGGCCTGACGTTCGAGCACGCGGCGGCCATGTATGGGCTCGACTACGCGGCCGTGACCACGACGGCCGAGCTGGACGAGCTGCTGGCTGGCGGCAGGATCAAGGGGAGTGGCCCAAGACTGGTCGAAGTGAAGACCACCAGCCTGGGGGATTTCGAGCGAATGAGCGCGGTGGCGGCCGAGGTAAGGGCCGCTGCGCAGGCAAAGCCCGCCCCTCTCCGGCCGTAATCGCGCGGAAGGGCAATGTAACAGCAGAGGAGACAGAGAGAATGACTGATTGGCAAGTAGTGAAAGAGTATACCGACATCACCTATCACAAGGCCGACGGCATGGCCCGCATCGCCTTCAACCGGCCCGAATCGCGCAACGCTTTCCGGCCGTTGACCATCGACGAGATGATCGACGCCTTCCGCCACGTGTGGATGGACCCGGAAGTGGGCGTGGTGCTGCTGACCGGCAACGGCCCGGCCCAAGACGGCAAGTACGCCTTCTGTAGCGGCGGCGACCAGCGCGTGCGCGGCTATGCCGGCTACGTGGGCGACGACGGCGTGGCCCGGCTGAACGTGCTCGAATTGCAGCGCATCATCCGCACCATGCCCAAGCCGGTTATCGCCCTGGTGGCGGGCTACGCCGTCGGCGGCGGCCATGTGCTCCACGTCATTTGCGACCTGACCCTGGCGGCCGATAACGCCATCTTCGGCCAGACCGGCCCCAAGGTCGGCAGCTTCGACGGCGGCTTCGGCTCCAATTATCTGGCCGAGATCGTCGGCCAGAAGAAGGCGCGCGAGATCTGGTACCTCTGCCGCCAATACAACGCCGAGGAAGCGCTGGAGATGGGGCTGATCAACAAGATCGTGCCCCTCGACCAGCTGGAAGCGGAAGGCGTGGCCTGGGCGCAGGAGATTCTGGAGAAGAGCCCCATCGCCATTCGCTTCCTGAAGGCGGGGTTCAACGCCGATCTGGACGGACAGACAGGTTTGCAAGTGCTGGCCGGCGACGCGACGATGCTCTACTACATGACCGACGAAGGGCGCGAGGGCAAGGAAGCGTTCCTGGAGAAGCGCAAGCCCGATTTCGGCAAGTACCCCTGGCGGCCGTAAGCCCCGGCAGCAGGGCGGCACGAGCGAGTGATGAGCGAATTCACGATCACCACTGATTGGCTGCGGGCGCGCACGAGGGCGACGCCGAGGGCCATAGCGCTCCGGGTCGACGGCGAGACGTTCTCGTTCGCCGATCTGGACGCGCTCGTGGACCGGCTGTGTGGTTTCCTGGCGCAACAGGGCGCGCGCCCCGGCGAGCACGTGGGCATGTTGATGCCGAACTCGCCGGCGGCCGTCTGCTGTGTCTTCGCCGCCGCGCGGCTGGGCGCGGTGCTCGTGCCGCTCAACGGGCGGCTGACGCCGGGGGAGTTGGCCTGGCAGCTGGAGCGGGCCGACTGCGCCCGGCTGGTGTGCCTGGCCGGCGTCGCCGATGCGGCCGAGGCGGCGGCCGGCGGTCGTCTGCCGATCCATGTGGTGCCCGACGGCGCTGCGGCGTTCACCGCTTGGGCAGGCAAGCAGCCGCCACTCGCTGACGATGCCGCCGCGCCCGCCCCTCTCAGCGGCACACAGGCCATCGTCTTCACCTCAGGCACGACCGGCTTCCCCAAAGGAGCGATGATCACCTTCGCCAACCACTTCTGGAGCGCGACGGCGTCGGCCTTCAAGCTGGGTGTGCGGCCGGACGAGCGGTGGCTGGCCTGCCTGCCCCTCTGTCACGTGGGCGGGCTGGCGATCCTCTTCCGTTCCTGCCTGTATGGGACGTGCGTCGTCCTTCACCACGGCTTCGACATGCAGGCCGTCCTGGCCAGCCTGCGCGATGAGGCGATCACCATCGTCTCACTCGTGCCGACGATGTTGGCGCGGCTGCTGAACGCCGGGCTGAACGGGTTGGCCGCTCCCGCGCTGCGGCTCATTCTGCTGGGCGGCGCGGCCGCTCCGCCGGAGCTGCTGGCGCGGGCCGACGACGCCGGCCTGCCGGTGGCCGTCACCTACGGACTGACGGAGGCGTGCTCCCAGGTGGCAACGCTGCTGCCGGAAGAGGCGCGACGCAAGCCGGGCAGCCCAGGCCGGCCGCTGCTGTTTACCGAGATCCGCATCCTCGACGAGGACGGCGCCCCCGTCCCCGCCGGCGCGATCGGCCAGATCGCCGTCGCCGGGCCGACGGTCATGACCGGCTATTATGGCGACATCGAGGCGAGCGCGGCGGCCGTCGTCGACGGCCGGCTCCACACCGGCGATATGGGGTATCTCGATCATGACGGCGATCTGTGGGTGGTGGATCGGCGCAGCGATTTGATCGTCAGCGGCGGCGAGAACGTCTACCCGGCCGAGGTCGAGGCGGTGCTGCGCGCACATCCGGCGGTGGCCGCGGCCAGCGTCGTCGGCCTGCCCCACTCCGACTGGGGGCAGCAGGTGGCGGCGATGATCGTGCTGCACCCGTCAGCAGCCCTGACAGCCGAGGAGCTGCTGGCCTACAGCCGCCGACGGTTGGCGGGCTACAAGCAGCCGCGCGTCGTCGCCTTCGCCGCCGAACTGCCGATGACCACGTCGGGCAAGGTTCAACGGCGCGAAGTGGCTCGTCTGCTGGAAGGTCAGTTGGAGACATTATGAGCGAGTTGACGATCAACGGCCTGCGCTATCACTACGTCGAAGCCGGTTCCGGCGAGCCGCTGCTGCTGCTCCACGGCTTCACCGGCAGCAGCGCCAACTGGCGTGGGCTGATGGACGGCTTGCGTGACCGTTATCACCTCATTGCCGTTGACCTGCCGGGGCATGGCCGGACGGAGTTGGCGAACGACTTGACGCGGTACGAGATGACCGCGGTGGCGGAAGACATCGCCACCTTACTCTATCAGTTGGGTATCACAGCAACCCATCTGCTGGGCTATTCGATGGGCGGCCGTCTGGCATTGTATTTTACCGCTCATTATCCGGAGTTGGTACGCTCGTTGATCGTGGAGAGTGGTTCACCCGGGCTGTCCAGCGCAATCGAACGCGAAGGCCGGATCGCCCAGGACGAAGCATTGGCCCGACGGATTGAAGAAGAGGGCATTCCCGTCTTCGTCGACTATTGGGAGAGGCTCCCACTCTTCGCCAGCCAGCGAGCGTTGCCGGCGGCGGCACGCGATGCGTTGCGCGAGCAACGGCTCGGCAACAGTGCCGCCGGACTGGCTAACAGCTTGCGCGGCATGGGCACCGGTGTGCAACCCTCGTTGTGGATGAGGTTGCCGGACATCGCTGTGCCGGCGTTACTTGTCGCCGGCGAACTGGACGTGAAGTTCGCCGTCATCATCCGGGAAATGGCGGCCCAAATGCCCAACGCTTGGCTGGCGATCATTGCCGGGACGGGGCATGCGGTTCATTTGGAACGGCCCGAGTGGTTCGCTCGGACGGTTGAGACTTTCTTGGTCAGACTTTCACAGCGTGGCGGCGAGCACCTGGCCGATGCTGAACAGGATGACGAAGGTCAGCGCGGCCAATGACATCTGCTTTAGCCACGGATTGAGCGCGGGCAACTCCTCGGCGCTGCTGATGGCCAGGCCGTTGCGAACGAGCAGCGGCACGGCCAGCAGGAAGAGGTATTGCCAGAGCGACGCGGAATTTAACAAACAGTACAGGACGGCGAACAGCGTGGCCGACGCCAGCAGCAGCCAATGATAAATTTTGGCGTTGCGCAGGCCCAGGCGGACGGGGACGGAGTTCTTACCCGCCAGCCGGTCGGAGTCGATGTCGCGGATGTTGTTGACGTTGAGCACGGCCACAGCCAGCAGCCCGCAGGCCGTGGCCGGCAACAGCAGCGGCCAGGAGAAGCGGGACGTCTGGACGTAGTAGCTGCCGAGGACGCCCACCCAGCCGAAGAAGGCCAGCACGGCGATGTCGCCCAAGCCGGCATAGCCGTAGGGCATTTTGCCCGCCGTGTAGGTGATGGCCGCGCCGATGGCCGCCGCGCCGAGCAGGATGAAGAAGATGGTAGACGAGAAGGCCTGGCGGCCGAAGGCGAACCACAGCAGCGCCACGCCCGACAGCACGGCCAGCACGACGGTGACCACGATGGCCCGGCGCATGGCCGCGGCCGTAACCAAACCGCTCTGCACCGCGCGACGGGGGCCCTTGCGCTCCACGTGGTCGGCGCCGTGCATCGAGTCGCCGTAGTCGTTGGCCAGATTAGAGAGAATTTGCAGCAGGATGGCCGTGATAACCGAGAAGAGCGCTACAATCCAATCCGCCAACCCATCGGCGAGGGCCAGGCCGGTGCCCATGATGATGCAGGCCAGGGCCAGCGGCAGCGTGCGCGGTCGGGCAGCGTTAAGCCAAATCGAAAGCTGGCTGGATTGCGTTGCGGGCGTAGTAGATGACATGGCTCAGGTTTATAGCAAAGTGTGACGAGATCAGGCAATTTGATCTCGATGGAAAGAAAGATGATTGAAAAAGAGATGATATGGGCCGAGGATCGGCCTGAATTAAATCAGACCCGGCCGGTGGCAATCGGGCCGGGCGTGAAGATCGGCGGAACCGACGTCGTGCTGATGGCCGGGCCGTGCTCGGTGGAGAGCTATGAGCAGACGCGCGTCGTCGGCCGCGAGCTGGCCCGGCTGGGCGGCCGGGTGATGCGTGGCGGCGCGTTCAAGCCGCGTACGTCCCCCTATGCCTTTCAGGGGCTGGGCCAGGAAGGGTTGGAGATTCTGCGCGCCGTGGCCGACGAGTTCGGTCTGCTCATCGTCACCGAGGCGCTGGGCGTGGAGCAGTTGCCGGCGGTGCACGAATATAGCGACGTCATCCAGATCGGCAGCCGCAATATGCAGCACTACCCGCTGCTGTGGGCGGCCGGCGAGAGCGACAAGCCGGTGCTGCTGAAACGCGGCTTCATGTCGACGATCGATGAGTGGCTGAAGGCGGCCGAGCATATCGCCAGCCGGGGCAACGAGCGCGTCATCCTGTGCGAGCGGGGCATCCGCACCTTCGAGACGGCCACGCGCAACACGCTGGACGTGAACGCCATCGCCCTGGTGAAGCAGCTCTCCCCTTTCCCCGTCGTCGCCGACCCCAGCCACGCCACCGGCCGAGCCGATTTGGTCATCGCCGGAGCGCGGTCGGCCGTCGCCGCCGGGGCCGATGGGCTTTTGGTGGAGTTCCACCACAACCCCGAAGAGGCGCTGTCGGACGCGGATCAGGCGCTGCCGCTGGCGTCGCTGGAGCGGCTGATGAACGACGTCGGTCGTGTGGCCGGGGCCGTTGGGCGGGGGTTGATTTAGGCGCGATTTCCGAGCTTGTTTGCCCATGCAGGGATTAGCAGAGAAAATGGATTTAAACCAATCTCCGGAGGTAGCTGATGAAACTGACTGTGCTGTCGTTTGACGACGGGAGCCGAATCCCGGCCGAGTTCGCCATGGGCATCCCCACGGCAGAGGGGCAGGCGACATTTGGCCCTAACCGCAGCCCCCACCTTCAATGGTCCGACGAGCCGGTGGGAACGAAATCGTTCGCCCTCATCTGCGTTGACCGCGACGCGCCGTCGGTGCGCGACGACGCCAACCAGCCCGGCCGCACCGTGCCCTACGACCTGCCCCGGGCCGATTTCTACCACTGGGTGCTCGTCGACATCCCGGCCGGCATCCACGAGCTGCCGGCGGGGCGTGACAGCCAGGGCGTGACGGCGCGCGGCAAGCCCGTCGGCCGCACACCGTACGGCACGCGCGGCATCAACAGCTACACCAGCTGGTTCGCCGGCGACGCCGACATGGAAGGGGATTACGGCGGCTACGACGGCCCCTTCCCCCCGTGGAACGACGAACGCGTCCACAACTACCACTTCACGATCTACGCGCTGGACGTGGAAAGCCTCAAACTGGACGGCGCGTTCGACGGCGCGGACGCTCTGCTGGCGATGCAGGGCCACGTCCTGGCGCAGGCGGAGTGGGTCGGCACCTACGCGCTCTATGGCGACGCTCGCCCCTAGGCGACACGCCCCCGGACGCGCATGGTAGAACCGCTCGTACAATTGGCGGCCGTCGGCGTCGTCGGCATGGGCGCGCAATGGCTGGGCTGGCGGCTGAAGCTGCCGTCCATTTTGCTGCTGCTCCTGTCCGGCTTCCTGCTCGGCCCTGTTCTGGGGATCATCCACCCCGACGCCTTGCTCGGCGAGGCGCTTTTCCCGTTCGTCTCCCTCTCCGTCGGCATCATCCTGTTTGAAGGTGGGCTGACGCTCAAACTGAAAGAGCTACCGGCCAGCGGGCCGGTCATCTTCCGGCTGATCAGTCTGGGAGCCGTCGTCACCTGGGTCATCGCCACGCTGGGGGCGCGCTACATCATGCAGTTCGACTGGCCGATCGCCGTGTTGACGGGGGCGATCCTGATCGTCACCGGCCCCACCGTCGTCGGCCCGCTGCTGCGGCAAATTCGGCCCAAGGGGCGCGCCGGCACCATCCTCAAGTGGGAAGGGATCCTCATCGATCCCGTCGGCGCGGTGCTGGCCGTGCTCGTGTTCGAGTGGATTCGGCTCGGCGGCGAGAGTGTGACGGGCTTTGTGTTGGTGGGGATGCTACGCAGCCTCGTCGTGGGCGTCGTGCTCGGCTTGCTGGGCGCGGGCATTCTCGTCGTGCTATTGCGGCGCTACTGGATCCCCGATCACCTGCAGAACGGCATCACCCTGCTGCTGGTCATCGGCCTCTTCGCCCTGTCGGATCATCTGGCGGCCGAGGGAGGCTTGCTGACCGTCATCATCATGGGCATTGCCCTGGCGAACCAGTCGCAGGTGCCCATTCGCCACATCCTCGAATTCAAAGAAAACTTGCAGGTACTGCTGCTCGGCATCCTGTTCATCCTGCTGGCTGGTCGGGTCAACATCAACAGCCTGTCGCTTGTTCTGGGGCCGGCGCTGCTGTTCGTGGTGGTGCTCATCTTCGTGGCGCGGCCGCTGTCGGTGCTGGTCTCCACATGGCGCAGCGGCCTGACGGGGCGGGAGCGCCTCTTCCTGATGTGGATGGCCCCCCGCGGCATCGTAGCCGCGGCTGTGGCGTCGATCTTCGCCTTCCAGCTTGAGGCCATGGGCTTCGCTGAGGCGGGTTCGCTGGCGGCGACGATCTTTCTCGTCATCGTCGGCACGGTCACCTTCTACGGCCTGACGGCCGGGATCGTCGCTCGCCGCCTGGGGCTGGCCGAGGCGGAGCCGCAAGGCGTGCTCATCATCGGCGCCCACCCCTTCGCCCGTGCTCTGGCCGAGGAGCTGAAGGAGAGCAACCTGCGTGTGCTGCTGCTCGACAGCAACTACGGCAACGTGGCCGCCAGCCGGCTGCTGGGGCTCGATGCCCACTACGGTGACGCGCTGTCAGAGAAGACCCTGTCGGAGCTGGAGCTGGGCGGCATCGGCCGCGTGCTGGCGCTGACCAGCAACGACGACGTCAACTCACTGGCCGCCGTCCACTTTCCCGAGCTCTTCGGTCGTTCCCAAATGTATCAATTGCCACCCCTCTCACGCGACACACAGGCCACGCCGTCCCACCTGCGCGGCCGCTACCTGTTTGACCCCGAAGTGACGTATAGCTTCCTGGAGTCTCAACTGGAACGCGGCGCCGAGGTAAAGGCGACGACACTGACGCCGGCCTTCACTTACAGCCATTACCTGGAGCATTACGGTGAGCGAACCATTCCGCTGGCGCTGGTCTCCGAAGGCCTCAAGTTGACACTCTACACGGCCGACAACCGCCCTACTCCAAAACCGGGCCAGACGCTTATCAGCCTGATCACCGCCGAAGACGCCGATGACAAAGGTTAAGATCTGCGGTATCACTCGGCTGGAAGATGCCATGGCGGCGCTGCGGGCCGGAGCGGACTTCCTGGGGTTCATCCTCTATCCGCCCAGTCCGCGAGCCGTTGCGCCGGAGCGGGCGGCCGAGCTGGCCGCTGAGTTGCGCCGCGCGCTGCCCGAGCTCTTCGAACGCCCCGCTCCGCCGCTGCTGGTGGGCGTGGTCGTCAACAACGAGCCGGGCGAGACGGCCGAGCTGCTCGCCCGCTGCGGGCTCGATCTGGCCCAATTGAGCGGCGACGAGAGCGCTGAGCAAGTGACCGAGCCGTCGTCGCCGTTGTACGGCAGGGCGTACAAGGCGATTCGGCCGCAGTCGCTGGACGAGGCGGTTGAACTGTTAAGTCACTATGCGAATCCAGGCCGTCGCCATCCTGCCCACCCGTCCCTGCTCCTGGACACACCCCACGCCAAGTTGTACGGCGGCACGGGCGAGACGAGCGATTGGCGCATCGCCGCCGAACTGGCACAGGTGAACAGCGGGGTTATGCTTGCCGGAGGGCTGAATCCGGCGAATGTGGCCGAAGCGGTGCGGCAGGCGCGGCCGTTCGCGGTGGACGTGGCCGGCGGCGTAGAGAGCGCGCCGGGGGTCAAAGACCATGCGCTGATCGAGGCGTTCGTCGCTAACGCCAAGGCTGCCTGAGGTATCCACCCGATGATCATTCCCGACTCCCCCTTCACCACCCTGTCCAGCGCCATCGTCTGGTCTTGCCCGTGGTATCGCGTTCGGCAAGACGAGATCGTGACGCCCGACGGGCAGCCCGGCGTCTATAATGTCGTCGAAAAAGCAGACGCGGTGTGGATCGTGCCGGTGACGACCGACGGCCAAATCGCCATGGTTTATCAGTACCGCTACACCGTCGACGAGTGGTGCTGGGAAGTCCCGGCAGGCAGTCTGAAGGGAGCCCAGTCCGTCGAAGAGGCGGCGACAGAAGAACTACACGAAGAAGTAGGGGGTGTGGCTGGGGAATTACTCTACATCGGCCGCTTCTTCCTGGCCAACGGGATCTGCAACGAGGTGGGCCACATCTTTCTGGCTACCGGCGTCACGCTGGGCAAGCCGGCGCACGAAGCGGCCGAGGTGATGAGCGTTCACCTGAAGCCGATTGACGAGGCGTTGCGCATGGCGCGCGCGGGGGAGATCACGGATGGGCCGACGGCGCTGGCTATGTTGCTGTGCGCCGAGCGGCTGGCGGCGCTCAGGCCAGATGGGACTTGATCTGCTCGGCGACTTCGTGAGGAATGCCGGGCACGGCGGCGATCTCCTCGATTGAAGCATCGCGCAGTGCCTCCAACGACCCGAAGCGCTTCAGCAGTACCTGGCGCCGTCGCGGGCCCACACCGGGCACGCTGTCGAGGATCGACGCCACGCCGACCTTGGCGCGACGGATGCGGTGGCCCTCGTTGGCGAAGCGGTGGGCCTCGTCGCGCACCCGCTGGACGAGGTAGAGTGCCTCGGAACGGCGCGACAGGAAGACGGGGCGAATCTGATCGGGCAGATGGATCTCTTCCTCCTGCTTGGCCAGCGCCGCAACGGGGACTTCCCCCTCCAGCCCAAACTCACGCAACACCTCCAACCCGACGGCCAGCTGCCCCTTGCCACCGTCGATGAGCAGCAAGTCTGGCAGAATAGCCCACGCCGTCTGCTTCTCCGAGCGGGGCTTGATCTGGCTGGGGTCGTGGAGCTCGCCGGCCAGCGAATCCTTATAGCGCTGGAAGCGGCGGGTCAGCACCTCGCGCATCGCCCCGTAGTCATCGTTGCCGACGGTCTGCACGTTGAAGCGGCGGTAGTCGCTCTTCATGGGCGCGCCCTGGACGAAGACCACCATGGAGCCGACGGTCTGGGTGCCCTGGGTGTGGCTGATGTCATAGCACTCGATGCGGGCCGGCGGCGCGGGCAGCTTCAGCGCTTCTTGCAGCTCAGTGATGGCTTGCACGTGCTTCGAGCGATCGGCCGCCCACTGCTGCCGAATGGTGGCCAGCGTGTCCTGGGCGTTCTCGGCCGCCATCTTGACCAAGTCACGTTTGACGCCACGCCGGGGAACCTGGATCGTCACCTTCGTGTTGCGCTTGCGCCGCAGCCACTCCTCGATGACGTTGGCCTCTTCGATCTCGTTGGGCAGCAGCACCTCTTTGGGAACGTAGGCGGCATCGTCATAGAACTGGGTCATGAACTCCTGCAGCACTTCCTGATCGCTCTCCCCTTCAGTGTTGTCGAGCAGGAAGTACTCCCGGCCGATGAGCTTGCCGTGACGGATGAAGAAGATCTGGACACAGGCGTCGCCGTCGTCGCGGGCGAAGGCGATGACATCCTGATCGGCGTCGCTGGCGCCGATGACTTTCTGGCGGGCGGTGACGCGCTCGACGGCGCGGAGCTGGTCGCGGTATTCGGCCGCCTTCTCGAAGTTGAGGTCGGCCGCGGCCTGCTCCATGCGCGACTCGATGCCCTTGACGATGTAGTCAGTCTTGCCGTCGAGGAAGTCCATGAGCTGGCGAATGGTGCCCCGGTACTGCTCCTGGTTGACCGCGCCGATGCAGGGGGCGCTGCACAACTTGATGTCGTAGTAGAGGCAGGCGCGCTCGTCCTGGCCGGTGATGACCCGGTCGCAGGTCAGATAGGGGAACACCTTGCGCAGCAGGTCGAGCGTCTGTTGAACAGCCCAGGCGGACGTGTAGGGGCCGAAGTAGCGGGAGCCGTCGCGCACCATGCGGCGCGTCACCGTCACCTTGGGAAACGGGTCGGCCCAATGGACTTTGATGTAGGGGTACCGCTTGTCGTCCTTCAGCCGGACATTGAACTGCGGCCGGTGCTGCTTGATGAGGTTCATCTCCAGCAGTAAGGCTTCCAGTTCGGTGTCGGTGGTGATGATTTCGACGTCGGCGATCTGTCGCCGCAGCCGTTGGGTTTTGATCGAGTCGACGTTGGCGCGGAAGTAAGAGCGGACGCGGCTACGCAGATTGATCGCCTTGCCGATGTAGAGGATGTTGCCCTCGGCGTCTTTGTGCAAATAGACGCCGGGCTTCGTCGGCAGGTTAGCCAATAATTCGCTGATTCGTTCGCTAGGTTTGTACGCCATAGGATGCCAAAATAAGAACGCCTCTGATGAGAGGCTTTGAATCTATTTTAGCACAAGTTTTCGGTTTTTCCCTGTCTGAGACCTCAGAGGTTTTCTGAAACCTCTGAGGTCTGCGTGGATGGGCTACGGTTGACGGTCGCGGATGATCAATGTGGCGCAGTCGGCGCCGCGCAGGACTTTCTCGGCCACGCTGCCGTGGATCCAGCGGCCAAGGCCTGAACGGCCGTGGCTGGTCATGGCGATGAGGTCGAACTGGTTCTCGTCGGCATAGGTGATGATCGCGTCGGCCACGTCGCTGATCGAGTTCTGGACGTGGGCGCTGAGGCGGGGGTTGTCGCGGGCGGCAAGAATGCGTTGCAAGTAGGCTTCGGCTTCGGCACGCTCTTCGTTTACGGCGGCCGAGCGGCGCTCGCCGTCCGGCCCCAACGACTCGGGCAGCGGCCCCGGCCCGGTGACGACGCGCAACAGGGTCACGCTAGAATCGACGGCGTCGGCCAGCGCCAGCACGGGCTCCAAAACCTGCTCGGCCAGCTCGGAGCCGTCGAGGGGGACCAGCATCTTGCCGTTTTGGAACATCGACACGTCGACATGGGCGCGAATGATGGCCGTGGCGCAAGGAGCGTGGTGCATGACCTTCTCGGCCACGCTGCCGTAGACCCAGCGCCGGCTGCCGGTGCGGCCGTGGCTGGACATGACGATAAGATCGACGTCGTTCTCCTCGGCATAACTGACGATCCCTTCGGCGGGCGAGCCGTTGACCGTGCGTGTTACGAGGATGGCTTCACCGACCGGCTGGGCAGCCACGACGCTGTTCAAATAGGATTGCGCCTCGTCGACGCTCATGCGCAGCATCTCGTCATACAGGAACGGGTCGGCAGCCAGCATCGCCACAGGCGTTACCACCCGCAGCAAGATCAGCTTGACCGGGTCGCCGTCCGGCCGTCTGTCGTCGGAGCGGGCCATGGCGTCGGCGATCTTTCGCGCCGGAGCAATTGCCTTCTCGGCCAGCTCAGACCCGTCCAACGGAACCAAAATATTGCGGAAAGGAATCATCGTCACACACCCCTGTTGTAAAAGTCATTCTGTCTGATCGATCATCTTCGGTCTTTGGTTTGCGAAATAGTTCAGAAAGTCGGTCACGGTAATGATGCCGACTAGAACCCCATCTTCGACGACGGGGAGGGCGCCGAATTTGTAGCTGCTGAGTAAATTAGCGGCCTGGTGGGCGGGGGTATCCGGGCTGATGGTCATCGGGTCGGGCGTCATGCAGCTTTCAGCGGTGATGCTATCCAGGATTTCCTCGTCTTGCCAGCGGCCGTGCAATATCAGCGGGGAATTCATCACCAATCGTACATCCCGATCGGTGATTATGCCAACCAATTTGCCGTGGTCGAGCACAGGCAATTGCCGATAGCCTTGGGTTTTCATCAATTCGATGACTTTGCGCAAGGGTGTGTCAGGCGTCACCGTATTGGGGATGACGCTCATCAGTTCGTTTACTGTCAGCATATTTAACTCCTCGTCAAATCGGACATTGCTCCTACCCTCAGTGTAATCCGTTTGGTGGCGATTGGGGTTGTGGCAAATGTCACCTTTGGCGGATGACATTTATCCCCATTTCACTCCAAGGCCCGCCAGGCCGGCGAGTATGAGAGGAGTGATAAGTCTCCGCGGTTAGGCGTGAGGAAGGTTTGCCAGTTAACAGGCTGAAAGATAAACTGGAAATCAATATCACCATTATTTTTGAAGGAGAGATATGGCGAAGAGAACCGTACAACGACGAAAGCAAACGCAGACCAGAGAGACGAACTGGTTGATCGTCGGTGGACTTATCGCGGTTGGTGTTTTGGTGTTCGGCGGGCTGCTCTACTTGGCGCTGCGGCCGTCGCAGGCCGCCCCGGTGCAGCCCCTGGCGGAGTATTGCGACGAGAACAGCGAGAGATGTATCTTCATGGGCGATGAATCGGCCGACATCACGCTGGTCGAAGTGGCCGACTTCGGTTGCATCCACTGCCAGTCGTTTCATAACAACACGGCCACGCCGCTGAAGGAAGCGCACTTGGACACCGGCAACATTCGCTGGGTCGTCTTACCCTATGCGCTGAGCGCCACGACGGTCCCGGCGGCGGCGTCGGGCATGTGCGCCAACGAGCAGGGTCTGTACTTCGACTACGCCAACGCGCTGTTCACCATTGACCCGCCGACGACGCGCCTCTCGGCCGACGGCTTCCGCCAGGCGGCCGAAATGGCCGGGCTGGACGTTGATGCGTTCGTCAGCTGCATGGATGACGGCCGCTTCCTGCGGGTCATCAGCGACAACCAGACGGCCGCCCGCGCGGTGGGCGTCACGGGCACGCCGACGTTCTTCCTGAACAATCAGGAGATCAACGGCGCTCAGCCGCTGGCCGTCTTCAACGAGGCGATCGGCACGCTGATGAGCCAATAATTCAGATAAATGGAGCAAGTGACCTCGCCCGTGGGCGAGGTCACTTTTTTAAGATTGAATTTCCTTATCTCGACCGCTGCCAGCGTGGCATACCCGGCGGCGAGCATGACGTGACCAACCGTTGTTGCGGCCGAAGGAGGCGTGGTGAATGAAGCTGGAATTAGTTAGAGATTGGATGACGCGCGACGAGGTGCTGACCATTTCCCCCGATACGCCGGTCATGGACGCGGGGCGGCTCATGGTCGACAACTCGATTCGGCGCCTGCCTGTCGTCGAGGACGGCAAGCTGGTGGGGATCGTAACTTACGGCGATGTGCGCAGCGCGCGGGCGGGGACGCCGTCGGGCGTCGATATCTGGGAACTCAGCTACCAACTCTCCAAGATGACGGTGCGCGAGATCATGACCCCCAACCCGGTCACGGTCACGCCGGACGAGACGATCGGCCAGGCGGCCGACAAAATGCTGAAATACGTGATCGGCGGATTGCCGGTCTTAGATTATCAGGGCAATATCGTCGGAATCATCACTGAGTCGGATATCTTCCGTCTGGTCGTCCGCAACTGGATGCCCGGCGAGGAGGATACCGGCGAACCGTACGCTCGTTACCCAGCAGAATAGGAAAGTTACCGTGTTCAAACATATTTTAGTTCCCTTGGACGGGTCGGGTTTCGCCGAGGCAGCATTACCCTATGCCCTGGAAATGGCCGCGCAGTTCGACAGCGACATCACGCTGCTGCGGGTGGTGATGCCGCCGCGCATTGGCGAAGGCACGCTCTCGCCGGAGTCGGCCAACTATCTTATCAAGATGCGCGACGAACTGTACAAAGAGGCGATCGATTATCTGAAGCAACAGAAGGGGTCGTTGCGGCAGCAGAATTTCCGGGTTCACTATCAGGTTACGGAGTCTGAAGACGTGGCGGCGGAGATCGTCGGCGCAGTGAAGGGTGGAGATTTCGACACGGTCGTGATGTGCACCCACGGCCGCGGGGGATTGAGCCGCTGGCTGTTCGGCAGTGTGGCGACGCGCGTGCTGCAGTCAGTGCAGGTGCCGGTGCTGGTCATCCGGCCGATGACGGCGCGCCCCACTGAGGACGCCGCTACAGCTGCCGCGCAAACAGAGTAGGGTCGCAGTGGGAAGCGGACTCGATCTCCTCGATGAGGTGATGCGAGTCGATGTACTTCAGCAGATAGCTGCTGACACCCGCCTGCTGCATCAGTAGCCGCTCTACTTCGTCGGCATAGGGAGCCAGGGCGATGACGGCCGCCGGATGTTGCACCATTTGTCGCACGACTTCCAGCGTTTTGAATAGCTCTTCATCCGGCTCGTTCTGCAGGCCAAGCAAGACGACGTCAGCGATGGGGCTGCTGCCGGCCGATTCGATCGGCCGCAGATAGGGCAGCGCCTCGCCCGGCTCCTGGACGGCGGCCAGCACCTCGAGATGGGGCGTCGCGCCAAGCCGCTTGCGCAGCGCCAGGCGCACTGCGGCGTGCTTCTCGACGATCACGATCCCGATCTTCGGCGCGCTCTCCAGGCTCAACTTCTCGCCCTTGTCATCATGCAACAGAAACATCTCCCGATTCCTGCGTGTTGTGGGGCGGCCGTCTGCTGTAAATCGCCGCCATATAGCACGGCCCCAGAACATAACTCATTGGATGCAGTATAGCCCGTGTCGGCCGGCGAACTCAATGACGAAAGTCACCGATCCGCGTGACATCTATCACCTGGTCGGGACGAGGGATTGGGCCGTTAGAGAGGCAGTGTGAGGGAGACGATGGTGCCGGCGTCGGGGGCGGAGCGGATGTCGAACGTGCCGTGCAGCCCTTCGGCGCGGGATTGCATGTTAGCCAGGCCGTGGCCCACGCGCAGTGACTCATTGGTCACGTCGAAGCCGCGGCCGTTGTCCTTGATCGTCAGGACGACGCGGTCGGGGGAGACGTAGTCGAGGAAGATGTCGACTTTGGTGGCTCGGGCGTGGCGGGCAACGTTGGCCAGCGCTTCTTGCGTGGTCAGGAAAATGGCCCGGCCGTGGGGTAAGGGCAGGTCTTCCAGTCTGTCGGGTACGGTCATGGAGACGGGCACCATGGTGTTGGCCTGGAATTCCCGCACCAGCTGGGCCAGACCCTGCTGAACGTCCCCCGCGAAGCGGCGCGGCCGCAGGTCGAGGATGAAGTTGCGGATGTCGCGGATGGCGTCGTTCAACCCTTCGATAGCCGCGTCGAGCAGCGTCGTCACCTCATCGGCCCCCTCGGGCAGGGCCATGCGGGTAGATTCCAACGTCAGGCCGACAGCGTAGATCGACTGGATGACGCCGTCGTGGAGATCCATGCCGATGCGCGTCCGCTCCTCCAGCACGGCCAGCCGCTCCACCTGTGAGTAGAGGCGGGCGTTCTGGATGGCGACGGCGGCGTGCGCAGCCAACATCTCGATCAGTCGCCGGTCGGCGTCGTTGAACTCGTCACCGCCCAACTTATCGGTCAGGTAGAGGTTGCCCAATGTCTCCCCGGCGCCCATGATGGGCACGCCCAGGAAGCCTACCATGGGTGGGTGGCCGGGGGGCATCCCCACCGAGCGTTCGTCTTCATTGAGGTCTTTTACGAGGATAGGCTTTTGGCCGTGGATGACCTCACCCAGCAACCCCAAACCCTGCGGCCAGTGAGAGACTTGCTTGATCTCGTCGCGGGCCATACCACTGACGACGAAGCGATGGACGTTGCCGGGGCCGGGCATGCGCCAGTCTCCGACGGCCAACGCCGCATACTTCGAGTTCACAAGCTCGCGGGCCGAGTCGACGATGAGCTGCAGCACCTTATCGACGTCGAGCTCGCTGGCGATGGCCAGCGCGGCGTTGTTCAATGCTTCCAGCGCCCGTTGGGCGGACGACATTTCCACGACTGGTGTGTTCGGAGATTCGGCCATTGATTCCGGGGGCGGGGAGCGATCAGATGTGATCGCCCAAGTGGTGCTTGATAGCGTAGGCGGCCGCTTCAGCCCGATTCGAGACGCCCAGCTTGGAGAGGATGCTGCTGACGTAGTTGCGGACAGTACCCTCGCTGAGGTAAAGGTCGGTGGCGATCTCGCGGTTGGTGCGACCCTCGGCGATGAGCAACAACACCTGTCGCTCCTGGCTGGTCAGGTCCTGGAAAGCCTGCGCCTCTTCCTTCTTAATGGAGCGGCGCACCTCGAAGAAGACGCGCTGGGTCAGCATTGGGTCGAGCATCGACTCGCCCCGGGCGGCGGCTTCGATGGCGCGGATGACTTCACCGCCGGCGATCTGCTTCAGCAGGTAGCCGGTGGCCCCGGCGCGAATGGCGGCGAAGAGCAGCTCATCCTCGGCAAACGAGGTGAGCATGATGACCTTTGTATTGGGCAACCGCTCCTTGATCTGCTGGCACGCCTCGATGCCGCTGCCGCCTGCCAGGCGGATGTCCATCAGGACGATGTCGGGCCGCAACTCCTCGGCCATGGCGACTGCCTCTTCCTCGGTCGATGCCTCGCCCACGACGGTGAAGGTGGGGTGGCGCTCGAGCAGGGCGCGCATCCCAATTCGAACTACTTCGTGGTCATCGACGATCAACAGGCGCAACATCTGAGTCATATTAAGATTAAGTATAGCCAATGGGAGCGGCTATCACAATACGTTGTGATAGCCGCGGGGTTCGGGCAGGCCGCCGGCCGCCCCGCGCCGCCTATCAGGTGAAGACGGCGGCCTCGGCCACGCGGCCGCAGGTGTCGCAAATGAGTTGGAAGAGGCCGTTGTACTGTAACTCTCCCAACAGGCAGGACGGGCACGGAAAACCCTCTTTCGGCTCCGGCTCGCATGGCGCGTCGTCGCGGGCGTCGCTTTGCCACCATTTCCGGTCAGGGTTTGGGGGGTGTTGGGCGTCGTTCTCCGGCTCCATGCCTACAGGATAACCGGGCCGCCCCCCGCAGGCAAACGCGTTAACCCGTGGATCAAACTCTGTTTTAGGGTCACCTGATACCCTCATGACTTTTGTCGCGCGAATGGGTGCATTCTGTCACTAACCCCGAACCCCCTTCATCCTTAAACTAAATAGGGATTAACAACGGAATTTTAGCAGGCTGCGCCATTATCTCGCGCAGCTTATATGTTCTGAAGGAGAGTAGAAATGTCGGATCAAACGTTAGTTGCACCCGTGAAAACTCATAAGGCCAATGGTAACGGCCACAAACCCCACCCCAAGACCAAATGGGTTTACCTGTTCAATGAAGTAGAGGCAGCCGAAAAGCACCTCGGCGGCGATTGGGATGCCGTGCGCTCCCTGTTGGGCGGCAAGGGCGCCAACCTGGGCGACATGACCCGGTTGGGAATACCCGTCCCCCCCGGCTTCACCGTGACGACGGAAGCCTGCAATGCCTACCTGGAGTCTGAAGGATTCCCGGCGGGGATGTGGGAGCAGGAGTTGGAAGCGATTCGGGAGATCGAGAAGCTGACGGGCAAGAAGTTCGGCGGCGCGGAGAATCCCCTCCTCGTTTCCTGTCGCTCGGGCGCGAAGTTCTCGATGCCGGGCATGATGGACACCGTGCTCAATATCGGCCTCAACGACGAGATCGTCGAGACGATGGTGCGTCTCACCGGTGACCGCCGCTTTGTATTTGACCTCTACCGCCGGCTCATCCAAATGTTCGGCAGCGTCGTCATGGGCGTGCCGGACGAAGCGTTCGAGGCGGTCCTGACCTCGCGCCGCAAGCTGGCCGGGGTCACCAATGACTCCGACCTGAAGGCGGCCGACTGGGAAGTCATCACCCGCCGCTTCAAGGAGATCTACCGCACCTTTACCCGCAGCGACTTCCCGACCGACCCGTATGAGCAGCTGCGACTGGCGACGGAAGCGGTCTTCAAGTCGTGGAACGGCCGCCGCGCGTTCGACTATCGCAACGCCGCCGGCATCGCCCACGATC
>CAYNOL010000020.1:0-30878 GCA_964398825.1 uncultured Ardenticatenaceae bacterium
CCAACGCGATGAGCAAGCAGATGAAGGCCGAGCGCGAGAAGCGCGCCAACATCCTCGAAGCTCAGGGTCTGCGCGAGGCCGCGATTCTGACGGCCGAAGGCGACGCCCAGGCGCGGCTGCTTCGTGCCGAGGCGGAAGCCAAGTCGATCGAGCTGGTGGCTCAGTCGGCCGAGAAGAACTTCACCGATCGCGCCAAGGAGCTTCGCCGCTTCGACGTGGTCGAGAAGGTGTTGGCCGGCAACAGCACCAAGTACATCATCCCGTCCGGCGCCGACATCGTCAACGTGCTGGGCCTGGATTCAAACGGCAGCGCGCCGCAGGTGCTCCCCGTCCGGCCTCGCCGGACGAGCATCGAGTCGAACGAGCAGTAAGTTTAGTCGCTTAATGATATGCAAACCCCCGGATAGCGGTCCTATCCGGGGGTTTTTTGTTCGTACCCAGTGCTCATCCTGTGCCATCGCTCCCGCTAGAAAGAGAACAGCTTGGCGAAGGTCTGCAGCGCCCACTCAGGTGTGGGCATCAGGAACCACACCCAGCCGAGCATGACATACAGCAGCGTCAACCCCCAGCCGGCGACGGCCCACGCTCGCCGTCGCCACGGCGTCGCCTGAAGGCGGCGGTACCATGTCCGCGTCCGGTCACTCCATTGCTTGTGGGCGAAAAGGGCGGCCGCGTGCCAAACGCCCCAAATGAAGAAGTTCCAGCTGATGCCGTGCCACAGGCCGATGACGATCATCGTCGCCAAGTGGCCGGTAAGAACGATGATTGTCGGTGACAGCAGCCCGGCCGCGCCCATCCCCCTGCGCCGCAACAGCCCGCGCGACAAGGGGATGAATACGTAGAAGCGCGCCCAATTGCTGAGGGTGATGTGCCAGCTTTGCCAGAAGGCGGTGATATTGGTGCGCGTGTACGGTCGGTCGAAGTTCTCCGGCAGGCGGATGCCGAACAGGATGCCCAGACCGATGGCGATGTCGGTGTAGCCGCCGAAGTCTAGATAGAGGCGCAAACCATAGCCGAACAGCAGCGCCCATAGCGCGGCCGGGTTCGTCGCCTCGGCCGCCAGCGCCGGCGTCAGCGACATCCCCTGCGCCAGCGTGTCAGCCAGGACAAACTTCTTGAATAGACCCTGACCGATGCGCCACAATCCCAGCCCCCACCGGTCTGAATCGAAGCCCTGCAAAGTGGGCAGCGCGTGATAATCCTTTAGGAAGCGCTCCGCCCGGTCGATCGGCCCGGCTACGAACGCGGGCGTGAAGAGGATGTAGCTCAGATAGGCCCGTAGCGACAGGTCGGGCAGTATGCCGGTCTGCCGGTCGCGCAGTGTGTGGATGACGCGAAAGGCCACGTAGGAGAAGCCGAGCCAGGCCAGATCCGACGGCGCGGCCAGCGCCACGCTCTGCCCCGTCAGTCCACGCCACCACCCGGCGATGGCCGTGGTCGCCGGGGGCCACTTGACGGCCACGAACAGGGCGACGACGGCGATGATGGCTCCCGTCAGCACGGCGCGCTGCGGCAGACGGCGGCAGATGAGCGCCAGCGCCGTGAAGACGAGACCCACCTCCAACGCCGTGATACCTACGAAGAGGGGTGACGGCGGCCGCGAGGCGGTAAGCCGGAAATCGGCCCCGACGTAGCGGAAGAGGGACATGGCCAGCACCAGTGTCACCACGACGAGCAGCGCCAACCAATCGTCGCGCACGTAGACGCGGGCTTCGTCTTGCGAGGATGGATCTTCGGGGGGGACAGGAGCCATAAGGGCGCGACGGGGCGGGCGCGACAGCCACCAGCCGGCCACGCCGAGGGCGATCGTAGCGCTGGGCAGCAGGAAGTCGGCATAGCGCGGGGCCAGCGGTGCCTGCAGCCAGTAGAGGGCGACAATGCTACCCAGCAGGATGGCCCACCCCCGCCAGCGGCCGGAGACGACGGCGGCGTACAGCACAGCCGCGAGGGCGATGACGAAGATGGCCGACAGATTGAGCGTCACTCCGTCTCCTCGAGCACGATTTGGCGGATGGCGTCGAGCATCATCAGGCCGGTCAGGTCGCTCAGCGGATAGCCGAACGACAGCGTGGCAGGGTCGGTGTAGTCGTTGACGGCGTACATCGTCAGGTGCACCCCGTCCTCGCCCAGGCCGCGGTCGGGCAGCGTGCCGGCCACGACGTCGTAATCCCACAGCGGTACGGCGTATTCGGCCGCCAGCGCGCGCATCGTTTCGTTGTGTCGGTTGTCCCCTTCGAAGCGGTCGGATTTGGTCACCAGCACGGGGATGATCCCCTTGTCAATGCTGTAGGTGATGGCGTGGCGGATGGCCCGCTCGAAGGCGTTCCCCTGGGCGGTGTCGTTCGTGCCCAGCCGAATGAGCACGACGCTCGGGTTATGGAGCCGGAACTCGCACTCCACCATGTGCTCTTCCGGCTTGCAGAGCGTCTCGTCGGCTTCGCCCGGCCGAAAGGCAATCCAGGCGTGCAGGCCGATGCGCATCGCCACCCCAAAGTGATCGAACGAACGCTCGTAATGGTCGATCGTCGGCTGGAGCCCTCCGTAGATTCCCAGATCGTATCGCCCCTGTCCGAAGCGGACGAAGTAGTGGCTTGTCAGCGCGTTGCTGTCACCGATCTTGGAGAATCCCCTGGGATTGCGGCCGAGTTTTTGGCCCCGCTCGAATATCTCCCTCACGTTGGCCCGGACGGGCTCGGGCATGATGATGAAGTGGTCGATCGGCACGCCGTTGACCAGCGTCGCCGGGTCGGGCGTGGGAGTTGGGGGGGGCGTTGGCGTGGCGGTCGGCGTGGGGCTGGGTGTATTCGTCGGCGTTGGCGTGTTGGTGGCCGTGGGCGAGGGCGTTGCCGTCGGCGTGGCGGTGTGGGTGGCCGTGGGCGGGGAAGTCACCGTCGGCGCGACGGTCGCCGGCGGCGCTGCGTCCGGCGTGTTGTCGAACGCAGCCGAGCCCGTCCGGCTGCATCCGGCCAGGAACGGGAAATAAACGAGAATCACGAGCAGCGCAAAGAGTCGCATATCTATTAGGCAGACCTGACAGGTAGGCGTGCCAACATATTGGGCGGGCCTATGGCTTGAGGCGCGCGCACCTGTCAGGTCGTGGTGGCTGATAATTTAACTGGTAATTATCCCTCGGAAGCGGGCAAAGACACCAGAATTTCACGCACCTGATCTAAAATCACCAGCGCCGACAGGTCACTCACCGGATAGCCGTACGTAAACGTCACCGGGTCGGTGTAGTCGTTCCGGCCGGTTATCGTCAGATGCGCCCGGTCGCCGGAGAGGCCCCGCTCGGGGAGCGTCTCGGCCAGCCGGTCGAACTCCCACAGCGGCACGCGGTACTCGGCCGCCAGTCGCCGCGTCGCCTCGTTGATTGAGTTATCCCCCTCGAAGCGGTCGGCCTTCGTACCAAGTACGGGAATGATCCCCCGTTCAAGAGCATACTCGATGATCTGAGCCATGTAACGGGAATAAAGCTCGGCCTTGCCGTCGTTGGTGCCCAGGCGGATGAGCAGCACGGCTGGGTTGTGCAGCCGAATCTCGCACTCCAGTAGATGCTCCCCCGCCAGGCAGAAATTGGGGTTGGCCCACATCGGGTCGAACGTGCCCACCGTCGTGAGGGACACCCGCGCCCCGGCCCCGTAGCGAGACCACGACCCTTCGAAATGCTCGATCGCCGGTTCCAGAAAGGCATATGGCCCCAAGTCGTATGGGCCGTTGTCGAAGCGGGTCAAGTTCGACTCCACCAACACAGCGCTATCGCCCAGCTTGGAGAAGGCGCGGGCGTTGCGGCCAAGCTCTTGCCCCCGCGCGGCGATCTCGCGCACGTGTTCGGCCGCGCCGGGGGGCATGACGGCGATCTCGTCGAACGGGATGCCGTTGATCTGCCGCGCCGGGTCGAAGGTGGCGGTGGGCGTAACGTCGGGCGTTTCGGTCGGAATAGGTCGGGTTGGCGTGGGGGTTTCGGTCGGCGCGGGTGTCGAGGTGGGCAGCGTCGGCGCGGGGGTGGGCGAGGGCGGCCGCTCGGTGGGCACGAACGACTGCAGGGCGACGGCGTCGGCTGTGACGGCTACCGTTGGCAGCGGCGGCTCCATGGCCGCCGGCAGCCCGCCGCAGCCGGCCAACAGCAGCAAGCCCAACAGCCCCCCGGCCCCGCGCGCTAGAAGCCTTGGTAGATCCATTGCGGGGCGCTATCGGTGGCGACGATGATCAGCAGGATGACCAGCAGGCACAGCAGGGTGGCGATGAGATTTTCGCGGGTCAGCAGGCGCATGGGGGGCTCGCTTCTTCGATATTTGGGCCGTCGGCGCGGCGGCTCTCTACTCCGTCTCGCCGCACCATTTCCACTCACCGTCCTCGTTGACGGCGCGATAGGCCGACAACGGGAAGTTGGTCTCCTCGGTGCCGTAGAGGGCGACGATCTCCCCCTCGCAGCGCACGGCCGTCTCGGTGACGGCCGCGGGGTCGTCGGAGACGCACGACATGTTCTCGATGGCGGCGTCAGTGACGCTGTCGAATGCGTGGAGCTCCCGCTCCAGGGTCTCTTCCATCTCCGAGCATAGACCGGCGCGGATGCCGTCCTGGTCGCCGCTGATCTTGGCGCTCAGGTACCTCTCCACGGCGCGAGCCGGCGCGTCTCCACTGCTCCCGCCCGGCTCGCCACCGCAAGCCACCAGTGAGGCAAGCAAAAGTATTGGTACAAGCAACAGGTATTTTTTCATCATGACGGACAGACACTCAGATGATCTGGGGCGGATTATAATGGATGTGCGGCCGATAGGGGTAATCGGCTCATCCCGGGGCTCATTCCCCTTCGACGATACGGCGCACCTGATCCAGCGCGATGAGCGCCGACAGGTCTTGCATGGCGTGGCCGCGCTCAAAGGAGGCGGGGTCGGTATAGTCGTGGGGCAGGTCGTCGATGATCAGATGCACGTTGTCGGTATCCAGCCCGCGCCCCGGCAGCGTCTCGGCCAGCAGGTCGAAATCCCACAGCGGCACGTCATACTCGTCGGCCAGTGTGCGCAAGATTTCGTTGTTTTCATTGCTGCCTTCGAAGCGGTCGGCCTTTGTGCCGATGATGGGTACGATGCCGTTGTCGATGCAAAACTCGATGACTTCTTTGACGTTGAAGCGGAAGCCGCTGGGCGATCCGGCGTCGTTGCTGCCCAACCGAACGAACAACACCGACGGGTTTTGCAGTCGCACCTCGCAGGCCAGCAGATGCTCCCCCGCCAGGCACCACTTCTCGTTGGCCCACATCGGGTCGAATACTGTCCAGGAGTGCAGCCCGTGGTGGGCGCCGACACCGTGGCGAGCAAACGAGCCGGCCCAGCGGTCGATCGCCGGCTGCAGATGAGCGAACTCCCCCAACGTGTACTCGCCCGAATCGAACGGCCCCATGAAATGGGGGTTCAGGATGGTGCTGTCGCCCAGCTTGGAGAAGGCGCGGCGGTCGCGGCCGAGCGTCTGGCCGCGGGCGTAGATCTCAGCCACGTTGGCTGCCGTCTCGGGCGGCATCGGCACGATATTCGCCAGGGCCACGCCGTTGATCTCCTGCGGGCCGACGGGGGTGGGCGAGGGCTCGGGCGTGGGCGAGTGATGGGGTGAGGGTTCAGCCGTCGGAGTGACGGCTGTCGTCGGTTCGGCCGTCTGCTCCGGCAGGGCGGCGACGGCCGTCAGCGTGGGGGCCGAGGGCGTCGGCCCGGCACTCTGCTCCACGGCGGGCGCTGGGCGTGTGGGGCTGCCCGCCCGAGTGGTGGCGGATGACGGGGATTCAACGGCCGCGCTCGGCGCGCATGCCGTCAGAAAAAGCACGAGCAAGATGAAGGGAGTGATCTTTGGCATACAACCAGGTGATTTGGAAAAAGGTAATCCCACAATGGTATACGATCCCCCGCTGCAAGGCGACGGCGAACGGCGCGATTCTCATTGCAGGCTTTGTTGTCGGTTAGAGGGCTTTGTGTGACGTCCGGGATCCGTTTGAATGTTTTGACTGAGTTTGCATGGGAGAGTGCTATGAAAATCGGAATCGTAGGCAGTGGACTTGTCGGCTCAACGGCCGCGTATGCAATGGTGATGAACGGCGTCGGCCGCGAACTGGTATTGATCGACATCGACGAGAAGCGGGCTGAGGCTGAGGCGGACGACATCCTTCACGCCGTGCCATTCGCCCACAACCTCAACGTCCATGCGGGGCAGTATGCCGACCTGGCCGGGTCGCGGGTGGTCATTGTCGCCGCCGGTGTGGCACAGGAACCGGGCGAGTCGCGAATCAAGCTGCTGGAGCGCAACGTCGCCGTCTTCCGAGACGTCATTCCCGAGATCTACAAGGTCGCGGCCGACGCGATCGTCGTCATCGCCACCAATCCGGTAGACGTTATGACCCACGTGACGGCCAAAATCGCCGCCGAATTCGGTGTGCCGTCCAGCCGCGTCATCGGCTCGGGCACGACGCTCGACACCGCCCGCTTTCGCGCCCTGCTGGGCCAGGCCGTCGGCGTCGACTCCACCCACGTCCACGCCTACGTCGTTGGCGAACACGGTGATTCCGAGGTGCTGGTTTGGTCATTGACCAACATCGGTAACATGCCTCTGCGCGACTTCCTCTCGCTGCGTGGCCACTCGCTGAGCGCCGAGAAGCGCGCCGCCATTGACGAGGGCGTGCGCCACGCAGCCTACAAGATCATCGAGGGCAAGGGAGCCACCTACTACGGCGTCGGCAGCGCCCTGGCCCGCATCACCCGCAACATCCTGGTAGACCGCCGGGCTATCATGACCGTCTGCACGCCGACCGACAACATCGCCGGCGTCGAGGACGTCACCGTCTCCTTGCCGAGACTCGTCGGCGGTGCGGGCGTCCTCGAGACGTACCATTTGCCGCTGGACGACGAGGAGACACGAGCTCTCTCGCGCAGCGCCGGCCTCATTCGGGGGCTAATCGATGAATTGCACCTGGAATAGCCCGCCTATTGGGTTGTTTCATCGCCGAAAAATTATCGCGCCGCGCTCAAACCACGCCTTGCCGAAAATGGCGCGATGTGGTACTATTAGCCGACGTGTGGATTGAGAAATCCAACATGGCGGGTGTGGTGTAGGGGTTAACACGTCTGGTTGTGGCCCAGAAGATCGTGGGTTCAAATCCCACCACTCGCCCAAAAGCTGATGGCAATTCCGTCAGCTTTTTTTGCGCCCGTAGCTCAACGGACAGAGTATCTGGCTTCGAACCAGGTGGTTGGGGGATCGAGTCCCTCCGGGCGTACTGGATAACAAAAAAGGGGCGTTCGCCGCATGGCGCAACGCCTCTTTTTTCTGGGCCTCGATCCTGAGAGCGTGGTGAATAGGCCCAAGACCCTATTGACTCACCCCATGCTGATCGTTTATCCTGAGATTGTTCTAGAGTATCTACATTTCTAATGAAGATGCCTTAGAATAACGGGAAGCCCCAAGAAATTGGAAGGCTCTTACCACGTTCAGACGTAGATCACGTGTTAATGAGACTGTTTCGACAACTCTCATTTGTGACATCGTCAGAGCAACAACCGAAAACATCTATTCAATAGTTTAGAAGTTTCGGATGCGGTGAGAAGTCCTGAAGGTTACTTGGGGCTCTCCTTTTTTGTGTCTTCGGGCCGGAAGGCCTCGGCCCTCAGCATCCCCACAAACGGCAGATTTCGGTAAAGCTCCCGATAATCCAATCCGTAACCGACGACGAAGCGGTCGGGCAGATCGAACCCCTTGTACCGGATCGGTAGCCGGATGAGCCGCCGCGATGCCTTGTCGAACATCGTGCAGACGTGGAGCGAGGCGGGGTTGCGGCTCTGGAGCTGATCGAGGATGTAGTGAAGCGTCAGGCCGGTGTCGACGACGTCCTCGACGAACAGCACATGGCGGCCGTCGATCGGCTGCTCGATGTCTTTCTGCAACCGCACCACGCCGCGCCGTCGCGTCTCGGGGCTGTAGCTGGCGATGGCCATGAAGTCGACTTCGGCCGGGATGGTGATCGAGCGCATCAGATCGGCCATGAACGGGAAGACGCCCTTCAGGATGCCCACCAGCAGCGGCCGTTGGCCGGCGTAGTCGCGCGAAACAGCTGCTCCCAGCTCCAGCACTCGCTGCCGGATCTGCTCTTCGGTGAACAAGACCTCACTGATGTCGGCGACCAGCTCGCCGAACGCCTCGGGCTGGGGGAAGGTCATTCGTCGCTCTGCGCGGCCGTGCCCATGATGCGCGCCGCCTCCGCGTCGAGGCCGAAACGGAGCATGAAGTCGCGCAAATCGCTACGCTTCCACAGCTGGATGTTGATCTCCGGATGCAGCTCGCGCAGGCGTCGGATCTTGCCGTTCTTCTTGGTGATGAGCCGCGGCCGCATCGTCGTCAATTCGACAAAGAGGTCTTGATCGGGCAGATAAAAATCGGGGGTGAAGGCGACGGTCATGCGCCCCTCTGCGTCCCGTTCCAGCGCAAAAGTACGCGGCTCGTACTGCCACGCTACACCATAGTAGTCGAGGATGCGTGCGAACTCCGCTTCGATCGGGTGGGAGAAGGCCGAGGTTGCTTCGTTGGTCGCCTGTGTCGTCGAGTCGCTCATACTCGCGCCGTGCGGGCGCTCTACCTCTTCGTTCGTAGTGCGCGCTGTCCAGTGAGAGGCGCGCCAAAGCGCACACTACGAACAAATGATGTCCTAGGCTGCTTCTGCCTTCATCGCCTCATAGACCCGCTCCGGTGTGAACGGAATGCGGCGGATTCGCACCCCGATTGCGTCGTAGACGGCATTGGCGATGGCCGGGGCGACGCCGTCCTTGGGGATCTCGGCAATCGCCTTGGCTCCAAACGGGCCGGTGGGCTCGTTGGTCTGCACCAGGATGGCCCGCAACTCCGGCACCTCGTTGGCCCGGTAGATGTAGTACGGTCCCAGCGCGGGGTTGACCATGCGGCCGTCGCTGTCGTAAACCATTTCCTCGCAATGCCCGTACCCCAACGCTTGCACCATGCCCCCTTCCACCTGGCCGGAGGCCGTCATCGGGTTGATCGGCACGCCGGCGTCGACGGCCATGACCAGCTTCAGCACGGTCACTTGCCCCGTCTCGGTGTCAACTTCCACCTCAGCGAACTGCCCGGCGAAGGGAGGCGGCGAAGCAGAACTGACGTAAGACGCCACTGCCATGAGCTGACGCTGGTCGTGCTGGTGCAGTGAGTGCAGGGCGATGCGTTCCAGGCTGACCGTGCGGCCGTCGGGCGCGATGGCATGCCGGTTCTCCAGCCGGATATTGTCCCACTCGTCAAGCTCCAGCATCAGCGCCGCCCGCTCGCGGATCTGGTCGGCGATCTTCTCCGAGGCGCGCTTCACGGCCGTGCCGGAGATGTAGGTCGTCGAACTGGCGTAAGCCCCCGTGTCGAATGGGGTCATGTCGGTGTCGCTGGAGTAGATGACCACGTCGCTGACCGGCACGCCGAGCACCTCGGCCGCCATTTGGGCCAGGATCGTGTCGGAGCCCGTGCCCAGGTCGGTCGCGCCGACGGTCAGGTTGAAGGAGCCGTCGTCGTTGATCTTGATCGACGCGCCGCCCATGTCCAGGCCGGGGATGGCCGTGCCATGCATGCACATCGCCGCGCCCAGGCCGCGCCGCACGTGGGGCTTGCCCGGCACGGTACGCCATTCGGGGTCGGATTTGCGCTCCCACTCGATGGCCCGCATGCCCTGGACGAAGCACTCGTCGAGACCGCAGGACAGGATGACCGGCGCGTCGACGACGGTTTGCTTCTCCCCTTCGCCCAGCAGCACCGCCATCGGCAGCGTGTCCCCCGCCTGCACCCAGTTCTTGCGACGGAACTCGATGGGGTCGATGCCCATGCTGTCGGCGATCTCGTCCATGTGGCACTCCAGCGCGAAGAGCGCCTGTGGCGCGCCATAGCCGCGATACGCCCCCGGCACGGGGATGTTGGTGTAGACCACCTTGCAGTCGAAACGGCGGTTGGTGCAGTTGTAGCTGCTGAGGCCGCGCAAGCCGGAGACGGTGAGCACCGTCAGGCCGTGGGTGCCATAGGCGCCGGTGTTGCCGATCACCTTCATCTCCATGCTATGAAGCGTGCCGTCGGCCATGACCCCCGTCTTGTAGGTGATCGTCTCGGGGTGACGCGTGCGGCTGCTGATGAACTCTTCGGAGCGGGTCAGCTCCAGACGCACAGGCCGGCCGGTGGCGATGGTCAGATGGCCGACGATATCCTCGATCAACATCTCCTGCTTGGCCCCGAAGCCGCCGCCGATGCGGGGCTTGATGACCCGAATCCGGCTGACCGGCAGCCCCAGCAGAGGCGCCACCATGCGCCGCACGTGGAACGGCACTTGCGTCGAAGTGCGGATGACCAGCCGCTCGTCGGCGTCCCACCAGGCGATGGCAATGTGGGGCTCGATCGGCACCTGCTGCACCTGATGGACGTAATAGGTGTGCTCGAAGACGTGGTCGGCTTCGTCGTAGCCACCTTCCACGTCGCCGTACTCGGCGTAAATGTGGTGGACGAGGTTGCGCGAGGCGTCGTGGATGCCTTCGGTGTCGGGCTCGTCGTGGATGATGGGCGCGCCCGGCTCCATGGCCTCGCGCTCGTCGAACACTGCCGGCAGCACTTCGTACTCCACATGGATGAGTTTCAGCGCCGCCTCAGCGATCTCCAGCGTATCGGCCGCCACGGCCGCCACGCGGTCTCCCACGTAGCGCACTTTGTTGTCGAAGCTGACCTGATCGTGCGGCGGCGGGTTGGGGTACGACTGGCCGCCTGACGCGTACTTGACGCGCTCGATGTTCTTGTAATGGATGACCGCGCGCACGCCGGGCAGCGCTCGCGCCTCGCTGTCGTCGATGTCGAGGATGCGCGCGTGGGCGTGGGGGCTGGTCAGCAGCCGGGCGTAGAGCATGCCGCGCATCTCTACGTCGTCGACGAACGCCGGGTTGCCTTTGGCCAGCTTCACGGCGTCGACCTTCGTCTCCGGCTTGCCGACGACGCTGGTCTCCGGCGTCTGGCTCTGCAGGGTAATACCGGTGCGCAGGCGGCTTTGCGTCTCGGTCAGCGTCGGGCTGCCGCTGCCCCCGGCCGGTTCGGGGCCGTTGGGTTGCTCGTCGTCCGGCCCGGCGAAGAGGTCAAAGCCTCCCGAATACGTCGCGTCGATCACTTCCGGCCCGGTGACGGGCGGCAAATCCTCGCCACGCATGTAGGCCGCCGCGCGCAATACCGCCTCGACGGGTTTCACGTACCCCGTCTCGCGGCACAGGATGCCCGACAGCGCCTCGCGCACGTCGGCCTCGGTGGGGGATGGGTTGGCTTCGATCAGCGCCTTGGCGGCCAGGATCATCGCCGGCGTCGAGTAGCCGGACTGTATAGCGCCGCTCTCGATGAACGCCTGCTGAATGGGGTGAAGCTCGCCGACGCGGGCGTTCAGCCCCTCGATCGTCTCGATGCGGTGGCCCACCGCCTGCCCCACCAATAGCGTGTCGGCGCTGGTCAACTTGCCGTCGAGCAGCACGGCCGCCGCGCCCGTCTCGCCGGTGTGGCTGCCGAAGCGCACGCTCATGAAGCCCGCGCCGCGCAATGCGTCGCGCAAAATCGTCGTGTTCGGTATGTTCAGTTCAACGTCTTGACCGTTAATGTGCAGGGTAACTGACATAACGTCTCCTGGAATGACTCGTGGTGCCGGGCACGGCCGCTGCGGCCAGGCCCGGCATCGACCGGCTAGGAACCCCCTTGCGTGCGGGCGGTTCGAAGGACATTAAGATAGTTGGCGCGCTCGAGGGCGGCCGAATCACCGATTTGGGCGTGGCTCAGCAGGCCGCGAATCTCACCCACCGACTGGTAGGCGTAGGTATCGAGCCACGCGTTCAACTCCTCATTCAACTGGCCGAGATAGCCGACGCCGTGCTGGATGAGGGCCGAAGCCAGCATCAGCACGTCGGCACCCGCCATCAGCCCCTTCACCGCGTCCTCGGCCGTGTGCACGCCGCCGGTAATCGCCATGTCGGCCTCGACTTCGCCGTTCAGCAGGGCCACCCAACGCAGCCGCAGCCGCAATTCGGCCGAGGTGCTCAGGTCGATACTGGGCACGATCGCCCGGTTGACGACGTCGAAATCGGGCTGGTAGAAGCGGTTGAACAGCACCAGCCCCTTGGCCCCTGCGCCCACCAGACGGCGTGAGATATTGGCGATGGCGCTGAAGTATGGGCTGAGCTTGACCGAGACGGGGATGCGCACCGTAGCGGTCACGTCGCGCACGAGGTCGATGTACATCTGTTCCACCTCGGCCCCGGTGATGTGGGGCTTCGTCGGCACGTAATAGATGTTCAGCTCCAGCGCGTCGGCCCCCGCGGCCTCGATGAGCCGCGCGTAGCGCGTCCAGCCGCTGCTGTAATAGCCGTTAAGGCTGCCGATGACAGGGATCGACAGGGTGTTTTTGGCTTGGTACAGGTGCGCCAGATAGCCGCCCGCGCCCTGGTTGTACTCCTTCATATTGGCGATGTGGCGCAGCGGCTCGGGCAGCTCTTCGATGTTTTGGCTGTAGTAATTCGCGAACCCCATTTCCGCCAGTTCGATCTGCTCTTCGAAGAGCGAGTAGAGGACCACAGCGCCCGCCCCGGCCTTTTCCATTTGGCGCAGGCTTTCCAAATCGGTGGAGAGCGGGCTGGATGAAACCACTAATGGTGATTTCAGCTGCAAGCCCAGGTAGGTTGTTTCAAGATTAGCCATTGAAATTGTCCATATGTGGAATAGATCGTGTCAATTCGGAGTGCGCGGCGTGTGGCTCTACCCCATTGAACGCCACTTTGACCGAGACCACGCCTTCCATAGATTGTACCAGATTTCTCAAAAGCAGGGGATTATGAGCGATGAGTGACGTCGTTTGAGGGGCCGCCCCTCGGCCGTTATAATGCGGAGTTGGCAATAGGAACGTATGAGCAAGAGGAAGGAAGGAGCAGCGACGAGCCCGGATGAATACCGCTGCCGTCGTTGCGATAGCATTGTCCCCCAGGGAGCTGAGCGCTGCGTGATGTGCGGCCTGCCTCGCGAGGCGGCGGCCGAGCCCGTTGTCGCGCCTGCGGCCGCCGCGCCGGTTTCGGCTCCCGTCACGCCCCGTCCGGCCGCGACCGCCCCCGATCCGGCGGCCGAGCCGATCCCGGCCAAGTTCGACAGCGTCGTGCGCGAGACGAAATCGACGCTGCTGTTTTGGGTGGTGGCCTTTGTCGTGCTGGCCGGGTTGGGCGTCGGCTGGCTGGCGCTGCGCAACCAGGGCCCGGTGGTCATGGCCGCTTTCATTCCCACGACGACGCCCCTGCCGCCGACAATCACTATGACACCGACGTGGACGCCGCTGCCGTCGGAGACGCTGCCTCCCAGCGCCACCCCCGGCCCGACGGACACCCCCGCGCCAACCTCAACCCCCCGTGATCCCCGCTTCCATACGGTAGAAGCCGGGGAGACGCTGTTCGGCCTGTCGTTGCTCTATCGCATCTCGGCCGAGAGCATCGCCCAGAGTAACGAGTTCGACGTCAACTCGCCCATCCAGTCCGGCCAATCGCTGGTCATCCCCTGGCCGACGGCCACGCCGCCGCTCGAATCCGTCCTGCTGGAGATCAACGGCGAGCAGGTCATGGCCGACGCGACGAATTGCGAGATCATCACCATTCAGTCGGGCGACTCCGCCTACGCGCTGTCGGCGCTGAAGGGGGTGCCGCTGGAGGCGATCATCACCGTCAACCGGCAGACGCAGGAGTCGATCCAGCTGTTGCAGCCGGGCGACACGCTGTGCATCCCGCGTATCCTCTACGGCGATACCATTCCGCCGACGCCCGGCCCCTCGCCGACGGCGTCGCTGACGCCTCCGCCGGCCGGGCCGTCGTTGCTCTACCCGGTCGATGGTGACAGCGTGGACGGCCCCGAAGAGCCGATCGTGCTGCAGTGGGCGGCCGTGAAGGACCTTAACGCCGACGAGTGGTACATGATCGAGATGCGCGATACAGACGATCGCGACAGCTTGCCCCGACGCGGCTTCACGCGCGATCAATCGTTCCGCGTACCGGCTGGTTGGCGCCCCGCAGTGGACGAGATGCGCCGCATGCAGTGGCAGGTCAGCATCGTGCAGGTGACCGGCCGGCGCAGCGACGGCGGCTTCGTCTACACCTTCGGCGGCAACAGCAGCGCGCCGTCGTTCTTCACGTGGCAGGGCGCAATCCCCACCCAGACGCCCGCGCCTACGCCAACCCCCGCCGCGACTCCCTAATCCTGCAAGAACGGGTTGTGGGCCCGCTCCTGGCCGATCGTCGTCGTCGGGCCGTGGCCCGACAGTACGGCCGTCTCGTCGGGCAACACGAGCAGCTTCTCCCGAATATTGTTGATCAGCGTATCGTAGTCGCCGCCGGGTAGATCGGTGCGGCCGATGCTGCCCTGGAACAGCACGTCACCGTCGAGAAGGACGTGGTGCTCGGCCAGGTAGAAGCAGACGTGACCCGGCGCGTGGCCGGGCGTGAACAGCGTCGTGGCCCGCAACTCGCCGATCGCCAGCGCGTCTCCCTCTTCCAGCAGCACGTCGGGCGGCGGGGGCGGCTCCACGCCGAACCCCCACATGCTGGCGGCGCGGGGCGCGTTCTCCAGCATCGGGATCGCCTCGGCGTGGGCGTAGATCGGCGCGCCGGTCGCCTCCTTCAACTCCCCCAGACCGCCGACGTGGTCGAAGTGGGTGTGGGTCAGCAGGATGTGGGTGATGGTCCACCCTTGCTGCTCCACATGGGCGGCGATGGCCCGGCCGTCCCACGCGGGATCGACGACGGCCGCCTGATTGGTGGCCGTGCAGGCGACGACGTAGCAATTCGTCTGCAGCGGGCCGAGCGGTAACTGTTGAATCTGAATGCTCATAGATGTTTAGAGTTGGGACGGTTGGATTTTTGGCGCGCCGAACAGCCTCAGCCCGACGGGTAGCGAATGTTGCGTGCTCCACAGCAGGTAGACGACTTCGCCCAGCGAGGCGAGGTTGAGGGCCACGGCGGCCGCGGCCAGCCCCGGCCACCCCCCTACGACACCCACCACCAGCACGATGGCCGTGATCGCCAGATTGATCCCCATGCCTACGTTGACGTAGCGCGTGTGTTCACTCTGGATGAGCAGGCCGCGCAGCCACGACGTGATGACGGCCAGCGCCGGGAAGAAGAGGAACAGCGTCATCCGCGACAGGACGAGTTCGCCCACCTCGGGCGCGACGTCCTGAACGGCGTAGACGTACCAGTCGGCCAGGGGGGAGAAGACGAAGATAGCCATGAAGCCGGTGGTGACGGCCGTCAATATCAGGCTGAACTTGCGGATGGGCAGGAAGGTGTGATCGTCCTGGTGCAGGGCAATGACCACTTCCGGCAAGGCCATGGCCGCGGCGCGGGCCATGAGCAAGATCTGGAAGATGACCGGCCACGCGGCCAGCGTCAGCGTCGGCTGCTCCAGCCGGGCCAGGCTCGACGTGACCATTGGCTGCATCATCAGGATGAGCACCGAGGTGGCCGCCAGCGGCAGGTGGAACCAGAACAGTGTGCGGTAGGTCAGCGGGGCGCGCTCGCTTGGCGGGGCGGCCGCCAACTGGCGCAGCACGGGGCGCACGGCCCAGGTGGCGTAGAGCGCCTCAGCCACGACGCCGGCCATCAGCCCCAGCGAGCCGATGATCACGCCCGGCCACTCCCCCCAGACGGCCAGCCCGATGACCACGACGCCCGAAGCGAGCAGCCGCACGGCCGTGCCGTAGGCTACCTGTCGCGTCTGTTTGTGACGGATGAGGACGCCCTGCAGGAAGCGCCGCCAGCCGATGGCCGCGCTCCACAGAATCATGATCTTCATGCCCGGCCGCACCCATTCGGCGATGCCGGCCGGCACATCGAGCCATTGGTAGACGATGACGTCGAACAATCGTGTATAGGCCACCAGGATGGCCAGCACGGTCAGCGCCAGGCACCAATGGAGCGTGAAGCGGCGCACGAGCCGATAGGAGTGGATGTCTCGCACAAGCGCGGTGGACGTGGCCAGCAGGTTGATGATGGGGCTTTCAATCGTGACGGACAGGCTGGTGACGATGCCCATGGCCGCCAGCATGATGATCTCGTCGGGCAGCCGATTGATCGCCGCCGAGATGAGCGGCCCCTCGGCCGTCATCAGCAGCCAGCTGGCGAACAGCGGCACCCAAAACCAAAAGATATATCGTTGACGCATTCCTGACTCCGGCGCCGGCACCCATATTTCCCATTTCGTAGATGTGTCTGCGCGGTTCCGGTACAATACCGGAAGTTAACAACGCGGGTGAGTATAGCACGCCGCAAGCCGCACGTCAGCGGCCTCTCCGCGATTCCACTACCGACCCAGAGGAGCACTATCGTATGCGCAAGAAAGCGATCCTGATTACCGGTGCGTCCGGTGAGATCGGCCAGGCACTCATCACCAGCCTCTCCGAAAGCTCGAATTTGCCCATTCTGACCATCGACCTGCATCCCATTCCGCAGGATCTGGCTGCCCTGTGCAGCCACATCTCCGGCGACATCCTCGACCACAACCTGCTGGCCCGACTGGTCACCGAGTACGACTTTGAAATGGTCTTCCACCTGGCGGCGTTGCTCTCCACGCGCAGCGAGTTCTCGCCGGAGCTGGCCCACCAGGTCAACGTCGACGGCACGCTGGCGCTGATGCAGGTGGCGGCCGAGCAGTCACAGCGGCGCGGCCGTCCCGTCACCTTCATCTTCCCCAGCTCCATCGCCGCCTACGGGATGCCCAGCTTGGAAGTCAAAGAGCGCGACCGGCAAGTGAAGGAGTGGCAATGGAGCAACCCGACGACGATGTACGGCTGCAACAAGTTGTACTGCGAGCAATTGGGCATCTACTACAGCAAGCATTACCAGCAGTTGGCCGACAACCGGCCGGTCATGCTCGACTTTCGCAGCCTGCGCTTCCCCGGCCTCATCAGCGCCCTAACCGTTCCCTCGGGCGGCACGACCGACTATGGCCCCGAGATGCTCCACGCCGCTGCCCAGGGCAAGCCGTACGCCTGCTTTGTGCGCGAGGACACCGTGCTGCCGTTCATGGCCATGACTGACGCCGTCACCGCGCTGTTGCAATTGGCCGCTGCCCCGGCCGCCACTCTCAACCACCGCGTCTACAACGTCACCAGCTTCTCGCTGTCGGCCGCCGACTTTCGCGACGAGGTATTGCGGGCCTTCCCCGACGCCCGGATCACCTTTGAGCCCGACTTGCAGCGGCAGGGCATCGTCGACAGCTGGCCGGCCGAACTCAACGACGAGGCCGCCCGGCGGGATTGGGGCTGGTCCCCGGCCTATGACCAGCGCCGCGCCTTCGACGAATATCTCGTCCCCAACATCCGACGCCGTTATCAGCGCGCCAAAGTTTAGGCGTACTTGAGTCTGATTAGCAACGCCTAACGCCGACATGAACGGCGGAGATAGTATTCCAGCCCGCTGAAACGGATAATCGGGGCATGGAATCGCGCGCGAGGATCACACGCTACGCCTGGTTGTCGATAGGCACGGCCGTTTTCGTCATTGTGCTGAAGGTGGCCGCCTATCTGCTGACCGGCTCTATCGGCTTCCTGTCCGACGCGCTGGAGTCGGGGGCCAACCTGGTGACGGCCGTCATCACCCTCGTCGCCCTGCTCATCGCCGCCAAGCCGCCGGACGACGAGCACCCCTACGGCCACTCGAAAGCGGAGTACCTCTCCGCCGGGGCCGAGGGCACCATCATCCTCATCGCCGCGGCCGTCATCATCATGCAGGCCGTGGCGCGCCTCATCAGCCCCGAGCCGCTGAGCCAGGTGCCGCTCGGCTTGCTCATCTCGGCCGTCGCCGCCGCGGCCAATTTCCTCGTGGCGCGGGTGTTGCTCAACGCGGGCCGTGTTCACCGCTCCGACTCACTGACGGCCAACGCCCACCATCTGCTGACCGACGTGTGGACATCGGCCGGCGTCATCGTGGCCGTGGGGCTGGTTGGGGTGACCGGCTGGCTGTGGCTCGACCCGCTCATCGCCATTGCCGTGGCCGTGCAGATCATCTTCACCGGGGTCAGGTTGGTGCGCTCGGCCGTCAACGGCCTGATGGACGCCGCCCTGCCCGACGAAGAAGTGGCCGAGGTGCGGGCCATTTTGGACAGGCATACACCCGAAGGGGTCAGCTACCACGCGCTGCGCACGCGGCGAGCCGGGGCGCAGCGCTTCGTCTCCGTCCACATCCAGGTGCCGGGTCGATGGAGCGTCAAACGAGGCCACGAGCTGCTGGAAGATATCGAGCGGGACGTGCGCGACGCGCTGGCGCCGGTCAACGTCATCACCCACCTGGAGCCTGTCGAGGATCCCGTCTCGTGGGAAGACGCGCCGTTGAATCGTGAGGATTGAGGGGGGATGGAGGAAGACCTGTCAGGCCATGATAGGCTAAATTCGACGCATTGGCCGATACAACAACATCCCCGCCAATCCCCCCGCGATGATCAGGATCAACCCCGCCATGCTCCCCAACCCCGCGAAGACCGACGAACCGGGCATGCCGAGTGCGTAGTAGTTGTAGAGGATCAGCCCGGCAGTGATGCCCCACAGGAAGCGGCCGAGGCGTTGCACCAACGACGGCGCGTTGAGGCGGTGATTGACCACCACCGCCAACAGCCCGGTGGCCAGCAGGCCGCCCAACACGCCGATGAACGAGCGCATCTCCGAAACGCCGATCAGCCAGCCATCCTCTTCCTGCGCCGGCGGGGCTTCCGGGGTGGCCGTCGCCGGTTCTCGCGTCGGCGGGGGTGTGGGCGATGGGGTCGGAGAGGGTGTGGGCGAAGGTGTCGCCATCTCCGTCGGCACGGGGGTGGGGGTGATGATCGACAGCCGCGCGTCCTCTTCGATGATGATGTCCACTTCCTGTGATACTGTCGCTGCGCCTGACTCGGCCGTGATGCGGAACTGCCCCGGCCCCATGCTGGCGTCAAGCACGTAATCCAATTGAGCCACACCCCCCGTCGTCGGCCGGTCGCCGAGGACCGTCACCGTTCCCTGCACGCGATTGCGCAAGATGAAGCGCACCAGCGTCCCGTCGGGCACAGGGCGGCCGTTGTAATCCACCACCACGCCCGTCTGCAGCCGCAGCGTATCGCCGATGGCCGAGGCCAACGGCTCTTGCCGCGACGGCGCTTCCACGTCCTCGCCGATTACCAGGAGCAGCTCGATCACCTGATCGGGCGAAGGCTGCGTTTGGGTGAACAGATCGTACTGAATGCCCTCGACGCTCACCGGCGGCGCGCCGCCCAGCGGGGACTCGAGGAACAGCGCGCGCACGGCCGCGTCGACGAAGGCGCTTGTCTTGCTATAGACGCCGTAATAGGCCGTCAGCTTGCTGATCTCCGTGCTGTCGAGGAAATACGGCGCGTCGAAAGCCATGACCACCACCTGGGTGTTGCTCGCCAGGTCGGGGCGCTGCGACAGGAAGCGGCTCAGCGCGTCGGAGTCGGCCGCGCGGGCGGCCGCCCCCTCGCTCAACAGCGCGAACACCAGCCACTCCGCCTCGCGCAGCGCCTCCTGCACCCGGAAATCGGCCGGCAGGGTAGGCGTCGGCGCGGGTGTTGGGGGCGCGGGTGGCACGGCCGGCGTGGCGTCGGGTTCGCCGTCATCCGCTTCCAGCGTCGGAGTGATGACGGCCGTCGGGAACGGAATGGGCCCGCTGCCGGCATCGAGGAACTCATTCAGCTCGGCGAAGGAGAAACTGGTGATGTTGTCCGGCTGCACCTGGGCGCTGCCCGACGGGCCGTAGAGGGCGATGATGCGTTCTTCCAACGCTGTCTGCGCCAACACGGGTACGGGCTCGCACTCCGAACAGGGCTGGACCCTATGCAAGTCGGTGAAGATGACGATGTTGTCGTTGCTGGCCGGCGCGCTGACCAGACGGTTGGTTAATTCCCCCGCGCTGGGGGCCAGAAGGGTGATGGCCGATTCGGCGATGTCGAAGAATTGGCCGCCGGGGACGGGCTGGAACGGCACGTCATCCTCTTCGGCCGTCTCCCGAATGACGTTCTCCGGCGAGATATCACCACTGTAGAGGCGCAGCTTCAGCTTCAGGATGCGCACTACGGCTTCGTCGACGCGCAGCCGAAAGGCCGGGTCCGTCTCGTATCGTTCGCGGAACCAGATGATCGTGTCCTTGACATTGGCCAACTCGGCCGCGTTGTTCGTCGTCCCGCGGGCAAAATCGGCCACGTACAGCAGGTCGTTGCCCGCCAGCAGCGCGTCCTTGGCTACCTGGCGGTGGGGGAACTCCTGTTCAGTGTCGTCGTAGAACAGCTGCACACTGCGCACCCCCAGCACGTCGGAGACGACGACGCCGCCCGCCTGCCGCCACGCGGCCAGTTCCGGCTGGGCCAGCAGCGAGTTGAGCGCTTGGGCGTCGAGGCTGACCGGCGCAGTGGTGGCGCGGATATTGCCCTGCAGCCCCTGGTACCGGATATGGGTGGCCAGCACGCCGTCGGCCGTCGCCGGCGTGCCCAGCGCGTCGCGCGTTACGGCGAAGAAAGGCGCCAGCTCGATCTGCCGTAGTTGGTCCAGCGAGCGGCGGACAGTAGGCACCTCTTCATCCACCGGCCGGTCGCTGCTCCCCTTGCCGGGGAAGCTGCGGGCGATGACCGCCAGCCGATTGTCGCTGCCCGCGTGGGCCCCTTCGACGAAGGCGCGCCCCATGAGCCCCACCCAGTACGGATCGCCGCCGAATGAGTGGGTGCCCAGGTCGCCGGCGCTGATGGGCGACGGCCGCTCGACGACGTCGAGCGACGGGCCGAGCAGCAAGTTGATGCCGGCCCCTTCCAGCTCGCGGCCGATGATCTCGGCCGTTCGGCGGGCGTGGTTGGGATTCCATGTCGCCCCCAGGGCCATCTGGTTGGGGACGGCCGTGAACCCGGCCAGCACGTTCTTGACCGGCAACGCGTCGCCGTCTTGTTGCGCGGCGATGAGCAGCGGCAGCGGCGTCGCCGGCGGGGCGGGAGGCGAGGGTGGCCCTTCGGCGTCGCCTTCGTCCACGTCCTGGCTGAAGCCCAGCAGGGCCAGCCGCTGCAGATTAGCGGTCAGCTCGCGCACCTGCTCGGGGGTGGCCGACGGATCGCCGTAGCCGGTCAGATTGTCGTTTTGGGAAAGGAGCGTGACACCGCCGATGTGGTAGTTGAGGATGAGATCAGCCACGTCGCTGCCGGCCGGGGCGCGGTCCCCCTCGAAGGTGACGAGGAACAGTTGCCCGATTCGCTCCGGCACCGTCAGCGACTGGAACAGCGCTTCGGCCTCAGTCTGCAGGTCAATTGGCTCCTGACTGTTGGCAGGCGTAGGCGCAAGCAGGGCGGCCGCCAGGAACAGCAGCACCAACCCAGCCACGCGCATAAAGCCGAGTCTACTCATCTTCGATATGCGGCGTTCGTTCAATGGTGGGGAACGCTCCACCTGATAAAGCAACACACCCGTCCGGCGTCAGGGGCAAGCGGCGTTTTGCAATGACCCCGAACGGTGCTAACGTACCTCGGCGCTGCTCCAGACCTGACAGGTCTGGATAAACAGTTAACAGCGCATAACATAATTATATCGCGGATTGCCGCACCGAACACCTGTGTTAAAATTTGTTCATGCGCCCTGACGGGCGCTTTGAGTGTCTATGTCTAACCGCTTCCGAAACGGCCTCACGGTCTTCATGCTCGTTATCCTGGCGATTAGCGCCTTCGGCGCGGGGTACCTGACCCGCGAACTGGTCAACGGCCGCGTCGATTCGCCGCGCGCTTTCGCCGATCAGGATATGGCTCTTTACTATGAGGCGTGGGGGTTCATCCAGCAGAACTTCTTCGGGTCGATTCCCGACGATAAGGCGATGACCTACGGGGCGATCCGCGGCTCGATGGCGACGCTGGGCGACCCGTACACCGTCTTTATCGAGCCCGCCGCCCGCGAGGTGGAAAGAGAGCGCCTGCAGGGGACGTTCGGCGGCGTAGGGGCTTACATCCGCCGGGACGAAGAGACGGGTGTGGTCACGCTGGAGCCGATCCCCGGTAACCCGGCCGAGGCGGCCGGCATCCTCGACGGCGACGAACTGCTCGCCGTCGACGGCGCGGCGATCACGCCCGAGATGACCGTCCCAGAGATCGTCGAATTGATCAAGGGGGAGAAGGGCACGGCCGTCGTGCTGACCGTGCGCCACCCCGGCGCGGCCGACCCGGTTGACATCAGCATCGTCCGCGACGACATTCTGCTGCCGTCCGTCGTCTACCGCCTGCTCGACGCCGATCCCACCATCGGTTACATTCAGCTCTCTCGCTTCAGCGGTGAGAGCAGCAACGAGGTCGGCGCAGCCATTCAAACCCTGCAAGCTCAGGGAGCGACGAGGCTCATCCTCGATTTGCGGCAAAACGGCGGCGGGCTGCGCGACGCGGCCGTCGACGTGGCCGATCACTTCCTCGATGAGGGGCCGGTGCTCTACATTCAAAGCCAGAACGAAGACGAGCGCGTCTTCAACGCCACCAACGATACCCTGGCCGCAGATGAGCCACTGGTTGTGCTCATCGACGGCGGCACGGCCAGCGCGTCGGAGATCGTCGCCGGGGCGCTGAAGGACCGCGGCCGGGCCACGCTCATCGGCAACGGCCGCAGCTTCGGCAAGGGCTCGGTCCAGCTCGTCTACGACCTGAGCGACGGCTCTTCCGTCCACGTCACGTCGGCCCGCTGGCTGACGCCCAACCGCACGCAGCTCGATCAGAGTGGCCTCGAGCCGGATGTGCTGGTCGAGGTGACGCAGGAAGACATCGACAACGGTCTCGATCCCGTGTTGGAGCGCGCCGTCGCCTATCTTCAAGAAAATTTCGACTAGACCGCTCGCCATTCATCTTCATCAATTGCCATGTCATACGAAAATCAACCACCCGTGAAGCCGCCCGACCGGCCGATACCGATCTTGCTGTTCGTCTTCCTCGCCTTCATCCTCGGATTGGGCATGGGGCTGGTCGGCTTCTTGGTCGGCCGCGTCACCGCGCCGGCGCAGCAGGCGACGGAGCTGGCTGCGCCGCTGCTCTCGTCGCCCCCGGCCACGCTCGCGCAGGAAGGGGACGATCTGCCGACGGCCGTAGCCGAAATTGTCGCCAGCGCCACGAGCCTGCCGCCGACGGAGACGCCCACCCCACCCCCTACGGAGACGCTGACGACCGTGCCCACGGACACCCCGCCACCCACCCCCGAGCCGACGGCAACGCCGCCCGAAGAGGAACCGGCGTCTGAGAGGATCACCTCGCCCGATGGCTCGCCGCTGGGCCAGGTCGATTTCACTACCTTCTACGAGGTGTGGGACATCATCGCCGGCGGCTTCGACGGCTCGCTACCCCCGTCGCAGGAGATGCTCGAAGCGATCATCTCCGGCTCACTGGAGACACTCGACGACGATTACACTCGCTACGTCCCGCCCGACGTGGCCGAGCGGATGCGGCAGGACGAGGACGGCGAGGTCGAGGGGATCGGCGCGTTCGTCATCGAGAACGAGGAAGGGCTGTTCGAGATCGTCCGCCCGATCGACGGCCAACCGGCCGATCTGGCCGGGGTCAAGGCGGGGGACGTGCTGATCGAGATCGACGGGCAATCCGTTGTCGACCTCAGTTTCGACGAGGTCATTCTCATGGTGCGCGGCCCACAGGGGACGACGGTCAACCTCACTTTTGTGCGCGAGGGCGAGGAAGAGGCGCTGGAGTTCTCCATCGTCCGCACGCGTTTCGTCGTTCCCGTCGTCGAGTCGGAGATGCTGCCGGCCGAGATGACCGGCGGCGAGCTGATCGGCTACATTCGCCTGGCCGAGTTCAACCGCAACGCCGAGAACATGCTGCTGGATGCGTTGACCCAACTGCTGGATGATGGCGCTACGGCGCTGGTGTTCGATTTGCGCGACAATCCCGGCGGCTTTGTCGATCAATCGGTGGCCGTGGCCGACGTCTTCCTGCCGTCCGGCACCGTGCTGGTCGAGCGCAACATTCGCGGCCTGAACCAGGTGTTCCAATCGTTCGACGGCGACATGGGCGAGGAGTTGCCGCTGGTCGTGCTGGTCAACGCCGGCAGCGCCAGCGCGTCGGAGATCGTCGCCGGGGCGATTCAGGATCTCGGCCGGGCTGTCCTGGTGGGCGAGACGACGTTCGGCAAGGGGTCGGTGCAGCAGATTCACACCCTGTCCGACGGTGCGGAGCTGCGCGTCACCATAGCTCGCTGGTATACGCCCAACGACAGCACCATCGACGGCGAAGGCATCACCCCCGACATCGAGGTGGAGACGCCCGAAGACCTGGGCGGCCCCGAAGACGGTCAACTGCTGCGGGCGATTGAGTATTTGCTGACGGGTCAGTAGGACGAACGGCCGCATGAACAAGCAGACCGAGAGCATCAAAGTCATCTACAACAACAAACGCGCCAATTTCGACTACGAGCTGCTGGAGAAATTCGAGGCGGGGCTGGCGCTGACCGGGACGGAGATTAAGTCCATCCGCGCCAATCAGGTCAGCCTGCAGCAGAGCTATGTGCAGGCGCGTGGCGACGAGCTGTGGCTGCTGGAAGCCAACATCGCCCAGTACGTCCACGGCAATCGCGAGAACCACGAACCGAAACGGCCGCGGAAGTTGCTGCTCCACCGCCGCGAGATCAATCGCATCCTCGCCAATCTGACCCAGAAGGGGCTCACGGTCGTGCCGACTCGCCTCTACCTCAAGAACGGCCGGGCCAAGGTCGAAATCGCCCTGGCACGGGGCAAGCGCAAATTCGACAAGCGGGAGGACATCGCCAAGCGGGACGCCGACCGGCAGGTGGAGCGGGCGCTGCGCGAGAAATACCGCTAGCGATGAGTGACGCATCGGGGGATACGACAGTTCGTATCCCCTTTTTTATCCCTCGGCGCGCGTCTTCCAGATGAGGACGACGCTGACCGCCGCCACCAGCAGGATGATCGCCACGCCGATCGTCGTCGAGGGCAACGCCCGCGCCGGCTGCTGTTGGGCCGACACCTTGGCCGCGCTGCTCACCTTGGGCACGGCCGTCGCCCCCTGCGGTTCGCCGATGGGCGCGGGGGCAGGCGCTTCCCCTTGCTGCGCCAGCAGGAAGCTGACCATCGTTCCCAACTGCTCGTTCGTCAGCCGCACGTCGAAGTTCTGCGGCATGATATTGGGCAGGCAGGCGGAGTTGGGGCACTCCGGCGCGAGGTAGGCGTTGGGCTCCAGGATCGACTGCCGGATGTACGCCTCGGCGCTCATGCCCGGTACGCGCTCCCCGGCCGTCAGACCGATGTAGGTCAGGTCGGGGCCGACTTTGTGCGCTTCACCCAGCGGGCCGATCTTGTGGCACGCGCCGCACCCGGCGTTGAGGATGATCTCTTCGGCTGTCGTGCCGTCGATTGGGCGGGGCGTCGCGGTCGGCTGCGGCTCGGCCGTCGGCGCGGCCGTCGTCGGCGTGGCGGCGCTCTGCGCCTGCAGCTGGGCCAGCTCCTCGGCTGTCGGCTGTCGCAGCTCCCCAGCCGGCTCGGCCACGAGCACGGCGTCGCACGGCGAGAAATCGGGGTCGGGGTCGGGCATGCACCACCACGGCCCCCCCTTCTTGGTGTTCAGCAACGGCACGTGCCACAGCACGATGTTGCCGCCCGACAGAGGGTCGCCGTCGAGCCATTGGCGCGGCGGGATGAACGTGTCGCCGGGGCCGGTTGTGATCGGCCCCTCGCCCTCCTGCTCGCCATGTTGCAGCAGAAAGAGATACCCCTCATCCATGCCAAGCGGGTCGGTGCGCTCCATCCGCCAGCGGTAATGCACGTCGCCGTCGAACGTCGCCAACTTGTGTCCCTCGGGCGACAGGTCATCGACGATCGGGTAAGTTTCGAACTCCTCGGCCATGTTGACCCATTCGGTGCCCTCGAATAGCCACACCTCATCCCCATCCGGCCCGTCGAGGTCGAGGTCGATGCGCCAGAACGGCCGGTAGATCGACACGTCGTCGCAGCCGGGGCCGTGGGAGACGAAGTGGAGCTCGAAGCGGCCGTCGGAGAAGTAGCGGATCGTCTGCTCATACCGGTAGCAGCAGATGCAGTTGGGCCAGCGGGTAAACTCGGTGAAGATCTGGCGAATCTCGAAGCCGTCGTCCAGATCGTTGATCTCCGTGCCGCCGAACGGAGGCACAGAGGCGGCGAAGCCGATCTCGTCCCGGTAGCCGCCGGGCCAACTGGGGTACCACGCCTCGATCTGGCCGATCTTGGCGCTGGAGAAGACGAGCCGCCCGTTGTACGTCGCGTCGCGGAAGTTGATGCCGTCGTTGGCCGTCATCTCCCAGCAGACGTTCCAGCCGTCCGCCTCGTGGCAACCGTCTGTGAAGGCGTTGCGCTGGGCCAATGGCTTGGCGTCGCTGCGCACCTCGCGCGCGCGGGTGTAGAACGTGCGCGCCACCACTTCTTGCTCCAGATTGACGAAGACGTGGTAGACGCGCCCCGTGCCCGACGGGTCTTGGTAGGTCAAATCGACACACCAATCGTCGCGGCAGGCGTCGTCCCCCAGCCAGCCTGACATGGGAAGCATGTGCGGGTCGACGTAGCCGATATCCTCCCCCAGAATGGCGCGCACCTGGGGATCGGCCACGGCAATAGCCACCGCCTTGGGCAACACTTCGCTGCTGCCGCCCGGCCGCGCTCCCAGATTGGCCCAATGACCGACGACCTCGTTGTTGTCCAGGTTGACCACCGCCTCGACCGTGCCGCCGTCGGTGTAGTTGTAGAACGTCACGAAGGCGCAATCCAGCCCCCGGCAGCCGGCGTCCTGCCAATAACGTGCCTCCCCGGCGCTGAGGGGCACGGCCGACAGGAAGTCGACATCCTTGCCGGCCAGCGCCGCGCTGAGGCCCGCGTCGGCCAGCGCCGCCTGCTCCAGCCGTCCCTGATCCAGCACATAGCCCGCCGGATACCCGGCCACCTCGGCCGGCATGTCGATCAGCTGTTTGCCCTTGGCGATGGCGAGTTGGATGCTGTCCTGCTGCTGGCTCCGGTTCCAGATGACGACCAGGGCGATGACCACCAGATTGATGAGAACGATCCGGTAAATGCGAATGTTAGAGGATGAAGGTTTCACAATTTCGGATTATAGCCCCTGCCCCCTTTCGTACCAGTCCGAAGGGCGGCGTCCTCCTTTCCTCCCTTCTCCCTTTCTCCCTTTCTCCTCATCCCCCGTGATGCTACACTACCACCCATGGAACCCATTAATCTGCTGCGCAACAAGCGTGTCCTGCTCGGCGTCACCGGCTCGATCGCCTGCTACAAATCCGTCGATCTCGCCTCCAAGCTGACGCAAGCCGGCGCGCTCGTCGACGTCATCCTGAGCGAGTCGGCCGCCCGCTTCGTGACCCCGCTCTCCTTCCGCTCCGTCACAGGCCGCGAGGTCTACACCGACATGTGGGCGCTCGACGACCACGTGCGCCACGTCGGCCTGGGGGAATCGGCCGACGTGCTGCTCGTCGCCCCGGCCACGGCCAACACGCTGGCCAAGCTGGCCGCGGGGCAGGCCGACAACCTGCTGACGCTGACTGCGCTGGCTGCTCGCTGCCCGCTCGTCGTCGCCCCGGCCATGGACGGCGGCATGTGGGAGCACCCGGCGACGCAGGCCAATATAGCCACGCTGGTGGAGCGGGGGGCAACGCTGGCCGGGCCGGCCGCGGGGCGCATGGCTTCGGGGCTGCGGGGTCTGGGGCGCATGGTGGAGCCGGCTGAGCTGTTCGGCGAGGTGCGGCTGGCGCTGGCGCGGGGCGGCCCGTTGCGCGGCCGCCGCGTCGTCGTCTCCACCGGCCCGACGCGCGAGCCGATCGACCCGGTGCGCTTCATCACCAATCACTCCTCCGGCAAGCAGGGAATCGCCGTGGCCCAGGCGGCGCTCGATGCGGGAGCGGCCGTGACGCTCATCGCCGGGCAAACCTGCGAGTCGCTGCCCTACGGCGCCGACGTCGTCTCCGTGCAGTCGACCCGCGAAATGGGCGACGCCGTGCTGGCCCACGCTGAAGGCGCTGACGCGCTGTTTATGGTGGCTGCCGTCTCCGACTTCACGCCCGTCAACCCGGCCGACCGAAAGATCAAGAAGTCGGACGACACCGACGCCGGGCTGACGATCGAACTGGAAAAGACGCTCGACATCCTGGTGGCGGTGAAAGAGCGACGGGCTACCTCGGGCTTTCCGCGCGTCGTGCTGGGCTTTGCCGCCGAGACCCACAACGCGGCCGAGTTCGGCGCCGAGAAGCTGCGCCGCAAGGGGCTGGACTTCATCGCCATCAACGACGTCACGGCCGAGGGTTCGGGCTTTGGCGTCGATACGAACCGGGTGCTGTTGCTCGACCGCGAGGGTATCGTCGAGGAAATGCCGCTGCAGAGCAAAGGGGCCGTAGCCGAGCGGCTGGTCAACCACGTCGCTGCGGCGCTGGGCCGACTATCGGACTAGGACCCGTCTCTCAACCGCGTCTTCTCCCGACGCGCCTGCACCAGCCGTTTGGCTGTCTCAATGGCCGCGGCCGCGTCGCTGCAGTAGGCATCGGCCCCAATATCCTCGGCAAACGCTGTGGTCAAAGGCGCGCCACCCACCAATATGATCAGATCCTTACGAATGCCCGCCGCTTTCAGCGCGTCGATGACCACGCGCATGTAGGGCATCGTCGTCGACAGCTGAGCGCTCATGCCCAAGATTTCGGGCTTGTGCTCCTCAACAGCCGCCAGAAAATTGTCGACAGAGTTGTTGACTCCCAGATCGTACACCTCGAATCCCGCCCCTTCCATCATTGTCGCCATCAGGTTCTTGCCGATGTCGTGGATGTCCCCCTTGACAGTCCCAATCACCATCGTGCCGATCTTTTCCGCCCCAGTCTCGGCCAGCAACGGCCGTAAAATCGCCATACCCGCCTTCATCGCCTTGGCCGCCATTAGCACTTCGGGCACGAAAAGGATGCCGTTGCGGAAGTCAGCGCCAACGATGCTCATGCCAGCAATGAGGCCATTGGACAAAATGTCGTTTGGCAGATGGCCGCGCGCCAGCAACTCCTGCACCTCTTCGACGATCTCCGGCGCGTACCCGTCGTAGAGGTCGCCCCTCATCAACTCATAAACTTCGTCGTCCGGTATCTCCTTCAGGTTGATTTCGTCATTAGGCATTGTGCGTACTCCGGTCTAGCCTGGATAAACCGCGGAGAATCGATAATTGTGAGTACACCCACGGAAGTCATGTCGGGGCCAGTCCCACATTGATGGCGTTCGTCGATGCCGTCATGCGGATGATTTGACCGGGTGATGAGCAACGTCGAACGCAAAGGCCCAAAGACACGAGGGCCACCCCTCGCGCCTTCAGGCCCATGCAAAGCTCGCTGCCGGACGGCGATTGATCATTCCGCCGGAGGCAAGCTCACAACGCTAAGACAGGCCGACGATGTCGCCGTCCTCGTCGATGTCGATATTCATGAAGGCCGGCCGCGTGCCCAGGCCGGGCATGGTGCGCATCTCGCCCAGCAGCGGGTAGATGAAGCCCGCGCCGACCGATGCCCGCACCTCGCGCACCGTTAACTCATAACCCGACGGCGCGTTCTTCAGCAGCGGGTCGTGGCTGATGCTCAGGTGGGTCTTGGCCATGCAGATGGGCAGGTTGCCGAAGCCGTTTTCCTCATAGGACTTGATCTGTCGCTCGGCCTTGGCCTCATATCGCACCGCGCCGGCGCTGTAGATCTCCTTGGCGATGATCTCGATCTTGTCCTTGATAGGAATGTCCAGTGGGTAGAGGAAATCGAAGTTCGACGGCTTCTCGCACGCTGCCACAACCGCCTCGGCCAGCTCCACCGCGCCGTCGCCGCCATGGGACCAATGGTCGCTCATCACGGCCGTCTCCGCGCCCGCCTCAATCGCGCCGCGCATCACCGCTTCCACTTCGGCGTCGGTGTCGGTCGGGAATTTGTTGACGGCCACGACGACGGGGATACCGAAGCGCTTGGCGTTGCGAATGTGGGCGGCCAGGTTGGCCATGCCCGCCTCTAGCAGCGGGATATTCTCATCGATGTACGCCTTGTCCAGCGGCCGGCCGGCCACCACGCGCGGTCCACCGCCGTGCATCTTCAGCGCGCGGATCGTCGCCACCAGCACGACGCAGTCGGGCAACAGCCCCGAGTAGCGGCACTTGATGTTGAAGAACTTCTCCATGCCGATGTCGGCCCCGAAGCCGGACTCCGTCACCACGTAGTCGCCCAATTTCAGCGCCAGCTTGTCGGAGACGATGGACGAGTTGCCGTGGGCGATGTTGGCAAACGGCCCGGCATGGACAAACGCCGGCTGCCCCTCAAGCGTCTGCAGCAGGTTGGGGTGCAGCGTGTCCTTCATCATCACCGTGACTGCGCCGGCCACCCCCAGATCTTCGAGCGTGATCGGCTTGCCGTCCCGGTTGTTGCCGATGATCATCCGGCCCACCCGCGTGCGGAAGTCGTGGATGGCGCTCTTGTAGTCGTCGCCGTTGACCAGCGCCAGGAGCGCCATGATCTCGCTGGCGACGGTGATGTCGAATCCCGTTTGACGCGGCCGTCCGTCGTCTTCCGGCCCCAGGCCGACGATGACGTTGCGCAGTGCGCGGTCATTGGTGTCCATGACCCGGTTCCAGGTGGTCTTGTAGGGATCGATATTGAGCCGCGTCAGGCCGACCTTCTCCAGTTGCTCGTCGCTCATCCGGCTTTCGTGGTAATAGCGGGCGTCGATGGCCGCGGCTACCAGATTGTGCGCGGCGGTGATGGCGTGGATGTCGCCGGTCAGATGGAGATTGAAATCTTCCATCGGGATGACCTGGCTGTAGCCGCCGCCGGC
>CAYNOL010000021.1:0-2107 GCA_964398825.1 uncultured Ardenticatenaceae bacterium
CAGGCAACCGGGAGAGCGACGCCGTTTGCTCCCAGTTAAGCCTATCCCGGTTGCCTGACCTCTACAACTGACCGGCGCGTTCGTTGCTTCGCCCTCTTCTGTTTTCAGTCCAACTCCGCCACAAACCCCGGCCCGCCGATGTACATCCCCGCGTCGACGTCGATCGCCAGGCCGCCGGCGTAGATGAGCGGCGCGGTGATCTCCTCGGGGCGGCAGCCGGACAGCTTGCTGATGGGTGTGTGGCCGTGGACGAGCTGCCGGCCGCCGTAGAGGGCCAGCACGCGGCCGACCCGCGCCGGGCCGAGGTCGCGGTCCTGGAAGGCGCGCCGCTGCGAGAAGTAGTCGAGCAGCAGATCCCACGCCGCCGCGTCGCCGCTGTGGAGTATGGCGCGGATGTGCTGGTTGACGCCGGTGACGCTGCGGCCGTAGACCTGGTAGAACGTGGCGTCGGCGTGGGCCAGCAGCCGGCCGCCATCGAGAGCCATCGCCGGCAGATTGCGCAGCCACGCCGCCCGCTCCGGCGTCAGCCGCGCCAGGTCGCGCTCCTCGCCGCCATTGATGCGCCAGCTGGACAGGAAAGTGCCGCCCGGGCCGCCGCTCGGCCGTTCGCCGAAGCGCTGGGCGGCCATGATGAGCACATCGTGGTTGCCCAGCAGCGCCCCCACGCGCCCGCCGGCGGCCGCGGCCTGCGGCTGCAACGCGCGGATGAGGTCGACGGCGGCGATGCCGTCCGGCCCCCGGTCGAAGTAGTCGCCCATGAACCACAGCGTGGCCTCGCCGCCGGCCCAGTTGTGGTCAGCGTCGATCAGACCCGCGTCGCTCAGCACGGCCGTCATCTTGGGGAATTGGCCGTGGATGTCGCCCATGACGTACATCAGGCGCGCCCCGCCGGTTCACCCCGTTCGTCGTCCATGGGTGAAGTATAGCATGACCGGGGGAGTGGCCGGGGGTGGGTGGAGAATCTTTTTTACACGGATTGACGCGGATTGGAACGGATGGGACGGATATTTCCCCATGATCCGGGCTTATCCGTGAAAATCCGTGTCCACCAACCGTGGAAATTCGTGTTGAAAGATTCCCTCAACATTCATAGGAAAAATTGCCCATGGTTAATATGTTTGACTGTTGAAATTTCTGTTAAACTATGGGCGAACAGTGACCTTGGGAGTCAATGAGGAAGGAGCCAAAAATCCGCGCGCCGAGGGTGTGGCTCGCCGGCGCATATTAATACGCATGTCTAGGAGAGCTTATTGGACAACTGACACCCAACTGCGCTGCAGCCGGTGATGCCGGTTTGTGTTTCTGTTTAGTCCTACTGAAATCCGCTTGTAGATATCTCTACATGAATCCACCTTTTTGCTCACAAGAGGTTTAAATGAAAAGGCATTGGCTCAAGTTCGCGTTGTTTGTCCTGATCGTGGCTCTCGTAGCCGTCACGTCGCCTGGTGGTAGCCGTCAGGCGTCTGCTTTATCAACCGGAATCGTCATCAGCCAAGTGTATGGCGGTGGCGGTAACTTGGGGGCTTCTTATACCCATGACTTTGTCGAGCTTTTTAACCGAGGAACCACTGCAGTTAGCCTAAACGGTTGGTCGATCCAGTACGCATCAACTACTGGAACGAGTTGGACCAACCAGGTTAACTTGCCTAATGTTTCTGTGCAGCCGGGACAATATTACCTTGTCCAATTGGCTTCTGGTGGCTCAAACGGAGCCCCCTTGCCTACGGCCGACTTCACAGGTGGCGTCAACATGAGCGGCTCTGCCGGAAAGGTCGTGTTGTTGAATACCACTGTTGCGCCCTCAAGCGGCACAATTTGCCCGACAACCGGCGTGATTGATCTTGTAGGTTTTGGGCCTGGGACGAACTGCTCTGAAACTGCACCCACGACTTCTAATCTGACCAATTCAACCGCAGCGATACGTGGTGGGAACGGTTGCACCGAGACGGATAACAACAGTTCTGACTTCTCTAACGGCACCCCTTCCCCGCGTAATACGGCCACGGCGTTCAACGTCTGCGGCGGCAGCAGCGGCATCACCCTGTCGATCAACGACGTCACCAAAGCCGAAGGCAACGCTGGCACGACCGCGTTTGACTTCACCGTC
>CAYNOL010000021.1:2207-8663 GCA_964398825.1 uncultured Ardenticatenaceae bacterium
GACGTGGTGGTTGTCAAGATTCACGAAGTCCAGGGTGATAGCGGGGACAGTCCTCTTCTTAACCAAACGGTCACAGTCGAGGCTATCGTCGTCGGCGACTACCAAGCCACAGGCAGCGGACAACTGGCCGGCTTCTTCATCCAGGAAGAAGACGCCGACGTTGACAACGATGCCGATACGTCCGAGGGTCTCTTTGTTTTCTGCGGTGGCTGCACCACACCTGTGGGAGTTGGCGACAAAGTCCAGGTGACGGGGTCAGTTAGCGAATATTTCGGTATGACGCAGATCAGCGCCACCTCAGCCGGCAGTGTCACCATCCTCAGCACCGGCAACGACCTGCCCACCCCGGCCACCGTCGAGTTGCCCGTTCCCGGCGTGCGGAGAGGGAATCTGGCCAATGCGACCGCGGACATCAACGCCTACTTCGAGCGATTCGAAGGCATGCTGGTGACCTTCCCCGATACGCTGACGGTCAGCGAATACTTCGAGCTGGCTCGCTATGGGCAGGTTATCTTGACCGAAGGCGGCCGCGAGCAGCAGTTCACCAACGACAATCGGCCCAGCGTGCGTGGCTATACCAACCATCAAATCGAGCTGGCCGCCCGCACCATCATCCTTGATGATACCGACAACCGCCAGAACCGGCCGGTGGATAGCCCTAACACGCCCTACTTCCATCCACAGCCGGGCCTGAGCACCACCAACTACTTCCGCGGCGGTGATACGATCTCCGATCTGACCGGCGTGCTCCACTGGTCATTCAACGGCCAATCAGGCGAGGACGCCTGGCGCATCCGGCCGGTGGTTGAGGAGTTCGATTACGAGTTCACCCCTGTCAACCTGCGCCCCGAAGCGCCGGAGATTCAGGGTAACCTCACCGTCGCCAGCTTCAACGTGCTCAACTACTTCCTGACCATCGACACTACCTCTTCCAACAGTTCGGGTCATTGCGGCCCAACTTTGGATATGGATTGTCGCGGGGCCGACAGTGTAGATGAGCGGGTGCGGCAGCGAAACAAAATATTGGCCGCGCTAACGGCGATCGACGCCGACGTCTTCGGCTTCATGGAAATGGAGAACACGCCTAACGTGGAGCCGCTGGAAGACCTCGTGACTGATCTGCCTGGCTACGATTACATTGACACCGGCGTCATCGGCGGCGATGCCATCCGTGTCGGCATCATCTACAAGACCACAACCGTCGCGCCTGTCGGAGACTTCGCGCTTCTCGACAGCACGGTCGACCCGCGATTCGACAGCAGCCGCAATCGTCCGGCGCTGGCTCAGACCTTTGAAGAGATCGCCACCGGCGAGCAGTTCACTGTCGTTGTGAACCATCTCAAATCCAAGGGGTGTGGAACCCCCCCCAATCAGGCGACTGGTGTTGAAGCGGACGCGGGCGACGGCCAGAGCTGCTGGAACCCGACACGCACGGCCGCGGCCAAGGCCATGGCTGAATGGCTGGCGAATGATCCCACCGGCAGCGGCGACCCCGACTTCCTGATCATCGGCGACCTGAACGCCTACGCCATGGAAGACCCCATCAAGGTCCTGAAGGATGCCGGTTACACCGATCTGGTGGCGGAGTTCGACGGCGCTTACGGCTATGTCTTCGACGGACAGCTTGGTTATCTCGACCACGCGCTGGCCAACCCAAGCCTGTTGAGTCAAGTGACCGACACCGTCATGTGGCACATCAATGCCGATGAGATCCCGCTGTTTGATTATAATGACACAGTCCGTGATGCGGGTGAAGCCGCCTTCGAAGAGGAGTCGGACGTTTTGCCGCTGTATGAGGCCAACGAGTTCCGCTCATCCGACCACGATCCGGTCATCATCGGCCTGACCCTCGGCTCTGCCCCCATCCCAACCGACATCTACCTCACCACCACAGCCCCCGGCAAGGTCGACGGCGTCCAGTTCAAGAAGAACGACGTCCTGGTGTTCAGCAATGGAGACTGGGAGTTGGCCTTCGAGGGCGCCCAAGCCGGTCTACCGGCCAGAGCCGATATTAACGCCGTCTACTTCGATCCGGCAGAAAACGAATTCCTGATGAGCTTCAAGCAGAACAAGATCGGTATCCCCGGCTTGAGCCCCATCATGGGTCAGGACATCGTCTCTTACAATGACGACTCCGATACCTGGTCGGTGTTCTTCGACGGCTCCGATGTCGGTCTGGACACGGCCGCCGAGCGAATCGACGGGCTCCACGTGCTGCCGGGCAGCGCCGCGCCGATCGACGGCTGTACCGCCGGCTACCTGCTGATTAGTCTGCACGGCGCGGGCCGGGTTCCGGCCTACGGCGGCGGCACTATCAAGGCGGGCGGCGAGGACGTGCTCGGCTTCTGTGCCACCAATGTGGGCGACGAAACGGCCGGCTTCTGGTTCATGGTGCTCGACGGCTCGGAAGAAGAGATGAAGAAGAACGTCACCGACAGCATCTCTGCCGACAGCAACGGCACTTTCATCTACTTGACCACGAGAGCCGGGTTCGAGGCTGATTCGGCCGTCGGCGGCCACTCAATGGTCTACGTATTCAACACCCTCACCAACGAGTTCTCCGGCCCGCTCTTCTCCGCTCCCGATGAGGGACTGAACAAGAAGGTGGACGGTCTGCACACTGGTTTCTAGGGTCATGCGTTCGGTTGAGGAATAAGAATTAAACACGGATGGGACGCGAATTGAACGGATGGAACGGATGATTTCTGAATCGCAAGCTTCCATCCATCATATCAGTGGAAATCCGTGTTTAATTCTTTGAGCCTCTCGCACCACGTCGCATCGTCTTGATTGGATGAAGCGGTGCCCGCCCGGGCGCCGCTTTTTTTATCCGCACCCGCCCGCGTCGGAAAGAATTTCCGAAAGAAACGGGTGGTATTCTGCTGAAGGTTCAGGCCTGATGAGAAGCGGGCGGGTCACAGACCCGCCCCTACCGTACAGGCGGTACTATAGAGGCAGCACCTGTAGGGGCGGGTTACCAACACACCCTCTGTGACCCGTCGTTTGCAAACCGGCAGACTTCCAAACCCGCAGCCGAAATCTGCCACGTCTGATCAATACAAATCCGAACGGGGGATTTATGCAGACCAACCAGCATCCATACCGGCCGTGTCCCACGCGCGGCAAGCCATGGCTCATCGTCCTCACTCTCCTCGCCGTCATCACCGCCATAACCGGCGTCAAGCCGCCCGCGGCCGCGGCCCTCGACTCGTGCCAAACGGGCCAACCCTATTTCCACGACCTGGCCGTCGACGCCAACGGCTTCGCACGCACGGACAAGGTGGTTGAGGCGTACCTGAACCTGACCCCGCTGCTGGCCGACCAGAGCGGCACGGGCAGCATCGAACTGGAATCGCTGTGCGTCGATGAGCTGGACGGCGAAGGCAACGTATTGGACAACGAAGTCGTGTTCCAGTTCGACCCCGCGGGCGACTACCACCCCGCCAACAAGGCGCGCGGCGTGCTGGTCTTCCTGATGGCGAACGAGACGGCCGCCGACGCCACGCGCGCCTACCGCCTCTACTTCGACACCGACAACGGCTATGACGCCCCGTCTTTCGATGACCGGGTGGCGCTGACCGAGGAAAGCCACAAGGGGTACGCCAGCTTCCGCATCGAGACGCCCGGCGGCGAATACTACTACCACAAGCCGGGCGGCGGCTTCGCCACGCTGCTCGACGCCGACGGCGACGACTGGATCGGCTGGAGCTCGGCCAACGGCGCCAACGGCGACTTCCGCGGCATCCCCAACATGCTGCACCCCAAAGACGGCGGCTACTTCCACCCCGGCCGCAACAACGTCAACACCACGCTGCGGAGCGACGGCCCGCTGAAGGCCACCTTCACGTCGGCCAGCAAGGGGGCCACCGGCTGGGAAGTGCGCTGGGACGTCTTCCCCACCCATGCGCGCATGACAGTGCTGCACAAGGGCTCGGCCAACTTCTGGTGGCAATATGAGGGCACGCCGGGCGGGGCGCTGGAAGTGCAGACCGACACGCTGACCCGCTCCGACGGCACCACCATCAAGGCCTCGGGCACGTGGAACAGCGACATCCCCGGCGACGAGTGGGTCTACGTCACCGACCCCAACAGCGGGGCCGACGGCCGCTCCCTCTACTTCATCCACCACCAGTCCGACAACAAGGTCGACGGCTACAAGCCCGACAGCAGCAAGAAGATGACCATCTTCGGCTTCGGCCGCAGCGGCAACAAGCGCCTGCTCAACGACGCTGATCACCAGTTCACCTTCGGCCTGACCGACGAGACGGCCGTCAACGGCGTGCGGCCGGTGGTCAACGACGCCTACAAGCCGCTGGCGCTGACCGGCGAGAATGACGCCCCCGACGACCCCGGCCCAGGCCCGGCCTGCACGCCTCTGGGCTACTCCGTCTACGCCAGCCCCAGGAAGAACCTGTCGATCGACGGGCTGGCCGTGGCCGACGAGGACGTGGTCAAGTACGACGGCGCGACGTGTAAGTGGTCGGTCGTGTTCGACGGCAGCGAGGCCCGTCTGCCCGCCTCGGCCAACGTCAACGCGCTGGCCGTCGTTGGCAGCGACTTTTATCTGACCCTGCTTAAGCCGCTCAAGGCCAAGGAAATGCCCGGCCTGCCCAACAACTTCCAGATCGATGACAGCGACATACTCCTCTACAGCGGCGGGGTGTTCTCGCTCTACTTCGACGGCTCCGAGTACAGGTTGACGACCAACGCCGAGCGGATCGACGCCATCGCCTTCGACCCCGACGGCAAGCTGCTCATCAGCACGCAGGGCGCGGCCACCGTGCCCGGCCTGCCGAAGACGGCCGACGAGGACGTGCTGCGCTTCGACGACGGCACGTGGGAGCTGTGGTTCGACGGTTCGCAGGCCGGTCTGGCGCCGGAGAACGTGGCCGGCCTCGACGTGGCCCCCGACGGCCTGATCTACCTGAGCGTCCTCAACGCTTTCAATGTCCCCAACGCCAAGGGCAACGCGGCCGACATCTTCCAATGCGCGCCCGTCAACGCGGGGGTGCCGATCACCCAGTGCACCTATGATCTGCATTGGCTCTCCACCGATTTCAGCCTGGCCAACTTCGACGCTATCGATATCGAGTAGACAGGCCGGCGCATAAACAAAACGACCGCGGCCGCCGCGCACCCATTGCGCGACGGTCGCGGTCTGTGTATGGAAGTGACGAATCGTATGAAATCAGTAGGTGTGGCACTCTTCGCTATACTTTTGCTCGTCGCCGCCGCGCTGGGGCCGCGGCCCGCGCGCCCCGCGGCCGCCGGCGACGGCTGGTATGATACGTTGTGGGGCTATCGCGTCACCGTCACCATCGGCGCAGACGGCTTCGACCGCGCCGACCGGGTGGCCGAGCTCGACATCAACTTCACCCAGCTGCTGGCCGACGTCGGCGAGAACGGCCGATTCGACCAGGAGTCGCTGCGCGTGGTCGAGGTGAACAGCGAAGGCATCGTCGATGACCGCGCCCCGTTCCAGTTCGACCGCGCCAACGACTTCAATGCCAACAACAAGGCGGCCGGTACGCTGATGCTCCTGCTGACCGGCGACACCCCGGCCGACGCCGAGCGCACCTACCACGTCTACTTCGACGTCGTGGGCGACACCTTCGAAGCGCCGAAGTTCCCCAGCCGGGTGACGCTCAACGCCAACTTCGTCGATGCCTACGGCTACGATACCTTTCGCATCAACACCCTCAACGCCGTCTATCATTATCACAAGACGGGCGGCGGCTTCGCGTCCTTGATCGACAAGGACACGCGGGATTGGATCGGATGGAACCCTGCACCCAAGGGGGCGGGCGACAGCCGCGGCATCCCCAACATGGTGCATCCCAATGACGACGGCCACTTTCACCCCGGCCGGGACTCCGTGGACAGCGGCGTGCCGCGACGCGGGCCGCTGAAGGTGACGCTGCGCTCTACCAGCCGCGATGGGCTGTGGCAGACGCAGTGGGAGATCTACCCCACCTATGCCCGCATGACCGTGCAGAAAGTGGCCTCCGGCAAGAAGTACTGGCTGCTGTATGAGGGCACGCCGGGCGGGGCGCTCGAAATGGACAACGATATCGTCACGCGGCCGGGCGGCGAGACGGGGCCGGTGACGACTTCTGTCAGCGAGAGCTGGTCAGGCGACCTGCCCGATCCGGAATGGGTCTTCTTCTCTGATCAGGCGCTGCGGCGCTCGCTCTTCATGTCCCATCAGCCCGGCGACGAGCACGTCGACTCCTATGTGCCGAGCACCGACCGGCTGATGACGGTGATGGGCTTCGGCCGCTCGGTCAACAGCCGTTTTTTGACGGCCGTGTCGCCATCCCTGACCATCGGCCTGGCCGAGGGCACAAGCGTCGAGACGGTGACCCGCGCCATCGACAACGCCGAGCAGCCACTGGCCATCGCGCTGGGCGCGGCCGAGATCGGCCCCGAACCGCCGACGGCCACCCCCACCGCCAC
>CAYNOL010000021.1:8763-30483 GCA_964398825.1 uncultured Ardenticatenaceae bacterium
TGCCTGTCCCTTCTTCGATGCCTGTCCCTTCTTCGATGCCTGTCCCTTCTTCGATGCCTGTCCCTTCTTCGATGCCTGTCCCTTCTTCGATGCCTGTCCCTTCTTCGATTGCGCGCCGCGACTCGCACGCCGCGCAACTAACGCAACGCCACCACCGCCGGAAGGTATGCCCCCTCATCGTAGATGACACCTACGCCAACCCCACCCGAATCAGGGTCAACCATCAGTCCGCTTACATCCACCGCCTCAAAATCACTCCCCCGCAGCCGCCGCAGCTGCCGCAGCACGTTGTTGTCCCACCGCTCGTCGGGTGCGCCGGAGACGTACCACGGCGAGCCGTTGTCGGCCAGGATGATGCCGTAGCGCTGCATGGCGCGCAGGATGACCTGCACCTGTGGGTCGAAGCCGCTCAGGTCGTAGTCGGCCCGCAGCCGGAAGCGCTGCCCCATCGGCGGGTAGCGCTCGTCGGTCAGCGCCGACGCGAAGTGGCGCGCCGGCCAGACGTAAGCGCGCTGCGTCTGCGGCGCGGTGAAGCGCAGCGCGTGGGCGATCTCCCCCGCCGCCACCTCGTCGTAACGCACCAATCCCGGCAGGATGGGTAGCCCGGCGGCGTCGGCCGACGTCCAGCCCGCCGGCCGCAGCCCATTGGCGCGCAGGTCGAACACCGCGCCCGAGCCCGCCTGCCAGCCGCCGCCCGCCGTCGGCCGCGCGTCGAACAGCTCGTACAGCAGGCATGTCCCTTCCTGTACGATGAGGATGTGGCGGTCGCCGTCGCTATGCGGCCCGCCCTCGATCGGCGGGTTGGGCGGGATGGGGTAGGGGCCGGGGTCACTCTCGCCGGCGTAGTAGAACTCGACTTCCACTCCCGGCTGGCCGGCCGGAACGACGACGTAGGGGATGCCGATCGGCCCGCCGTCGTCGGGCGGCCAGATGCCGGAGCCGAAGTCGGGGTGGAAGTTGGCATCCCGACCGATGGCGCCCACGTAGGCGTCGCTGAGCGGGTGGACGGGCAGCGCGTCAATGGGTGTGTTCCAGATGTTGTCGGCCGGGAACAGCGAGCAGGGCAGCCCGGCCGCCCGGGTCGTCGGCGGACGGCCCTGGGTTTCGTTCGGCACAGCCGTGACTGCGTTCGGGGCGGCCGACAGCCCCGGACGGCAGGCAAACGCCAGCGCCAGCAGTAGCAGCAGCCCCGGCAATATGCGGCGTCGGCTCATCGGCGCTCCTCACCGGCTCAGCCCTCGAAGCGAATGCCCTGGGCCAGCGGCAAATCCCTCGACCAGTTGATGGTATTCGTCTGGCGGCGCATGTACCCTTTCCAGGCGTCAGAGCCTGACTCGCGGCCGCCGCCCGTCTCCTTCTCGCCGCCGAAAGCGCCGCCGATCTCCGCCCCCGACGTGCCGATATTGACGTTGGCGATGCCGCAATCGGAACCGGTAGCGGCCAGAAAGTTCTCGGCCGTGCGCAAGCTGTCGGTGAAGATGGCGCTGGAGAGCCCCTGCGGCACCCCGTTGTGCAGCTGCATCGCTTCGTCGAGCGACTCATACGCCAGCAAATAGAGAACGGGAGCAAATGTCTCCTGCCGCACGATGTCGGTCTGGGCCGGCATGCGGATGATCGTCGGCTCGACGAACTGCGGCCCCACGTCGGGCAGCGGGTTGCCGCCGGTCAGCACCTGGCCCCCCTCGGCCACGGCCTGCCGAACGGCGTCCTGCATCCGTTCGACGGCCGCGCTCGTCACCAACGGCCCCAGCAGCGTCCCCTCGTCCAGCGGGTCGCCGACGGGCACCGTGCGGTAGGCGCGCACCAGCCGCTCGGCCAGCTCGTCGATGACGTCTTGGTGAGCAATGATGCGCCGGGTGGAGGTGCAGCGTTGCCCGGCCGTGCCCACCGCCCCGAAGAGGATGCCGCGAGTGGCCAGGTCGAGGTCGGCATCGGGAGCCACGATGATGGCGTTGTTGCCGCCCAGCTCCAGAATGGTGCGGCCGAGCCGACCGGCTACGGTCTGGGCCACGGTGCGGCCGACTTTGGTGGAGCCGGTGAAGGAGACGAGGGGCAGACGCGCGTCCCCCGCGATGAGGCGGCCGATCTCCGGCCCACCGGCGACGAGGTTGAACACCCCAGCCACGCCGTAGTCGGCCATGACGCCGTTGGCGATATGCTGCAGGGCGACGGCCGTCAGCGGCGTCAGCTCCGACGGCTTCCAAACAACCGTGTCGCCACAGACGGCGGCGATGGCGGCGTTCCACGACCAGACGGCGATGGGGAAGTTGAAGGCGGTGATGACGCCGATGGGGCCGATGGGGTGCCACTGCTCGTACATGCGGTGCTTCGGCCGCTCGGAGTGCATCGTCAGGCCGTAGAGCTGGCGCGAGAGGCCGGTGGCGAACTCGCAGATGTCGATCATCTCCTGTACTTCGCCGATGCCTTCGGCCCGAATCTTGCCCATCTCCAGCGAGATGAGCTCGCCCAGCGGCTCCAGCGCCTCGCGCGTGGCCACGCCGAGATCGCGCACGAGCAGGCCACGCTGCGGGGCGGGCATCTCGCGCCAGGCGGCGAAGCCGTCTTCGGCGGCGGTGACGACGCGGTCATAGGTGGCGGCGTCGGCCGGGATGACCTGGGCGATAGCTTCGCCCGTCGTCGGGTTGTAGGACGTGATGGCCGGTGCGCCGGTGTCAATCCAGCCGTCCGGCCCCGTGCAGACGCCGAGATTCACGTCATCGATTTGCAGTCGGCTCAGCAGAGCCTTGGTGGTTGATTTGGTCATGGCAGGTGGTCCTTTATGAAATAGGTTGAGCGAGGTTCTCCCGGCTCGTCGGTGCGCGCTTCAGCACGATTCTTAAAGAAGGGACTGAAGCGCTGGTTACGAACGAAGAATTGCGTGCGTCACGATGTATATTTGGTGTTGAGTGGCCATTATATGTGAAGGCATCGGCCGGGCCAAAGGAAGCAGGCTGCCGCTAATCAGCCGGGACGTCCGTCGGGACGCGGATGACTTGCCGGCTGCGATGAACGATGTAGATGCCCAACAGCACCGCCACGCCGCCGATGACCTGCACGGCCGTCAGCGGCTCGTGGAGAAGTGGGACGGCCAGCAGCCCCGTCAGCACCGGCTGCAGCAGCAGGGTTGGCGAGACGATCGACGCCGGCAGATAACCCAGTGTGTAGGCCACGCCCATTTGCCCGCCCAACTGGATGACGATGGCGATGGCGGCCATGTAGATATAGGTGATAAGGGAGTAGCCGGTCAGTGGATGGTTGAGGGCGCGCGCTACGACGGCCAGCACGATGACCGAGCTGACGGCCGAAAGCCAGAACGATGTCACCGTGCCGAGCCGCTGCCGGCTGCGCTGCACGACGAGAAAGTACAACCCGTAGAATACGCCGGAGAGGAAGCCGAAAAAGGTGCCCAGCCCCACGTCGTTCAGCGCGTCGACGCCGAGGATGACGGCCGCGCCGGCGATGGCGATGAACAGCCCGATCCAGAAACCGCGTCCCGGCTGCTCGTGGAAGAAGATCATCGCTCCGATGCCCACCCAAATCGGCGCGGTATTGCTCATCAGCGTCGGATTGGTGGCTCCACTGAGCAGCACGCCGGTGTTCCAGAAGAACAGATCGGCGGCGAAGAAGACACCGGCCAGGAGGGCGATCCAGATCTCGCGGCCGTTCAGCTTGCCTCGTTCGCTCTCGGCACGGGCGTCTCGCAGGAACGGCAGGGTCAAAATGACGACCGGGATCGCCATGCGATAGAAGCCCGACACCGCCCCCGGCGCGCCGGCCAGCCGCACGAATATGCCCGAAAAGGAGATCGCCACCAGGCTAAGACCCAGCACAATGTATGCCTGGGTGCGCTTCCGCTTCGCCGCTTCTTGCACAATTCACCTATCCCAAAAACAATCCGCGCCACCAATTGGCGCGGGAACAGGACTTATACAGCACCTGCAGAATTAGGACAAGAAGAGAAAGGAACCACAGATTCCCAGATTTAAGAAGAAGAGATTGGAAAGTGGAGGAGTTAGAGATCGTGCAACCCCCAAACGTCTAATCCCCTCAATAAATCTGCGAATTACCGTTCTTCTCTTCAATCTGTGAAATCTGTGAAATCTGTGGTTCATCCTCTTCTTCTTATCTGCCCAATCGGCCCAATCCGCGGATAATAAAACGGTACGGAGGTATATATGGACCCCTTAATGAATGATTTGAGCGATCGGCTGGCGGCGATGCATGAGATCATCGAGCGGGCTATCGATGGCCTGCCTGATGACGCGCTGGATTGGTCACCGGGCAACCAGATGAACACACTGGGCGTATTGCTGGCCCACACGTTCGGCTCGCAACGCTACTGGATCGGCGACGTGGCTGGGCAGGAGCCGTCAGGCCGCGTGCGCGAGTCGGAGTTTCATATGGTCGGCGTGGGAGTGGGGGAGTTCAAAGAGCGCTCCCGTAACATCCTTTCGCATAGCCAATCTGTATTGGCTCGACTGACCATCGAGGACCTCAGTTCAACTCGCACTGTCGGCGACGATAACCGCCAGATCACAGCCGGCTGGGCCCTTCTCCACGCGCTGGAGCACACCGCGCTCCATGCCGGACACATGGAGATCACCCGCCAACTGTGGGAACAGCGCCAGGCGGCCGAGGCGCCACGCGACGAGGAAGAGGTTCAATCATGACTGAAGTGCTCTCATTCACTCTGCCGAGTCAGTTCGGCCGGTAGGCGGCCGCCCATGCGTTCCCTTCGCGCGCTGTGGTCTTCGCTCTATCTGCGTCGCCGCTGGCTGACGGTCGGCATCCACGTCAAACGGTGGTTGCTGCTGCTCATTCTCGCCTCGGCAGCCATGAGCCTGGGGTGGGTCAGCCTGGTGGTGGCGATCAACCGCGCCGGCTGGATCCCTGAGTGGCTGTATACGTTGCTCTCGCTCGGCTTTCTGCCGCTGTCGCTGCGGGCGGTCATTCCGCTCGGCGTCGGCGGCGTCATCATGCTCTTGGCTGTTGTGCGGCTGGGTAAAAATCTGGTCGAGCCGTTGCGCGGGTCGGATGGGGCGGTGGTCGACTCCCTCTACGACTATCGGCGGCGGGACCGCGGCCCCCACATCGTCGCCATCGGCGGCGGCACGGGGATGCCGGGGCTGCTGCGTGGCCTGACAGCCTACACCAGCAACATCACCGCCATCGTCACCGTGGCCGACGACGGCGGCAGCAGCGGCCGTCTGCGCAAGGAGCTCGGCCTGCTGCCGCCGGGCGATTTCCGCAACAATCTGGCGGCGCTGGCCCGCGACGAGCAGCTGATGAGCCAGGTGCTGCAATACCGCTTCGGGGCGCAGGCGGGAGCCAACGGCCACGACGCCGCAGCCGAGCAGGGGCTGGGCGGCCACGCCTTCGGTAACCTGTTGCTGGCGGCGCTGACGGGCATCACCGGCAGCTTCGACGAGGCGCTGCTGGCCGCCCAGCGCGTGCTGGCGCTGCGCGGGCAGGTGTTGCCCTCGACGCTGGAGAACGTTACCCTGGTGGCCGAGGTGGCCGTGGCCGGCGGCGCAGTCATCGAGGTGGCGGGGGAGTCGGCCATCCCCGAGGCGGGCGGCCGCATCGAGCGCGTCCGACTGGAGCCGCGTCACTCCCGGGCCTATCCCCCGGCGCTGCGGGCCATCTTCCAGGCCGATCTCGTCGTGTTGGGGCCAGGCAGCCTCTATACGAGTATTTTGCCCAATTTGCTGGTGGCCGACCTGGCCGAGGCGCTGGTCCACACGCAGGCCAGGGTAGTTTACGTCTGCAATCTGGCGACGCAGCCGGGCGAGACTGACGGCTACAGTGTCACTGACCACGTCGAGGCGCTGCGCCGCCATGTGACCGACGACTTCCTCGACATGGTGATAGCCAACGACAACCTGTCGGTGCCGCCGGACGTAGGGGGCGGCCGGACGGAGTACGTTACGCTCGACACCCCGCCCAATGTGAGGTGCTCTGCTACCGATCTGGTAGATGAGGATCGGCCGTGGCGCCACGACAGCGCCAAGCTGGCCCGCGCCATCATCGACCTGCTGGACAGATAGCGCCGTTTCTTGGTTTTTGAATAATTTCATCTCTTAAAACAGCCCGTATCCTTTCAGTTCAGACAAAGGTACGGTATAATAATCAAAGTGCGTGTTCGCTTTCCGCAGCACCACAACTTTCCTGACAAAGCCCACACACTTAACAACGAATTCCCATTTCACTACGAAAGGAGATTTTTTCTATGACTATCAAAGTTGGTATCAACGGCTTTGGTCGAATCGGCCGCCAGGTCTTCAAAGCCATCTACGAGAACTACCAGGGCGTCCTCGACGTCGAGGCCATCAATGACTTGATGCCGGCCGAGACCAATGCACACCTGCTGAAGTACGACTCCACCTACGGCCGCTTCCCCGGTGAGGTTGAGGTCCGCGACGGCGACATCTACATCGATGGCGAGAAGCTGAAGAGCTATGCCGAGAAGGACCCGGCGAACCTGCCTTGGGGCAAATTGGGTGTCGACATCGTCCTCGAGTGCACCGGCCGTTTCCGCGACAAGGCTTCAGCCAGCGCTCACATCACCGCCGGCGCGAAGAAGGTCATCATCTCGGCCCCCGGCGCCAAGGACATCGACGGCACGTTTGCGCTGGGCGTCAACGAGGAGACCTACGACTCCGACACGATGCACGTCATCTCCAACGCCAGCTGCACCACCAACGCCCTGGCCCCCGTCGCCAAGGTGTTGCACGATGAGTTCGGCATCAAGCGCGCGCTGATGACGACCATCCACGCCATGACCAACGACCAGAGCATCCTCGACGTAGCCCACAAGGACCTGCGTCGCGCCCGCACGACGGTCAACAACATCATCCCAACTTCCACCGGCGCGGCCAAGGCCATCGGCCTCGTCTTGCCCGAACTGGACGGACGCTTCAACGGCATGGCCTTCCGCGTGCCCACCGTCACCGTGTCCGTCGTCGACCTGACGGCCGAGCTCGAGAAGTCCACTACCAAGGAAGAGCTGAACGCGGCGCTGAAGGCGGCGGCCGATTCTCCCGGCTGGATGGGTAAGGTTCTCACCTACACCGAGGAACCGCTGGTCTCGATGGACCTGAAGGGCGATCCGGCTTCGGCTATCATCGACGGCCTTTCAACCGACGTCCTGGACGGTAACTTCGTCAAGGTCATCGCCTGGTACGATAATGAGTGGGGCTACGCCTCGCGCCTGGCCGACATCACCGCCTTTGTGGCTGAGCGTCTCTAGCGACCAACGACCCGCGGGCCGTCGGCCCGACGGCTCGTGAGCTTGAACAACCAACCACGCCGGCCACCCCACAGGGTGGCCGGCGTTTTTGTTTTTTGGATACAATCTGTTGAGTATGGAACTGAAAGAACTGGAAGCGCGCATGCACGAATTCGTGGCCGCCAAGGGGTGGTACGCGGCCGATTCGCCTAAGCCACAGACCCCCCGCAATCTGGCGATCTCCCTTGCATTAGAATCGGCCGAGGTGCTGGAGCATTTCCAATGGCGCGACGAAGTGCGCAACCGCGAGGCGCTGGCGGAGGAGCTGGCCGACGTTGCGCTCTATCTGCTCCAGCTGGCCAGCATCAGCGGCATCGATCTGGAGCAGGCGATCCTGGACAAGCTTGAGGAGAATCACGGCCGCGAGTGGCCCGACCCATGAGAGTGCTGGCCGCCAGTGACCGCGTGCTTGACAAGCTCTATCACGGCCAGGTGCGCCAGCTATTGCCACCCATCGACCTGTTGATCGGCTGTGGCGACCTGCCGTTCTACTACCTCGACTTCCTGACCTCAGCCCTCGACGCGCCGCTGGTCTATGTGCTGGGCAACCACGACGGCGGGCCGCAATATGGCGTTGGCGGCAAAGAGTGGACCCAAGTGCGAGGCGGCACCGACATCCACGGCAAGGTGGTGGCGCGGCGGGGGCTCATTCTGGCCGGGCTGCAGGGCTCGATGCGCTATAAGGCCAATGCTGACTTCATGTACTCTGAGTCGGAGATGCGCGTCGTGACGGCGCAAATGGTGCCGCGCCTGCTGTGGAACCGGCAGCGCTTCGGCCGGGCGCTCGACATTCTCGTCACCCACTCCCCGCCCTACGGCATCCACGACCGCCCCGACCTGCCCCACACCGGCTTCAAGGTGTTCCTAACCTTTCTGCGCATGTTCAAGCCGCGCTACCACCTGCACGGCCACATCCACGTCTACCGGCAGGATGAAGTCACCACCACGCAGTATGAAGAGACGCAGGTGGTCAACGTCTACCCCTATAAGATATTGGAGATCGATTGATGTGGGTTGGGCTGAAGGTGGCGTCGCAGGGGCGGGTCTGTGAGCCACCCTGTTGGCGCCTTCTAATCATCAAGTCTGTACGGCCGCCCGCCCAATTCCATAAACCGTTCGCGTCTGCCGGTGGAACAGCCAGGCCAGCCCCAGCAGCGGCTGGATGAGCGGGAAGTAACCGTAATCCGCACCGAAGTGGCCCCACACCGTGCGGCCGATGACGCCGGGGATGACGAAGCTGAGCGTGCCCACCAGCAGCACCATGAACAGCTCAAAAGCCAGCATCGTCACCGACAGCCGCCACGCCCACCGCTTGCGCACGACAAAGCCCACCGTCGCCAGTAGATAACAGACGGCGGCCACGCCGCTGAGCACGGCGGCCAGGACGTCGACGTTGCCGTCCTTCAGAAACAGTTGGTAGAGCGAGCGAACGCCGGCCGACAAAGCCAGCACGGGATAGGAGACGGCCAGGATCACGCCCGCGGCCTGGATGAAGCCGGACAGCGCGTTCCCGGAGACCGAGTTCTCTTGTTTACTCATGGCGTGAATTTTATCACAGATGTGGTAGGGCAAGGGAATGGTTAACATCCGATCGCCCTTGCTGAACGGTTGGTAAACCGGTTCCGCCGTTTTTGGCGCGGGGTGCTACAATCCTCTCATGTATGATGACGAGCCAAGCTACTACGATCCCTTCGCCCCCCAGGACAACTACGATGAACCCGACTCGTCGTCACGACCGAGCTGCCTTTTCGTGGCGGTTTCCGTCATCCTCATCGCCAGCCTCATCGGCACGTCGCTGCTGACCTACTTCCTGCTTGTCAGGCGAGACAGGCAGGCCCAACCCATTGATGTGGACTCGCCGGCGGCGCTCATCGATCTCGGCCCTACGGCCGCTCCGGCGACAGTCGTGGCCGCCGCGGCCGCGTCCCTTTCGCCGCTGGCCACGGTCGCGCCTGTGTCTGCCACGCCCCCGACTGAAGTCGATCGTATCGCCCTCATCAACGATGACGGCCAGCTGGAGACGATGCGCCCCAACGGGGAAGACCGCCGGGTGCTGACGCTGGCCAGCGATAACACCCGCTTCCAGTTCCCGACGTGGGCGCCCGACGGCCATCGTCTGGCCATCATCGGCTCGCGCGGCATGAGCGGGGGTATCTATATCCTGAACGATGAGCCGCGGACGGGGGCGCTCGATTCGCGCCGCATCTACGACAGCACCAGCAACACGCCGATCTACCTCTATTGGTCACCCGACAGCCGCAACCTGGCCTTTTTGGCCAACTACTCGCGCAGCCTGATGAGCCTGAACGTCATCGCCGGTGACGGCTCGGCCGGCAGCCGGCTGCTGGCCACGGGCGCGCCGTTCTACTGGGACTGGACCGACGACGGCGGGCGTCTATTGATCCACTCCGGCCAACAACGGGCGGACAACACGCTGGCGCTGATCGATCTGGAAGGGGACGCGGAGACGGCTAATCTGGCCGTGCCCGGCGAGTTCCAGGCCCCTGGCGTCGGCGACGGCGGCCGGTATTGGGCTTTTGCCGAGCAAGCAGACGGCGGCCTCAGCTCGCTGGTCATCGTCGATACCCGCACCGGAGAGCGAACGGCGCGGCAGAGCGTCGGCTCGCTGGCGCTGGGCTGGAGCCCGGCCGGGGATCGAATTGCCTACACCAACGCCGCGCCGAACGGCCACCCGTATTGGGGGCCGCTCCACATTCTTGACGTTACCAACGGCGACGAGCGCATCGCCAGCCGGCAGACGGTGTTGGCCTTCTTCTGGTCGCCCGACGGCCGCCAGATCGCCTTCATCACGATCAACAGCAACAACGACATCGACGAGGGCGTCAATGCGCTGGGCCCGCGCCGGCCGCAGGGCGCTAGCCGCATGGCTGCTCAGCCCGCCGCCCAATTCCGGCAGGGCTTCCTGACGCTGTCGGTCATCGACGTGGAGACGGGCCACGGCCTGCGGTTGCTCGATTTCGAGCCGACGCGCGTTTACCTTTCGCAATTCCTGCCGTTCTTTGACCAATACGCGCTGAGTCACAGCATCTGGTCGCCGGACAGCACGGCGCTGGTCTTGCCCGTTCGCGAAGACGGCGATAATGTGATTTTAGTGGTTCCCACCGTGGGGGGGCGGCCGCACCGCCTGGCTGCCGGAGACATCGCTTTCTGGAGCCACAACTAGGCCCCAACGCTCGGCTAATCCGAGACGCGCGCGCCGAACGTCCCGTCGCTGATCTGGACGGAAATCCCTTCGCCCGGCCGCACCTGGGCTATTTCCCGGATGACCTGCCCGCTCGCGTCGCGGACGATGGCGAAGCCGCGGGCCAGTGTCGTCTCGGGGTTGACGGCCGCCAGGCTGGCGCGGGCGACGGCCAGCCGCCCCGCGTACCGGTCGTGGATCCGCTGTGCGGCGCGGCCGGAGCGCTCCACCAAGCCATCGATTCGCTGGCGGTCGGCGTCGATCGTCCGGCGTGGGCTGAGCAGCGAGAGGAGCTGGGCGTTGACGCGCACCGTCTCGCGGCGGCCGGCGAGCTGCTGGGCCACTTCGTCGCGCATCATCAACGCCAGGCTGTCGAGCACCGGCCTGATGTTGGACAGGTCGGGCACGGCCAACTCGGCCGCGGCCGAGGGGGTCGGCGCGCGCAGATCGGCGACGAAATCGGCGATGGTGAAATCCGTCTCGTGCCCCACGCCGCTGATGATCGGGTGGCGCGCGGCGAAGATGGCCCGGGCCACGCGCTCGTCGTTGAACGCCCACAGGTCTTCGATCGAGCCGCCGCCGCGGGCGATGATGATGGTGTCGATGTCGTCCCGGGCGTCGAGCCAGCGCAGGGCGCGGATGATCTGCGGCGGCGCGAGCTCCCCCTGTACAAGGGTCGGGGCGATGAGGATGGAGACGAACGGGTTGCGCCGCTGGATGACGTTAAGGATGTCGCGCAGCGCGGCGGCGTCGGCCGAGGTGACGATGCCTATCTTGCGCGGCCGGGCGGGGATCTGCTTCTTGTGCTCGGCGTCGAACAACCCCTCGTCGGCCAGCGCCGCCTTCAGCCGCTCGAAGGCGACGGCCAAATCGCCGCGCCCGGCCGGTTGCAGCCGGTCGGCGTAGAGCTGGTAGACGCCGCTGGCCTCATAGACAGAGACGCGGCCGCGGGCCACGACCGCATCCCCTTCTGCCGGCCGGAAGCGCAACCGCTCGGCTTGCGAACGCCACATAACGCACCTCAGCTGCGCGCGGCCGTCCTTCAGCGAAAAGTACAAGTGGCCCGACGCGGCACGGGTGAAGTTGGAGATCTCGCCCGACACTTCAACGTCTTGCAGGCGATAGTCCAGCTCGAACATTTCGCGGATGTAGGTGGTCAGTTCGCCGACAGACCAGACGGCCGGACCGGATGGGGCGGGTTGGCTGGGGAATGGGAACATAGGCAGTCGCGCGAAGTCTAGCTTGGGGAACGGCATAGCGCAAACGGCCTATGGTAAATCAGCCCCAAACAGGCTACAATGCGCGCGAATTCAACTATTTTCGGAGGTGTTACCTGGAAGGTCTCGAATTTACCCATTTGCTGGTCGATGCGCTGCAAGACAAAAAGGGCATCGATATTCTCGTGCTAGACATTCTTTCCCAAGCGGTGTTCGCCGACTATTTCGTCATCTGCAGCGGTGAATCAGAGCCGCAATTGCGCGCGCTGATGCAGGCTGTGCAGTATGAGGCCAAGACGAAGGGGGACCGGATGCCCAAGGGCGTCGAGGGCACTCCGGCCGACGGCTGGATCCTCATCGACTTCGGCGATGTGGTGGTGCATCTGTTCGAAGCCGAGAAGCGCGCCTACTATGATCTGGAGTCCCTCTGGCACAAGGGGCGCGTCGTGGTGCGGATGCAGTAAAAGCTTTGCAATCTCCCCAGTGACCAGAAGAGGCGCTTCGTGGTGGGAATGCAATAGGGGCCCCGCAGGGCCCCTTTTAAGTGGATTTAATGTGAGTTGCGTTCTTACTCGCGGATCCACGCGTCCGTCGCGCGCGCCCAGTTGATCAGTTCATCGGCCTTGAAGAACAACCCTACTTCCTTGGCTGCGCTCTCCTGGCCGTCGGAGCCGTGAACCAGATTGCGGCCGATCTCGACGCCGTAGTCGCCGCGAATGGTGCCCAGGTTGGCGTCGGCCGGGTTCGTCGCGCCCATCGTGTTGCGCACGATCTGAATGGCGTCCTTCCCTTCCCACACCATGGCCACGACGGGGCTGGATGTGATGTAGCTGACCAGTCCTTCGTAGAACGGCTTGCCCTTGTGGGCGCCGTAATGGGTGGAGGCCAACTCACGAGACACGTTCATCAGTTTCAACCCCAGCAGCTTCAGGCCGCGGCGCTCCAGCCGGGTGATGATCTCGCCAACCAGCCCGCGCTGCACGCCGTCGGGCTTAATCAATACTAACGTTTGTTCCATCTAGATAACTCCAATATCAACAGGTTAATCTAAGGGTTTGAGAAGATCGAGCCAAGAGAGATCATCCTCTTCCTGTGGCTCGGCCGGCTCCTCTTCCGGCACGTCTTCGGGTTCCACCTCGACGACGAGCGGCTCTTCCGGCTGGGCTTGGCCCTCCAGCCACTCGGCCGCGTCCGTCACCGCGTCCTCGGCCTGCGCCAGTTCCGCCTCGGCAATGGCGAGATCGATGACGTTCTCTCCGGCGTCTGAATCTTCAGTGTCAATCGTCACGACGAGCGTCTCGCTCTCGATCTGCGGTACATTACCGGCCGAAACTTCAGAATATGTTTCTTCTGCCCACTCAGCTGCTTCGTCCTCTACGTCATCTACATCGTCAGCCAGCGCCATTTCCGCTTCGGCAACGGCGATGTCGACGACGGCATCGACATCCGCGTCATCCGCGTCAACCGTAACGACCTCAGCTTCAACCGTCTCGGTCGCTTCTTCTTCGGGGGTTGGTGCTTCCGTGGTGGTGGCTTCGTCCTGTGCTTCTTCGGCCGTCTCCCACTCCGCTTCGGCTGCACCAATCTCAATGATCGGAGTGTCTTCGTCGTCGGCCTCATCCGGCTCGACCTCGAAGATCGGTTCTTCGGTCACTCCCGCTGCTATTGACGGAACCACATCATCTGCCCTGGAAGCCTGGTCGATCTCGGCCTCCGCTTCCTTGCGGAAATAAGCCATCGTCGGCGCCTCCTCAATGGAAGTCGGCGCTTCTTCGATGGGCACCGCCTCGCGGGCCAGCCCTTCCAGCCAAGCCATCGCCTCGTCGGGATCTTCGGGCATGTTGAGCAAGTCGGCCGTAGCCAAATCCTCAATAAGTGGCTCGGGCTGTCCAGCGTCCGCGATCACGCCGCTTGCGTGGTGCGCGCCCAACTCGACGGCGCTCGGTGGCTCTTCCTCGCCCGACATCTGCTCCAGCCAAGCCAGAACCGCGTCGGGGTCTTCGGGCATCTGGGCGATGAGCGCTTCCTCGTCCATTTCCATCACTGGCTTCGGCGCGGCGACGGCTTGGACCGCCAACGTCGACTCCAGCCACTCGAGGGCTGAATTGACGTCGCGCCAGGATGCGGCCTGCGAGGTACGGAGAGAGGCATCGATCTCGTCCATCGACTTGCCCGGCGGCAAGGCAAGCGCGTCCAGACTTTGGAGCGCTTCTTCCAGCGGGGAGTGGCCACGACCGTTGAAGTACTCCGGCACTCTCTCGGCTGCGATGTCCATCGGCCCGGCTGAATCCGTTTTATCACCTATCCCCTCGTCCTGTTCATGGCCTTCTGCCTCGCTCGTGGGCCCAGGCTCGATCTCGGCCTCGACTTCGACGATGGCAGTCGTCGTCTCGACGATCTCAACGATCGCCCCATCCGCTCCGTCGAAGCCGCCCGGGGCTACCATTTCGTCCAATAGAGCCATCGCCTCATCGAATGAGAGTTCGTCGGCCGAATCCTCGGCCGCGCTCTCATCAGCTGATTCACCATTGGGGCGGGCCTCGGCCGAACCCGCGAAAGGTGTTATTTCTCCGAGAACAATCGGTTCGGGGATATCGGCCGTGCTTGACTCGTCGCGCTCGATCCCGATTGTGGGTGTCGGCATTTCGTCGTCCGCCCCATGGCCGGCGCTCTGCTCGGCTGCCAGCGTCTCCACCAGCACGACCGTATCGGCGAAATCCTCTTCCTCAATGAATGGGTGGGGGGGTGTGGCGCCCCCCAGCAGATCGGAGTCGGAGCCGATCTCATCCAGCGAGGAAGTGGAAAGAGAAAGACCTGCTTCGGCCATCAGCTGTGAGGCCAGAGCGCGGTCGGCCACGCTGGGCAGATCTTCGAGTGGAGTCTCCTGACTAACGGCCAACTCCTCGATCCAGGCCATTGCCGCATCCAAATCGTCCAGCGGCGGCAGGTCGCTGTCGTATGTCTCGTAGCCGGCTGGTGCGTCTGGGTCAAACGGTTCATCCGCGGCGGCCGTCTCTTCCGACAAAAAGCTCTTGTCCAGGGGGTATGATTCGACAGTGATCGGATCATCCGTCTCGTCGATATCCATAAGAATGAGGTCGTCCGCCAGTGTTTCGTCCCCTTTCAATTCGGCGTCTATGAATTCAGTAATTGGAGCGAGTTCGCCGGCCCAATCATCAGCGGCCTCGTCCCCGCCGGCATTGTCATCGGCGACACCGAAATCTCCATCGTCGACTAACACATCATTGATCGCCGTTTCATCAACAACAGGACCACTAATGATGACCTCGTCTTGCTCTTCTTCATCCGTCTCGTCCGGCTGCGGCAAGTCAACTTCGGAGTGGACGGCCATAATCGCGCTCTGGGATGGATCCGACAGGCGTCGCCACTCCAGCGTCGGCAACTCTTCAATCGATTCGCGCTGGGCCATCTTCGCCAGCCAATCGAGCCGGCTTTCCATCTCCGTCTCTTCCAGCCCTTCCTGGTCTGGGCTGCTGGGAACCTCGCGTAACCAATCGGGTAGATCACCGTCTTCGCTGTCGATGAGGCCGCGAAAGGGGGAATCGAGAGAGGCAGAGGAGGCAAGGCTCGATGGCTCGGCCGGTTTGCCCTGCCGCGCGGTCAGCTCCTCCAGCCACCTCAGCGCCTCTTCCAGCTCTTCCGGGGTTCCCACCGGCGGCGGCCCTGAGTCACGGTCGTCGGTATGATCGTCCATAGCAAATCCTCTGCGCTAGTGGCGGAATCTCCGACCGGAATCCCGGTGGCAACTCCGTCACACACTCCCGCGCGGCGCGTTCGCGAACCCGCTGGGTGCACGGGCTAAGACCTTAGACACATCCAGTTATGGTCAACTTCCCGCGCGTATTATCGAGCGAAACACTCATTTTAGCAAGTAATGGGCCTGCAGGCGGCCGAGCAGAGCGTCGATGTCGTGCTCGGCTCGGTTCATTGGGCCGATGGGATCGGTGACCTGATCGCGCCCCAATAAAGCATGAAAGGTGTTGACCACACCCAGAGACAGAACGTCGAGTTGGTACCCCCCTTCGAGGATGAACAAGCTCTTGCCGCCGCACCACTGGTCTGCATAGCCGAGCAGCTTGCGGGTGATATCGGCGTAGCCGGTCAAGCTCATACCGGCCATCGCCAGCGGGTCTTGCCAATGGGCGTCGAAGCCGGCCGAGACGAGCAGCAGCTCGGGCTGGTATTGCCGCAGGCGCGGCTCGATGATCTCGTCGAACACGCGCCGGTAGCCATGGTCGCCGACGTATGGGGGCAGGGGCACGTTGAGCGTGTGATCTCGGCCGCGTCCTGTGCCGATCTCATACATGCCGCCGATGCCCGGGTAGAAGTACGGCGCGTACAGGTGGACGGAGATGAACAGCACCGAGTCATCCTCAAAGAAGATATCCTGCGTGCCGTTGCCGTGGTGCACGTCGAAATCGACGATCGCTACCTTGCCGGCGCCGTGGGCCACCTGCGCCTGGCGCGCGGCCACGGCGATGTTGTTGAAGATGCAGAAGCCGCTGACCCGATCCGATTCGGCGTGGTGGCCGGGCGGCCGGATGAGCGCCATGCCGTTGCGCGCCTCGCCGGTCATGATGCGGTCAACCGCCCCCATGCACGCTCCCGCCGCCAGACGGGCCAGCTCGAAGCTCTCGCCGGTGACGTAGGTGTCTCCCTGGTCTAGCAGGCCGCCCCCCCGCGTGGAAACCTGGCGGACGTATTCGATCAGTTCGTTGGTGTGGGCTCGTCGCAGCTGGGCCACGCTGGCGGGCTCCGGCTCGAAGCGCGCCAAATCCGGCAGCAGCCCGGCCTGCTCAATGGCGGGCAGAAGGCCCACCATGCGACTGTGGCTTTCGGGGTGTTGCGCTTTGGTGTGGCCGGGCGCGGGGGCGTAGACGAGGAGTGTGCTCATGTGCCGGTCGTCCATTCAGGATCGCTGTTCATTATACCTTAAAGGACAAAGGCGCAGCCGAAATGGCCGCGCCCTCTTGTTGCCAAAGACCCGTCCGAAAAAATCGAACCTTTTTCAGGCTTAGCGGCTGATAATGACGTGGATGAGCCCCTGGCCGTTGGCGAAAAACACCGTCAGACCTACGAAGACCACAGACACCATCGCCATCAGCTTGATAAGGATGTTGAGAGCAGGGCCGGATGTGTCCTTGAACGGGTCGCCCACCGTATCACCAACCACGGCCGCTTTGTGGGCTTCAGACCCCTTGCCGCCATGTTCGCCTTCCTCGATAAACTTCTTGGCGTTGTCCCAGGCGCCGCCGGCGTTGGACATCATAATAGCCAATGCAAAACCGGTTGCCAGTCCACCAGCCAGCAGACCCATGACCCCCGCGACGCCGAAGAGGAGGCCGATCACCACCGGCACGCCCATGCTCACAAGCGCCGGAGCGATCATTTCGCGCTGAGCGGCGGCCGTACTGATGTCGACGCAGCGCGCGTAATCCGGCCTGGATGTGCCTTCCAGGATGCCCGGATCCTCCCGGAATTGGCGTCGCACTTCCTCGACCATGCCGCCCGCGGCGCGCCCGACGGCCCGCATCGTCATGGACGAGAAGTAGAACGTTGAGGCTGAGCCGGCGAATAGCCCGATTAGTACAGCCGGGTTGAACAGCGTGACTTGAAAGTAGGTCAGGAACTGGTCAAGGCTCATTGTCGCCAGATCAACATCGATACCGTTGACGGGTACCGTCTGAATACCGCGCAGGCCGATGAGCGACAGGCGAACGGACTCCTGATAGGCGGCCAGCAGCGCCAGCGAAGTCAGCGCCGCCGAGCCGATTGCAAAGCCTTTGCCGATGGCCGCCGTCGTGTTGCCCACTGCATCGAGTTGGTCTGTCCGCGCGCGCACAATTTGGTCAAGCCCGGCCATCTCGGCATTGCCGCCGGCGTTATCGGCAATTGGTCCGTAAGCATCGGTCGCTAGTGTGAAACCCAAGGTGGACAACATCCCGACAGCGGCAATGCCGACGCCGTAAAGACCCATGAGCGGGTTATCTGCGCCACCCATAACATAGTAGCTGATGGCGATGCCGACAGCCACAGCGGCAACTGGAACGCCGCCGGATTCCATGCCGACAGCCAGCCCCTCGATGAGGGCTGTGGCTGAACTTGTTTTCGCTTGTTCGGCAATGTCCTGCGTTGGTTTAAAGGCGTGGGAGGTGTAGTACTCTGTGGACTTGCCGACGACAACACCGACCAGCAAACCGACGATAACGGCTATCCAAATCTGAAACCAGTTGTCGAGACCGATCAGATAGAGAAGGGGAAGGGCCAAGATAGCGATGCCGACTGAACTGAAGTAGAGACCGCGACTCAACGCGCCCAGTAAATCGTTCTGAGTTGCTCCCTCGCCGGTGCGCACGATGAGAATAGAGATGATTGAGAGGAAGATGCCGATTGCCGCCAGCCCGATCGGAGCTGATATGATCTTTAATTGCAGCCCGATAGCGGTTTCGCCGTTTGCCGCAATCGAACCGGCGGCGCTGACGGCCGCAACCCCGAGCGCCAGCGTAGCCAGAATGGAGCCGGCATACGATTCATACAGGTCCGCGCCCATACCCGCCACGTCGCCGACGTTGTCGCCGACATTATCGGCGATCGTGGCCGGATTGCGCGGGTCATCTTCGGGAATGCCGGCCTCAACCTTTCCTACCAGGTCAGCTCCCACGTCGGCCGCTTTGGTGTAGATGCCACCACCCACACGGGCAAATAGCGCCTGCGTCGATGCGCCGATGCCGAAGCTGAGCATCGTAGCCGTAATGATCGGCAGCGGGTTTGCCACGTTGAATATGCTGTCGGGGAAAAGAGCGGGCACAACGTAATAGAGAACTCCAAGCCAGAGGGTGATGTCGAGCAAGGCAAACCCGACGACGATAAAGCCCATGACTGCCCCCGCGCGAAGTGACACCCTGAGACCGCTGTTGAGACTTTGGGCAGCTGCCTGAGCCGTGCGCGCCGAGGCGTTAGTGGCCGTCTTCATACCGATATATCCGGCCAGACCGGAGAGAAAGCCGCCGGTCAGAAAACCAATCGGTACCAGAGGGTTCTGCAGATTGAACACGGCCAAAATCGCGAAGATGATCGCCAAGACCACAAAAACCACGACCACGACGCGATACTGCCGCTGAAGATAGGCCATTGCCCCTTCGCGGACAGCCCCGGCGATCTCGATCATCCGCGGTGTGCCTTCGCTTTCCCGCATCACTTGTCGGTAGAAAAGGTAGGCAAATGCCAACGCCGTTAGGGCAGCTACAATGCCTAACCACCACATGATGGGCAGGTGTGGACGTAAGTTTTCGGAAATTTCGACTAGACGATTCATCGTTTGATAATTGAACTCCTTTTCAAATTTGTAGCTGTTCAAATGGGAGACAATAAAATAGCGGGGTTGCCCGCTTCGTAAACCCAAGTAAATGAGGGGAAATCAGGACCTAATCCCTTTTCCCGTTGTGAAGATTTTATGCCAACGCTACTTGAGAGGCAAAACTGCGGAGATTGGAACGCCAAACTCGGCATCCATTCACATAGCTCCCATGGCTGGATTTCAAGGATAGATAAAGGATAACTTGAAGTTCAAACCGGCTCTGTGGCGCATTTCGCTATTTATTGACATCGGCATTAAACAAAGTATGTTTATGCGATTGGCTGCAAAATCTTTCATTATGGAAGACTAAACGGCGTTACGTTCCAACGAAAATTGCGCTTGTGCTTTGCTTTCACAACTGATTTCGGGACTCACTGGCGCATTGAGTCAGATCAGTGGACAGGCTGCCGACGCTCGAATGCAATCATGGGTGAGTTTGGCGACTTAACCATATTGTCGCTGCAAAAATATTCATGCAGATAGGAGGTTCAACGAGGTATTTATGGAACAGATATTCAGGTTTCTAGGGATGGATCTGAACACCTTTGAGGTAGTTGCCACCTGGTTTGTCCTGATCGTGGCTTTCATCGGCCTGCTGTACGCGCTGTTCTTGCGCCAACAGATCATGGCCGAGGACAAGGGCACGGAGAAGATGCAGGAGGTATGGGGTGCCATCAAGACAGGGGCCAACGCCTACTTGGTCCGCCAATTGCGCACCATTCTGCCCTTCATCGTCATTCTCACCATCGCCCTTTTCCTGAGCGTCTACATCGTCCCCCCCACGGAATTTTCGATAGAGGTATTCGGGGAGGATTATAGCGAAGATACAATCCGCCTCATCGTTGGCATCGGCCGTGCCGTCGCTTTTGTCATGGGCGCCGGCTTCTCGCTCGCTGTGGGGCAGTTGGGCATGCGCATGGCCGTTGAGGGGAATGTCCGCGTGGCCAACGCCGCGCGAACCAGCTTCCGCGACGCGCTGCGCATCGCCTACCGCACGGGGACGATCACCGGCATGCTGACCGACGGCCTGGGTCTGCTGGGCGGCACGCTCATCTTCATGCTGTTCGGCCAGGCCGCGCCCGACGCGCTGCTGGGCTTCGGCTTCGGCGGCACGCTGGTGGCGCTGTTCATGCGCGTGGGAGGCGGCATCTATACCAAGGCGGCCGACGTCGGCGCCGACCTCGTGGGTAAGGTCGAGCACGACATGCCCGCAGATGACCCGCGCAACGCGGCCGTCATCGCCGACCTGGTGGGCGACAACGTCGGCGACTGCGCCGGTATGGCCGCCGACATCTTCGAGTCGTACGAAGTCACTATCGTCTCCAGCCTGATCCTGGGCGTCACCCTGGCTCTGATCACCGGCTACAACGAGTTCATCCTGTTCCCGCTGCTGGTGCGCGGTATCGGTGTGTTGGCTTCCATCGTCGGCACCTATCTGGTCAAGGGACAGTCGGACGACAGCGGCAACGCCATGGCGGCTATCTTCCGCGGCTTCCTGACCTCTGCGGCCATTTCGGTTGTGCTGTTCGGCATCGTCGCCATCTTCTACATGGACGACGCGCCCGGCGGCTGGTGGCGGCCGTTTCTGTCCACGGCAGCCGGCGTGGCGCTGGCTATCGTCATCGACCGTCTGACCGACTACTTCACCGGAACCCACTACCGGCCGGTCAAGGAGATTCGCGACGCTACCTCCGGCGGCCCGGCGACAACCATCCTCTCCGGCCTTGCCTCAGGGTATGAGTCGGCCGTCTGGTCAGTCGTCGTCATCGCGGCCACCATCGTCGCCGCCATCCTTATCTTCAACGGCATCCCGACGGAGCAGTTCGTCAACGATCGCTTCTCGGCCGAGTTCATCCAGTTCACATTCGTCCTCTACGGCGTCGCCCTGACCGGCATCGGTATGTTGACGCTGACGGGCAACAACGTGGCTATGGACTCCTTCGGCCCCATCGCCGACAACGCCAACGGCATCGGCGAAATGGCCGGTCTGGAACCGAAGGCGCGCCAGATCATGGCTGACCTGGACGCGGTCGGCAACACCACCAAGGCGATCACCAAGGGTATCGCCATCGGCTCGGCCGTCATCGCCGCCGTGTCGCTGTTCGGCTCGTTCATCACCGACGTCTCGCTGGTCGACCCCGAGGCGCTGGCCAATGGCATCCGTGTGTCGTCGCCGCTGGTCTTTGTCGGCATGTTGCTGGGCGGGGCGCTGCCGTGGATGTTCTCGTCGCTGGCCATTCGCGCCGTCAGCCGCGCCGCCGGCCAGATGGTCGAAGAAGTGCGCCGCCAATTCCGCATCCCGGGCATCCTTGAAGGGACCAAAACCCCCGACTACGCTCGCGCGGTGACGATCTCAACCATTGCCGCCCAGCGCGACCTGATCAATCTGGCTATTCTGGCGGTCGTGACGCCCATCGCTGTCGGTCTACTGCTGCAGGTCGAGGCGCTCGGCGGCTTCCAGGCCGGTATCATCGTCTCCGGTATGCTTTTGGCCGTGTTCATGTCCAACACCGGCGGCGCGTGGGACAACGGCAAGAAGCTGATCGAAGACGAGGAGCGCGACCTGGAAGCCAACACGGGCAAGGGATCGGAGCGCCACAAGGCGGCCGTCGTCGGCGACACCGTCGGCGACCCG